>SXXH01000071.1 GCA_005789645.1 Planctomycetia bacterium
GCCCGCGTCGGCCAGCGCCCGCGCGCCCTCGCGCGTGGCCACGTTGCCGGCGACCACGTCCACGGCATGGCGCTTCTTGAGCTCCTTGACTGTCTCCACCACGTTCGTGCTGTGGCCGTGCGCGGTGTCGACCACCAGCACGTCGACGCCCTTCTTGACGAGCTCGGCGGCGCGATCGTGGTCGAACACGCCGATGGCCGCCGCCACGCGCAGACGCCCGCGAGCATCGACGGCGCTGCTCGGATATTGAGCCAGATTGTTCAGGTCCTTCATCGTGATCAAGCCGTGCAGGACCATGTCCGGACCGGTGATCAGGAGCTTCTCGACCTTGTGGCGGAACAAGAGGTCGCGCGCGTCCTCGAGCTTCGTGCCGGGCGGCGCCGCGACCAGTTTCTCGCGCGTCATGATCTCGGACACCGGCGTGTCGTCGCTCGTCTGGAAGCGGCAGTCGCGGCGCGTGAGGATGCCGACCACGCGCTTCTTCTCGTCGACGATCGGCAGTCCCGAGATGTTGTGGCGCGCCATGATGTCGCGCGCCTCGCGCATCGTCGCCTTGGGCTGCAGCGTCACCGGGTCGAGGATGACGCCGTTGGCCGAGCGCTTGACCTTGTCGACCTCCGCCGCCTGGCGCTCGATCGACAAGTTGCGGTGGATCACGCCGATCCCGCCTTCGCGCGCCAGGGCCACGGCGAGCTTCTCCTCCGTCACGGTGTCCATGGCCGCCGAGGCGAGCGGCACCTGGATCTCGACGTTCTTCGAGAAGCGCGTCGTGGTGCGGACGTCGCGGGGCATGACATCCGAGTGACGGGGGACGAGCAGCACGTCGTCGAAGGTCAGTCCTTCGAGAAAGGGGCTGGTGGTCATCGGGGGGTGGCGGCTTCCCTGTGGAGGGCGCGCGAGGCGCTCGTGCGGACACGATCGCGCGGGGTGGGGATCAAGCCGTGGATCATAGCGGCGCAGCCGGCGCCATTGAAGCGCCAAGCGACCCCGCGCCCGGATGGCGTCCGCGCATCGCGAGGCTGGTGGCCGGCGCGCGCGAGAAGATGAGGACGGGCGCGCGCGCGCAAGAGAGGACCCGACCGCCGATACGGAAGCTCGGCTGCCGGGTCCGGGGGGAGGAGATGCCTCTAGTTCGACAGGGAGGCCGCGAAGCTGTAGGAAAAGCACCGCGATCGCGTCGGTCGCCGCGGGTCGACCGCCGCCAACCCTCGCAGCCTCCCCCGCCGCATCCATGCCCTCCGCCGCCAAAGCAGATCGTTCCGCCTCGGCGGCGCCGCGGCTCCTGCACGTCTTCCCGACCTTCGTCCCGGCTGGACGCGAGACGCGCTCGGCGACGCTGATGAACGAGTTGTCCGCCGACTGGCGCCATGCGCTGGTGGCCATCGACGGGCAGGTGTCGGCGCGCGCGCTGCTGCGACGACCGGACGAGGTGGCGACGATCGAGGCGCCGCGCGCGCGCGGCGTCCTGGCCTCGATCCTCGCTTGGCGCAAGCTGCTGGCGCGCGAGCGGCCGGACCTCGTCTTGACCTACAACTGGGGCGCCTTCGACGCGTTGGCGGCCGCGCGCAGCCTGGGCTTGCCGATCGTGCACCACGAGGACGGGTTCAACGCCGACGAAGCGGTGCGCCAAGTGCCCCGTCGATTGTGGACGCGCCGCGTGCTGCTGCGCGGGGTGCACCTCGTGGTGCCCTCGCGCCTGCTCGCCGGCATCGCGCGCGAGACGTGGGGCCTCGCGCCGCGCCTCGTGCACCACATCGACAACGGCGTCGACCTCGCCCGCTACGCTCCCCGCGACGGCGCGCCGCAGCTGCGCGGCCGCCTGGGCATCCCGCGCGACGCGCTGGTGGTCGGCTGGCTCGGGCACCTGCGGCCTGTCAAAAATCCTTTACGGTTCCTCTCCGCCATGGCGCGCGTGGACGCCGATCTCGACGCCTGGGCGCTGGTCGTGGGAGACGGCCCCGAGCGCGCCGCCTGCGAGGCGCTGGTCGCGCGCACGCACACGCTCTTCGGCCGCGTCGTGTTCGCCGGCCACCAAAAGGACCCGCGCGAGCACCTGCGCGCCATGGACGCGCTCTGCATCTCCTCCGACAGCGAGCAGATGCCGATCGCGCTGGTCGAGGCGATGGCCACCGCCCTGCCCGCGGTTTCGACGGACGTGGGCGACGTGCGCGGCATGCTCGGTCCCCACCAGGAGGCGCAAATCGTGCCGCTCGCCGAACACGAGACCTCCTGGCCTTTGGCCGAGGCCATCCAGGGCTTGCTCGCGGACCCCGAATTGCGCGCGCGCCTCGGCGCGAAGAACCGCGCGACGGCGCTTGGGCGTTACGGGCTCGAGGCGATGGTGCGCGCGCACGAAGCGGTCTGGCGCGCGGCCTTGCCGCGACGCTAGCGCGGACTCGCGCCCCACGCCGCGCGCACCGCCTCGGCCCATCCGGCGTCGAACTCGACCAGCTCGGCGCGCACGAAGGGATGGTAGTCGTTGACGCCGAACCAGCTCTCCGTGCCCTCGGCGAAGAACTCGTCGGGATTGGACAGCGCGTAGTGCCGCTCGCGCGCCCCCGACCAGCGCAACACCGAGTCGAGCCGACCGCCCTGTTCGAGGCGCGCATGCGCGGCGACCAGCGCCGATTTGTCCGCGATGTGCTGGTCGTAATAGCCGTGCGCCAACTCGTGCAGCACCATCCACGGTTGCTCGCGCGTCCATTCGAGGAAGTTCGCCGCGTTGGCGAGGTGCACCTTCTTGGCGAGCCGCGGGTCGTGGCCCGCGCCGCGCAGCCACTCGGGACTCGCGTGGTAGCAGGCGCAAGGCGCCACCGGATGCGCGCGATCCAGCACGATCGGGATCGAACGCAACTTGGCCAGCGCCGCGGGCGGCACGGCGCGCTCGATGTCGTAGAGGCGCGTCGACAAGAGCTCCAGCGCGTCGCGGCCGAGGTCGCTCGCGTGCAACTCGGCTTCCACCTCGACCTGGAAGCCGCGCAGCTCGAGCGCCGTGCGCGCGGGTGCTTCGATCATGGGCGCCGGGACGAGCGCGACGGCGAGGAGCGGAGAGCAGGCGAGCAAGCCCATGAAGCGCCTTGTGGATGGGGTTGGGGACGGGGTCGAGGGGATCCGGCGGGTGGACGAGGACGATCCAGCCATCCCGGCACCCCCGCGCCCCTTCCCTGGGTGGGCGTGCGGGGGTGCCGGGATGCTATCCTCCCGTGCTTGCGCAAAGCAGCGCGAAGCCCCATCGCGGGGGGCTGGCGCGGCCTCGCCATCGACCAGCCATCCACACGGCAGCAGGAACCGGATTCCCGAGCGATGAGCCTCCAAACGATCGAAGCCCCGACCACCTGGGCCCTCCTCGAAGGCGTCGTCCAACGCGCGCACGCGCAGGTGCAGACGATGATCCACATCGCCAACCATGTGCGCGAGAAGAAGAAGGGCGACCCCAAGGTCGGCGGCCACCCGGCCTCGTGCGCCTCGTCGCTGCACCTGATGGGCGCGCTGCACCTCGTGGTGCGCGAGCCGCAGGACTGGATCGCCTGCAAGCCGCACGCTTCGCCGGTCGACCACGCCTACCACAACTTGCTCGGGTTGTTCCGCGACCATGCCACGGGCGGCTGGCTCGAAGGCCAGGCGGCCAAGGACCTGATGACGACGCTGCGGCAGTTCCCCGTGCCGTTCGAGCGTCCCGTCTTCCAGAGCTACCACGCCAAGAGCGACCCGGACTCGTTCCACTACCTGCCCTCGGGCACGGTCGGCATCCCGCCGGTCAACAGCGCCTACCTCGCGCTCGCCTACCGCTACGCCAAGGACCATGGCTGCGAGGTGCCCGAAGGCGTGCACTTCTGGTCGATGATGGGCGACAGCGAGTTCCGCGAAGGCTCGTTGCTCGAGGTGATGCCCGAGGTCGCCGAGCGCGGCCTGGCCAACGTCACCTGGATCGTCGACTACAACCGCCAGAACCTCGACGGCACGCGCCTCGCGAACGAGGCGGCGCTGCGCGGCCGCGACGACCAGCGCATCGAGCGCACCGCCGCCGCCAACGGCTGGAAGGTGCTGCAGGTGCGCCATGGCAAGTGGCGCCAGGAGCTCTTCGCCCGACCCGACGGAGCGCACCTCGAGGAGTTCTTCGAAAGCGGCCTGTCGGACTACGAGTACAACATGCTGCTCTTGAAGCGCGACGCGGCCCTCACGCGCGCGCTCGTGCTGGAGCGCGCGCCCAAGGCGAAGAAGCTCGTCGAGAAGTTGTCGGACGCGGATCTGCTGCGCGCCCTGGCCGACCTCGCCGGCCACTGCCTGCCGAGCCTCGTCGAGGCCCTGCGCGCGGCGC
>SXXH01000072.1 GCA_005789645.1 Planctomycetia bacterium
CCTTGCCCCTCACGCAGGAGCCGACGCTCGGCCTGCGAGCCGTGCGCGCGCTGCGCTAGCGCAGCGGGACGCGGCCGACTGCGGTGCCCTTTAGGGCAACTGAATCGATGGTCTGTCTTTGTGCGTGGGATCGCGACTTAGTCGATCGTTTGACGTGTCGGAAAAGCACAAGAATCAATATGATTTATCCAACTGGCATTGAATTGCCCGAGCCCGCCATGGCCGAGCAGAGACAAGCAAGCGACCGCTCAACTCCCCATGAGCACTCCCCACAATAGCTTCCTCTTCGCCGGCTTCGTCGCCTGCTCCGTCTGCGCGCAGGCTCTGCCGCAGGCGACCCATGCGCCCACGCGCCCGTCCACATCCGAACGGCCGTTGCTGAACGCTCCGGGCGCTCTCGTGCTCGGGGCGGTCGGCGAACCGTCGCTCCTCGCCGGCGCCAACACCTTGGGCCTCTCGTGGTCCGACACGAACAGCTTGGAGTCGGGCCACGAAGCCCAAGTCTCGAACGACGGGGGAGCGACGTGGTTCGTCAAGGGCTCCACCGGGCCCAACGGCGTCGACCTGCTGTTGCGGCACCTGACGCTGCCGACGAGCGCCGGACAGTCCCTGCTCGTGCGCGTGCGCGCCACCGACGCCCTCGCGCCGGCAGGAGCGTTGGACTCGCAGGCGACGACGAATCCTCCCACGCCCGTGTCGGGCGTCGCGAGCTTCCCCTTCGGTCGCATGTACGCGCCGCAGGATCCAGCCATCGCTTCGTTCTCCGCCGCGGGCGTGGAGCTGCGCTGGCGGGACACGAACGTCTACGAGTCCGGCCACGAGCTGCATCTATCCAGCGACGACGGCGCGACTTGGCAGTTGATCGAGTCGACCGCGGCCTCTGGCAGCGCGCAAGCCAGCGCGCTCGTGCCCGCGAGCGACCTGCTCGCCGCGCAGCAAGGCCAACTGAGCCTGCGCGTGCGCGCCAAGCCTCCCGGCGAGCCCGTCTTCACCGACGGACCCGCGTCGTCGGACCACGTCTCGAACTCTGTCGTCGTCGTCGCGAACTCCCTGCTGCAGCCCGCCGGCCAGCCGAGCCTCGGGGCGGTGGGCCCCGACAGCCTGGTCGTCTCGTGGTTCGACACGAACGTGTTCGAAGCGGGCTACGAGGTGCAGACCTCGTTCGACGCGACCAACTGGGAGGCCAAGGCGCAGGTCTCCGCTGACGCCACCACCGCCACGGCGACGGGCGTCGTCTTCCCCGGCGCGTCCACCAACCAGGTCCTGTTCGTGCGCGTGCGCACGCGCGTGCCGGGCGAGCCGACGCCGCCCACGGCCGCGGCGATCGCCACCCAGCCCATCGTGTACGACTCGCAAGCGCTGCGGCCGGCGACCAATCTCGCCTTGCGTGCTCTATCCGGAACGCCGGGCCAGCAGGGCGGCCAGGCGCGCCTCGAGTGGGTCGACACCAACCTCGCCGAAGGCGGCTACCAAGTGCAGGCGAACTACGCCGCTCCCGGCGCGAGCGGAGCTTGGGTCGCGGTGGCCACCGTGGGCGCCAACGCCTCCGTCGCGGAGGCGAGCGGCCTCGTGCTGCCGGCCGACGCGTCCCAGCACTTGCGCTTGCGCGTGCGCACGATGGCGCAAGGCGAGTCGGGCGCCACGCAAGCCCAGGTGCATTCGGCCGAGCTTGTCGTGGCGCCGGGCACGGTCGTGCCCGCGCGCGACTTCACGCTGTATGGCGTCAATCCGCTCGCCGCCCTCGTCAGGCTGCGCGAGGCCAACCTGCCCGCCTACTCGAACGGCTACGAGCCGCAGACCTCGAGCAACGGCGGGCCGTGGATCGTCAGGGTGTGGGGCGGCGAAGGGCTCGTCCCGAGCCCGCAGTCGGTCGGCTTCCAGCGCGGCGCGATCGTCGGCTGCGTGGTGCCTTGCTACCCGCTGGGCGGCGACCTGCGGCTGCGCCTGCGCACCTTGCGAGCCAACGAGTCGCCACGCGCCGACGGCTCCGAGGCCACGCCCGGCGTGGACGACATCCTGTCGACCGAGATCACCTTCGCGCTCGCGGCCGACGAGTTGCCCGTGCTGTTTCCGCCCGCGGACCTGCGCTTCCGCTCCAAGTCGGCGGATGGCTGCGAGCTGGTGTTCACGGACACCAACATCGACGAGAGCCACTACACCAGTTGGATCACCTACGGCTTGAACTTCCCGCCGGGTTCGCCCAACGCGGGCCTGCCGATGTACTACCGCAACGCGTCGGTGGGCGAAGGCGACTCCGGTTCGGCACCGCCCCTGGCGGCCGACGGCGCCATCCAGCGCGTGCTGGGCCTCGCCATTCCCTACGAGGCGCTCGAGGGCGCTGGCCTCACGATCCAGCGTCGCACGCGCGTGGAGTCCGTCTCGCGGCTGCCCAATGGGTCCAACTCGCCGATCCAACCCGCCGACAGCGTGAATGCGACCACCGTGCAGGAGGACCCGCGCATCAGCTTGGCGGCCGCCATCGATTGGGGCGGCGAACTCCTGCAGGCGCAGACTCCCGGCCAACCGACGGGACTCCACGCACGGCCGGAGGACGTCAACTTGACGACCTTGACGCTGCGCTGGACCGACCAGTCGGGCCTCTCCAACAAGGCGCACACGTTCGAAGTGCAGCGCTTGAACGAGGGCCAAGCCGACAACGACGAGTCCTGGGATCTGGTGGGCACGCTGGGATCGCACGGCCTCGCCTACAAGGGGACCTCCAACGCAACGATCGACCTGACGGGCATGATCCCGTCGCGCACCTACAAGTTCCGCGTGCGTTCGTCGCGTCAAGGCCCGTGGTCGGCCACCTCCGCCGCGGTCGCCGCGGGCGGCCTCGGCTACGCGGTGGGGGACCAGTTGTCGACCACGGGGCACGCCGGGGCGTCGGCGCTGCTGCGTGTCGCCTCCATCGGCGCCGGCGGAAGCATTGCCAGCCTGCAAGTGCTGTCGGGCGGCGAGTACGGCTACAAGCTGCAAGGGCCGACCACGCTCGTCGGCGGCCAAGGCGCGCAAGCGTCGGCGGTGCTTGTCTTCGGCGCTGGATCGAACTCGGACATCTACACGTCGGGTTGGAGCAACGTGTTCGTAGTCCAGATGGCGACGCCGGTCGCCACCCCTTCGAACCTGCGTCGCGTGTCGTTCGCGGTCCAGCAGGCGACCGTGGGATGGGACCAGAGTCCCAACGCCGATGGCTATCAGTTGCGGTGGAGCCTCTCGTCGACCGGACCGTGGACCGTCCTGCCGGGAGTCGGGCAGTACTTCCCGGCAAACAAGCTCGAGGAGCTGGTCACGGGCTTGCAGGAAGGCAGCGTGCACTACTTCGAGGTGCGCGCGGTGAACACCATCCCGACGACGGACATCCTTTCGCCTTGGTCGGACTCGCTCAGCTTCCGCACGCGGGCCTTGGCGCCCACGGGCCTCGCGATGACCCCAGGCACGCGCACATCCACGCGCGTCGGCATCCAGTGGCAGCCCCAGTCCGCCTTCGCCACGCACGTGCGCGTCGAGCGGCGGGCCTCCAACGAGGTGGACTGGACGCCCATCCGGGACATCTACTCGCCACCCGGCAATCCAGACACCAACTACGTGACTGGCTTGGATGCCAACGACGACGACGGGATCGAGCCCAACACCAGACAAGTCTTCCGCGTGAGGGCGCTGCACTCGGTGCTCACGAGCGGATCGAGCACGGTCTTGGCCGATCCGAACGTGATCGTCGGCCCTCCCAGCGAGGAATGCACGATCGACTTGTGCGCATGCGACGAGTCGACGCCTGCGCCGACGCCGACGGTGTCGAACGCGACGACGGCGAGCTTGCGCGTGTCGTGGCCTGCGTTCCCGAACGCGACCAACTACCTGTTGCGGATGAGCACGACCGGGCTCCCGAACTC
>SXXH01000073.1 GCA_005789645.1 Planctomycetia bacterium
ACCCGACGATCAAGATGCTGGCCTTGAGCTTCCTGATCATGATCGGCGTCATGCTGGTGGCCGAAGGCTTCGGCCATCACATCGAGAAGGGCTACATCTACTTCGCCATGGCCTTCTCGCTGCTCGTGGAGCTCTTGAACATGCGCTTGCGCCGCGTGCACAAGCCCGTCGAGCTGCACCACTCGAAGCTCGACGACGGAAAGGACGCCTGAGCGATGTCCGGACTGCTCGCCCTCGTGGTGTCGCACACGCACTGGGATCGCGCCTGGTACTTGCCCTTCGAGGGCTACCGCCACGCCTTGGTGCGCACCGTGGACGAGGTGCTGGACCTGCTCGAGGGCGATCCATCGTTCACCGCCTTCGCGCTCGACGGACAGACGGCGCTGCTCGAGGACTACTTGCGCGTGCGTCCATCGGCGCGCGGGCGCATCGAACGCCTGGCGCGCGCCGGGCGGCTGTCCTTCGGGCCGTGCTACGTCCTGCCGGACGAGTTCCTCGTCTCCCCCGAGGCCCTCGTGCGCAACTTGCGCCGCGGCATGGACCAATCCCGCGCGCTCGGCTGCGATCCCAAGGATGGTTGGATGCCCGATTCGTTCGGGCATGTCGGCCAGATGCCGCAGATCCTGGCGCGCTTTGGGTTGCGCAGCTTCGTGTTCATGCGCGGGGTGCCCAAGGATCTGTGGGAGCGCGCTGGCACCGAGTTCCAATGGGAGTCGGCCGATGGTTCGCGCGTGCTCGGCGTGTACTTGAGGAACGGCTACGACGCCATCTGCGCTCTCGGGCATCCCGAACGCTTCGGCGACTTCCGCGGCCGGCGTCCGGATCCCGCCGCGGCCGTCGAACTGGCGCGCTCCGTGCTGGCGGCGCAAAGCGACAAGGCGCGTGGCGCGCTGCTCCTGCCCAACGGCGCGGACCACATGCCACCGCAGCCCCAACTCCCCGGGCTGCTGGCCGAGTTGCGCTCCAAGCTGTCCGGCATCGAGGTGCGGCATGTGGGCGTCGAGGCCGCCATCGACGCCTTGTTGGCGCGCGGCACGCCGACGGAGGCGCACCGCGGCGAGCTGCTGGGCAACGCCCATCACCCGATCCTGTCGAGCGTGTGGAGCAGCCGCATCGACCTGAAGATCGAGAATCACCGCGTCGAGTCGCTGCTCGAACGCCACGCCGAGCCGCTGGTCGCGCGCCTCGGTCGCGCGGGCGAGCGGCATCTGGCGCTGCTCGACGAGGCTTGGCGGCTGGTGCTGCTCGGGCATCCGCACGACGACATCTGCGGCTGCGGCGTCGACTCGATCCACGAAGCCGGACGCGAGCGCTTGCGCGAGGCGCGCACGACCGTCGAGTGCATCGTCTCCGACGCGTTGCGCGAGTTGTCGCTCGCCGCGGGACTCGCGCCGCGCAAGGACGTCGTGGTGCTGGCGGTGCACAACCCGCACCTCGAGTCCGTCGACGAGGTGGTGGAGTGCGAGGTCCACTGGCCGCGCCCCCTGTCCTTCGACGAACTGTCGCGCCTCTCCATGGTGGGCCCCGACGGCAAGCCGGTGCGCGTGGCGATCGAGCTCTTGCAGACCGAGGAGGAGGAGTCGGTCATGGTGCCGCGCCACCTCGACTACCGCACGGGAACCTTGGTGTTGGCGCGCTTCCCGGCCGCCTTGCCGCCCACCGGACTCGCGTACTACGAGTTGTCGCTGCAAGGCGGTCCGCAAGCCGCGAGCGACACGCTCGAGGGCCGCGGCATCGAGAACAACTGGCTCAAGATCGACGCGCGGCGCAACGGATCGCTGGCCGTGCTCGACAAGCGCACGGGCCGCGTGTGGGACGAGCTGCTGTTGTTCGAATCGACCCCCGACGACGGCGACCTGTACAGCTTCAGCCTGCCCGCGGGCGCCACGCCCGCGACCACGCGTGGGCAAAACGGCGCGCGCATCGAGTGTTGGCGCGACGACTGGGGCAGCCACATGCTCGTCGAGCTCGAGTGGTCGCCCCAATGGGTGGGCGATGCGTTCGGCGGCGAGGCGCCGATCAGCATCGAGGCGCAGCTATCCCTGCGGGACGACCTCGACGAGTTGCGCGTGCGACTGGTCGTGGCGAGCGCCATCCCCGACCACCGGTTGCGCGTGTTCCTGCCGTGCGGCTCGGGCGTCGTCGAGACCGAGGCCGGTTCATGCTTCGAGTTCACGCGCCGTCCGCGCGTGGTGCCCGCCACCGCGGCCGAGACGGCCGAGTTGCGCAAGGGCTATCCCGGCGAGAGCGAGTACCCCACGCGCTTCTGCCGCGACTTGGTCGTGGCGGGCGATGCGCAGGGCGCGGTCGCGGTCGCGACGCGCGGCTTGTTCGAGCACGAGCTGGTCGACATGGGTGGACGCGACGGCCACCAGAAGAGCTTCATCGCCTTGACGCTGCAGCGCGTCGTCGGGCGCTTGTCGCGCGAGGGCGGCTCGATCCGCCGCTGCGGCGCCGGTCCTGCGGCCCAGACGCCCATGGCGCAACAGGTGCCGCTCGGCACCGAGCTGTCGTTCTGCTGGCGCCCGGTGCCGGCTGGCGCGCGCGCGCACGAAGTCGCTCCGCGCGCCTTCCTCCACGCGCATCCGCCCTTGGCCTTCCAAGTCGAGCGCGGCGCGCATGAACGCGCGGCCGCGACGCTGGGGCCGCTGGTGGGGGCCATGGCGAGCTGCGACGCGCCCGGGTTGTCGCTGTCGGCCATCCAGCCCCGCGCCGACGGAGCGGTGTGCTTGCGCGTGTGGAACCGGGGCGGCGAGCGCGTCGAGGCCGACCTGCGCGTCGAGCCGAATGCCCAGCCGGGCTCCGCCGCCGCGGGCGAAGGCTGGGCGTCGGCCGAGCGCGTCGACCTGATGGATCGCGTGCTGGAGGCGCTGCCCTTCTCCGGCGCGCGCGTGCGCCTCGCCGTCGGTCCGCACGCCATCGAGACCATCCTCCTGCGTCGCAAGCAATCCTGACGACTCGCATCCCGCCAAGCGCGCACCCACGACACGACACCATGATCACCGGCACCTTCCTCGACGAGATCAGCCACGACATCCCCTCGGCCAACTGGGGGCGCGACGAATGGGCGCGCGACTTCGCGCAGATGCGCGCCGACGGCATCGACACGGTCATCCTGATCCGCGCCGGATACAAGGACCGCGCCACCTTCGATTCGAAGGTGCTGCGCTCCTTGCATTCGCACCTGCTCGTCGAGGAGGACCTGGTCGCCTTGTACCTCGAGCTGGCCGAGCAGCACGGCATGGACTTGTGGTTCGGCACCTACGACTCGGGCAAGTACTGGCACTCCGGCCGCCACATGGAGGAGGCGGACCTCAACATCGCGTTCTGCGACGAGGTCTGGCAGCGCCACGGCAGGAGCGGCGCGTTCCGCGGCTGGTACGTGTGCCACGAGATCGACGCCTTCGACCCGGGCGTGATGCAGGTCTACCAGAAGCTCGCCGGCCACCTGAAGAAGTCCACCGGGCTGCCGATCCTCATCTCGCCGTACTTCCGCGGGGCCAAGCAGTTCGACAAGACCTTGTCGCTCGACGAGCACGCCGAGGAGTGGAAGCAGGTCTTCCAGAAGATCCAGGGCTACGTCGACGTGGTCGCCTTCCAGGACGGCAATGTCGAGTTCGGCGACCTGCCGCGCTTCCTCGCCATCAACTCGCGCCTCGCCAAGGAGCATGGCGTGCAGAGCTGGTCGAACATCGAGACCTTCGACCGCGACGTGCACATCAAGTTCCCGCCCATCGCCTGGCCCAAGTTGCGCCACAAGATCCAGTGCGCCCTCGACGCCAAGGTCGACAAGCTGATCACCTTCGAGTACTCGCACTTCCTGTCGCCCAACTCGATGTTCCCGAGCGCGCACACGCTGCACAAGCGTTGGCGCGAGTGGATGGCCCGCAGCCGCTGAACCGGCTTCCCACGCACGACGCACGACGCACGACCAGCCATGCCCCTCGCCGACGCCAACCTCCGCACCCGCATCGACGGCCGCCGCGCGCGCCTCGAGGACGAACTGACCGGTTCCGTCATCCCGTTCTGGATGAAGCACGCGCCCGATCGCGAGCACGGCGGTTGGTTCAACTGCCTGGACCGCGACGGGACGGTGTGGGACACGCGCAAGCACATCTGGCTGCAAGGCCGCGCCGTGTGGATGCTCTCGAAGCTCCATGCCGAACTCGAGCCGCGCGCGGAGTTCCAGGTGCAGGCCAAGAGCGGCGCCGAATTCCTGCGCGACCATTGCCGCCGCCCCGACCGCCGCGTGTGGTTCTGCACCACGCGCGAAGGTCGACCCGTGCAGCTGCAGCGCAAGATCTTCAGCGAGTGCTTCCATGTGATGGCCATGGCCCAGTACGGCCGCGTCTTCGGCGAAACTTGGGCCGAGAAGGAGGCGCGCGAGGTGTTCGGCTGGGTGCTCGAGGCCATCAACGATCCGCGCCTCGCCGGCAGGCCGCGCGAGGAGGGCGAGCCGCCCTCGAAGGGCCTCGCCGTGCCGATGATCGTGCTCAACCTGATCCAGGAGCTCGACGGCGGCTTCCACGGGCCGCATGCCGCCGAGGCGCGCGCCTGCGCCGCCGAGGCGCGCCGCTTCCTGCGGCGCGAGCGCAAGGTGGTGCTCGAAACCATCGCCGCCGACGGCTCCGACCTCGACTCTCCCGAAGGGCGCTTGCTGAACCCCGGCCACGCCATCGAGATGGGCTGGTTCTTGCTGGACTACGCGCGCGCCACGGGCGACGAGGCGGCGGCCAAGGACGCGCTCGACGCCATCGAATGGTCGCTCGACCGCGGTTGGGACCAGGTGCACGGCGGCCTGTACTACTTCCTCGACGAAAAGGGCCTTTCGCCGGCCCAGCTCGAGTGGCCCATGAAGCTGTGGTGGCCGCACTGCGAGGCGCTGGTGGCGTGCGCCAAGGCCTTCGAGCACACGCGCGATCGGGCCTGGTTCGAGCGTTGGGTGCGCGTGGCGGATTGGACCTTCGCCCGCTTCCCCGATGCGGCCCACGGCGAGTGGTTCGGCTACCTGGACCGCCAAGGCGCCGTGTCGCAGCGCTTCAAGGGCGGGCCGTACAAGGGCTTCTTCCACGTGCCGCGGGCGCTGCTCCTCGCGGCGCGCGCGCTGGGCGCGGTCCTCGAGCCCAGGTCCTTCGCGGCACCGGAGACTGTCAAGAAGACCTGACAGCCGTCCCCGCGGCGCCGCCGGCCGTCACGGGCCCCAAGCGATCGACAAGCCGTTGCTCAGATTGAAGGTCGAGGCGGTGCAGTACGCCGCCGAGTTGCGGTACCAGACCTGGTAGTGGCGCGTGGCGCCCGGCGGCACGGCTCCGCGCGTCGACACGCTCGGGTCGCCGGCGCCCGGCCATTGCGAGCCGCCCGCGGCGTTGACTTTGGTGCCGAGGCGGATGACCGCACCAGCGGCGCAGCGCTTGCCGTCGCCGAACAACGTCCCTTGCGCGTCCTGCGTGGTGCCTTGGAAGTACAACGCCGAGGAATTCGGCATGCCGGCGCCGCGCAAGACGACCGTGTCGGCCGCGACGCTCGCGGCGCCCGTGGCTCGCAGCGCCGCTCCTTGGGCCAGCGAGTTCAAGCAGCCCGCGCCCGCGCCCGCCGGCGAGTGGTTGGCGCACGGGCAGGCGATGCCGGTGGCGTCGCCGAAGCAGTACGTCACGCCCGTGCCGCACGCTCCCGCGTACAGGCACTGCGCCCAATCAGGATTGTCGATGAACGGATTGCGGTTCCCCTGGTATTGGAACACCACGTTGTTGTGGTTGCGCTCGAACGCGTCCGGCGGGTCCTGTTGGTGCCATTGCAGCAGCACGGACAAGAGCCCCATGTACGCCACGCTGGCATTGCCGCCGGTCGTCTGGATCAACGCGGCGTTGTCGGTGACCCGCAGGTCGGGCTCGTTCGAGCCGGTGCCGCCGTGTTGCCCGCCTTCGTAGCGCAGGTCGGCGTACAGGATGGCGCGTGCCACGTCGCCACGGCGTCCGATCCACGTCTCCCATGTCCCTGTCGAGCCGGCGCCATTGGCCCAGTTCGAGTTGCCGGGATGCGTTCCCGATCCGCCGCCTTGGCCGTTGTTGGCGGTTGTCGTGTATTCTTGACACGAGCTCGAACACGCACGGTAAGGCATGTTGCCGCGCGCCGAGTTGTAGTCGATGCGGCACAGCCACAGCATGTGGCAGTCGGTGTACGCGTAGTTGTCGGGATCGTCCTGCGGAAAGCCGTAGCTGTTCGGCCAGGTGTGCTCGCGGTCGTAGTTCTGGTTGCCGCCGCCGCTCTTGGCGTAGCTCGCGTTGCTGTACACGTCGAGGATGCGCGAGCTGTTCGCCGGATCCTGGCAGGCGAGCTCCAGCACGTTCCAAGTGTCCGTGGCGCTGGCCGTGTAGGGGATCTTGACGTGGTCGTCGATCACCGCGTGCAGCGTCGCGCGCAACGTGGTGGAGTTGGTTGCGTCGACGGAGGAGTAGTAGCCTGCGGGCGCTTGCGCGAAGGCGGAGCCGGCGAGGGGGGCGAGGCCGAGTAGCGGCGCTCCGAACGATAGGGCGAGTCGTCGCATCGTGGTGGCTGGGGGGGGATGCGGGTATCTCCCAAACCTACCCCGCGAAGCCATGACGGGGGCTGGAAGCCTGAAGTTCACGGGATTCCGTGGTGCATCCGCTCCTCTGAGCGGATTTCGGCGCGTGGCAGGCCCTCAGCGCAGGGCCGAGCGGCTCGCCAGCCACACGAACTTGGCGCCCGCCAAGGGCTTTCCGCCGCGGGTGGTGGCGCGCACGGTCCACGTGCGCGCCTCGCCCCGCCCCGCCCGCGCGATCCGCGCGAGACCTTCGACGAGCCGCACCTCCACGCGCCCTTCGCCGGCGCCTTCGACCACGACGTCGACGGTCGCCCCCGACTCGAGGTCCAGCCACAACTCGCCCGCGCCGACGGGCGTGGCCAGGGCGGCGCGCCCCTCGGCGTCGAGCTGCGCCTCGAGCGGCGCCGGGCGCGGCTTGGCCACGCGCCATGGCGCGAGCGCGTCCTTGGCGTACGGTCCCGCGCGCAAGGCGCGCATCAAGTGGTCGTCCTGCTCGCGCAAGCCTTCGAGGAAGAAGTGGATCTCGCCGGCGCAGCCGAGCGCGCGATTGGCGGCGACGGCGCCAAGCAAGTGTTCGCGCTCGACGACGTACGAGCCAGCCTTGACCAGGACGCCGGGCGCGAACAAGGGGCCGCCCTCGCGGCGCAGCTCGCGCACCTGCTCCTTCAAGGTCCGCGTGTAGGCCGCGAGGTCGTGGCGGTACACCTGCGGATGGATGGCGTCGACGAGTCCGCGATCGACCCAACCCTTGGCGTCCTGCAAGTACTCGTCCAAGCCCCACGGATAGCACGAGGGGGAACTCGACCACTGCAGGCCCTCGGCCGCGCGCAGTTCGTCGCGCAAGCTCGCCATCCAATCACTGAGCAGCCCGGCGCGCCAGGCCTTCCAGCGTTCATCGTCGAGCGCGGGCTTCTTCGTCTCTCCCGAGTGGCGCGCCCACGCCTTCAACGTGGCCTTGTCGTAGCCCGCCGTGGAAGCCACCGCGGGCAGGCGATCGTCGCCTTGCACGCCGTCGACGTCGTGCTCGCGCGCCACCTCGAGCGCCAAGTCGGCGAGGAAGCGTTGGACTTCCGGGTCGAAGGCGTTGGCCCAGGTGAAGTCGTTCTTCACCACGCGCTTGCCGTCGGGGCCGATGGCGGCCCACCCGGGGTGGCGCTTCAAGACGCTGGTCGGGCGCTTGGCGTGTTCCGCCGCGAAGCCGTACTCGAGCCACGCTACGACCTCGATGCCGCGACGGTGCGCCTCGTACACGAGTTGCGCCAGCGGATCGCGCTCTCCGTAGCGCGGATCGATGCGCGCGCCGACGACGCCTTCGGCCACCTTGCTCGGATAGCAAGTCGCCCCCTTGCTCCACATCACCGGATAGACGGCGTTCAATCCGTGCGCGCGGCAGGCCTCCATGGCCTCGGCGATCGCGGCGCGCGACTCGAGCACCGCGCTGCCGGTGTTGGGGATCCACACGCCGCGCAGCTCCTGCGCGCGTGCCGACAACGCGCTGATTCCGACGACGAGGCTCGCTAGGATCGTGCGCAACATGGTCGATCGCGTCGATGTGCTGGTGGTGGGCGGAGGATGCTCGGGCGCCGCGGCCGCGTGGCAGGCAGCGCGCGCGGGCGCCTCGGTGCTCGTCTTGGAGGAGAGCCCGTGGCTCGGCGGCATGATCACCGCCGCGGGCGTCTCCGCATTGGACGGCAACGAAGGCGCCTTGGGAAGCGGGTTCTTCCGCCGTTTCCGCGACGCCATCGAGGCGCACTACGGCGGAGCCGACAAGGTGCGCACAGGCTGGGTCTCCAATACATGCTTCGAACCCGCCGTGGGGGCGCGCATCCTCGCGCGCTTCGTGGGCGAGACGGGCGCGGTCGTCCTGCATGGCGCGCGCTTTTGCGAGGCCATCGTCGAAGGACGACGCGTGGTGGGCGCGCGCTACGAACACGGCGGCGAGATGTGCGAGGTGCGCGCGCATGTCGTCGTCGAAGCCACCGAGTACGGCGATGTGCTCTTGACTGGTGGCGTCGAGCATCGCTTTGGTCGCGAGTCGCGCGCGCAGACGCTGGAGCCGAGCGCCCCCGAGCAAGCCGACCTCGAGGTCCAGGATCCGACCTGGGTCGCCATCCTGCGGCCAGACGCGAGCGGACGCGCCTTGGAGATCGAGCCCATCCCGGAACACGATCCGCGCGAGTTCGACGGCGCGACCTCGATCGTCTGCTCGAACCCCGATCCGGCGTGGTGGAACCACGGCTTGCACGACTGGAACTCGTTCATCACCTACGGCGCCTTGGCGACCAGCGACGGCGGCACGGGCAAGTTCATGTTGAACTGGCCGTTCCACTCGAACGACTTCCCGATCGACCTCGCCATGTACGAGCCGGGGCCCGGACGCCTCGACGTGTTCCGTCGCGCCAAGCGCCGCACCTTGGCTTTCGTGCGCCACATGCAACGGGAACTCGGCCACCCCGAGTGGGGCCTGTGGAACGAGTTCGGCACGCCGGATTCCCTGCCGTTCATGCCCTACGTGCGCGAATCGCGACGCGTCGTGGCCGTCGAGACCGTGGGCGAGTGCGAAGTGGTGCCGCGCGCCGGCAAGGCGCGTCCGCGCCTCGCGCCGACCTCGATCGCGGTGGGCGACTACGTCCTCGACCACCACCACGCCAAGGCGCACCTGCCGCCACGGCTGCGCTTGGTCGAGGACTATCCGAAGAACGCGCCCTTCCAGATCCCGTACGGCGCCTTGGTGCCGCGTGCGCACGATGGACTGTTGTGCGCCGAGAAGACCATCGGGTCGACGCACATCGCCAACGGTTGCACGCGCCTGCAGCCGGTCGTCATGCAGATCGGACAAGCCGCCGGCATGGCGGCGGCGTTGTGCGCGCAGGCGCGCTGCGAACCGCGCGAGTTGAACCCCACGCGCTTGCAGGAAGCGTTGGTGCGCGAGGGATCGATGCTGGTGCCCTTCCGCGACCTCGGCTGCGACGATCCGCGCTTCGCCGCGGAGCAGCTCGCCTACGCGCGCGGCACGCACGCCTTCGACGAGGACACGCCGCTGGTGCGTTGAGGCGCGTCGTCCGACTTCATTGGCCGCGCGGGCGGCGGCGGCCTTGGCGCGGGTCTTCGCGCTCGAACTCGCGCTTTTCGAGCAGCGCCGGATCGACCTTCGCCAGTGCCGCCGCTAGTCGGGCCAAGGCCTCCGCTTGCTCGGGCACGGCCAAGCGCGCCTGCAGTTGGCGCGCCGTGTCGGCGGGGGTGATGTTCAAGCCGTCGGGCGAGGCAGCGCTCTTCGGCGAGCGCTCGAAGCAGGCGAGCAACGCGTCCAAGGAACTTGACAGTTCCCCGCGCTCCATGAGGACGCGCGCGCGGCCGGCGAAGGCCAGCGCCTCGTAGTGGGCGGCCTCGGCGGCTCCAGCGGGGTTGGCGGCGCTCCACGCCGCGAAGCGCGCGCTGCCGCGCGCGTACGAGGCCAGCGCCTCGTCCGGTCGGCCTTCGCGGCGCTGGTGCTCGGCCGCCACGAGCGCTGCGTAGCCGGCGAACCATGCCAGTTGCGGGTGCGCGTCGGGTTTGGCGAGGCGCGCTTCGTAGTCCGACTCCAGGCGCGAGGGGCCGCCATCGAACAACAAGCGTGCACGCAGGCGGTCGTGGGCCTCCGGCGAATCCGGGCGGCGCGCCAGCAGTTCCTCGAGGATCGCGTTGGCGCGCGGCGCGCCGCCCAACCAACGCAGGAAGTCGTGGATGGAGAGCAGCTGTTCGATGGTCGCCAAGCGGTTCTTCGCCACGATCAGGCCGGCGGCGTTCACATCCGCCAGCCACTCGCTGGGCCAGCGCTCGCGCTTCCTGTAGGCCTCGCGGATGGCGGTCTCGCGCGCGGCGGCGAACAAGCTGACGACACGCAGCGCCGTGCGCTCGTGCACCGTGGCCTCGGTGGAGACGTCCTTGAGCATCCCGCCTTCGATGGCTTCGCCGGCCGCCGCGCGCGCGGCCACGCGTTCGCCGTTCCAGTCGAACACGGCGGCGCGCACGGCCGACAGGCGCCAGCCGCCCGCCCCGAGGCGCGAGGCGGCATCGGCGGCCGACTTGGCGTCGGCCACCAACAGTTGCGCGAAGCGCGCGTCGTCCGGGCGCGCTTCGGCGCGCTCCAGCAAGGCTTCGGCCAAGGCCAATTGCTGCGCGGCGTCGCTCGGCGCGACTTCGGCCGCCACGGCGCGGCGCTCGAGCGTGGTCTCGACGGGCGCGGCGCCCGCCGCGCGCGATTGCGACGAGTACTCGATCTCCGCGAAGCGCCGCGCGTCGAGCAAGCTCGAGCCGCGCGACAGTCCTTCCTGCACGGCCGCCAAGGTCGAGGCGCGCGGGTGCCGCGCGGCGAGGCGCTTGGCCGCTTCGACCAGCATGGCGCGCTCGTCCTCGGCCAATGGCTGCTTGAGCACCTCGGCGATCAAGTCGACCGCGCCTTCGGTTTCAGCCGTGGCCAGCACTCGCCGCGCCGCGCGCGCCAACTCGACATCGAGGCCGAACAAGGCCAGGCGCAAGAGGTCGTTCTGGTCGACCGACTTCTGCGCACCGACCTTCTCGATCAACAGGCGTCGCGTCTCGACGTTGGCGGTCTTGTACTGGGCCTCCAAGGCGGCGCGTTCGAGCGCGTCGGGGCTGGCGATGCGTTCTTCGAGGGTCGAGTCGGGCGGGGGCGGCAGGGGCTTTTCCAAGTGCTCGATGCCCTTCACCAACGCCGTCGAGATGGTCTGGGTGTCCCAGGCGAAGTACACGTCGTAGATCGGCTTGGCCTCGAGGTCGAGCGCGATGTGGCGCGGCGACACGCGCATTCCGTCGAAGTACTTGTCGTACAGCTGGCGTTCGTTGTCGATGTGCTCGGCGCAAGTGACCGTGCCGAGGCGCGGGCAGGGGATGCGGTTGCCGGCCTCGTCGAAGTCGCGTGGCGCGTGGCGGTAGACGCTCGCCACGACGCAGACATAGCTCTCGAAGAACTTGGCCGTCTCCGGATCGCGGTAGCGCACGCCGGCCCAATGCTCGCTGGCGATCTCGCCATCCATGTTGACGGCGACCATCACCGGCTTGCCGGTGGCCTTCGACACGCGCAACGCATCCTCGAAGTTGCGCTGCCACTGGATCAGGACCGGCTTCTTCCAACCTTCTTCGGTGGCCGCCGGCCACATGTCGGGCTCCGTCAGTCCTTGCTGGAGCTGCCCGGGCGAGCCGTACTTGAAGGCGTCGTCGGAAGGAGCGGCGCCACCGCCGGGTCGCGCGCCGGGAGCGGGTGCTTGCTGTTCGCCGGACTGCCGCGCCGAGCTGCTGGCCTCCGGCGTCCCGCGCGCGTCGCCTTGGGCGTGCGGCGACAGCGTGCTCGCCATGGCGCTGGCGCAGACGAAGGTCAGGAACGAGCCGGCGAGGAGGGCAGTGGGCTTCACGGAGGACTCGAGTGGTGAGGGCCTTGGCGCCGAGCTCCGGCACGGGGCTTGCCGGACGGATTGGCGCCGTCGAACCGACGCCTAGTCTAGCGCAGGAGCAGGGTCACGCCCCGCCCGGCGGTCGCGCGCGCGGGCCCGTCTTGGGCCGGATCGTGCAGCGGGCGCGCCGCCCAGTCACTCGCGTCGCCGCGCGAGGAGCGCGATCGGCAGGCTGCTCGGCAAGCCGCGCGACTCGAGGCGCGCCAGCGCGCACATTTGCTCGACCGTGGCGAGGGAGCCCAGGTCGACGAGCTTCGTCGGCAAGACGAGCAGCACATCCGGCGGCAGCTCGCCCGCGTCGCCGTACGACGACAGTTGTTCGCCGATGGCGCGCAGCGTGGCGTCGAGGCGCGCCACGTCGACCACTTCGCGCCGTGCGTCCGGCATCTGCGCGCGCACGAGTCCTTCGCCGTCGACCACGCAAGCCGGTTCGCGCTCGACCGGCACGATCCCGAGCCAACGCTCGCGACGCAGCGCATGCCCGACGCGCAGCCAGCCTTCGCCGGCCAGATGGACATCCTCGGGAGCGACAGCGAGCGCCTTGGCGCACAACAAGCGCCGTTCGGCGTCGTCGATGGAGCGCTTGGCTCCATCCATCGAACTGGCGCCGCGCGCGGTGGCGCGAGCCAGGCGCGCGCGTGGATCGACCTCGACCAGCACTTCGATCGTCGCCGGGTCGGCGCCCATGCGCGCCACCGATTCGAACGCGGCGCGGCGCAAGGCGTCCAGTTCGCTCTCGCCCGGATCGGTCATGGAGCGCTCGACCACATCCTGCACGACGCCGATGGCGGCTCCGATGGCCGAGATGACCTCCGCATCGGGGGCGATCTCGTGCTCGAGCCGCGCGCGCCGCGCCAAGTGCGGCACGATGGCCTCGGCGCCGCCGCCGCCACCGACCAAGGTCAGGCGCTCGCCCTTGGCGCTGGCGACCAGCTCCTTCACCACGGGCAGCACGCGATCGGTGGCCGCGTCGAGCACCGCCTTGGCCGCGTCCAGCGCCGACAAGCCCAGTTCGCGCCCGAAGATGGTCCAGGCCGTTTCGCAAGCGGCATGGTCGCCGCGCGAACGGGCCTTGGCGTAGCCCAGGAGGTTCGCGGCGCCCGTGGGAGTGGGCGCCACGTCGGCGCGCGCGGCGCCGCGCATCTTGAGGGCCACATGGTCGTCGCGATCGCCCTTCTTCGGCGCGAGGCGCACGAGTTCGCGCGTCGGATCGGCGGGGGAGAACGCTTCGTAGGCGAGCCCGGCGATGTGCGCGCTGCGCGGACCCACCGCCGTGATCCTGCGCCCCGCCGCGCGCACCATCGAACCACCGGCGACGCCCACGGTGCGCACGTCGATCGTGCGCACGAACAAGCGCGCGCCGCCGATGCGCGCCTGCGCCAGCAACGGTCGGCCGCGGCGCACGAGGCACAGGTCGCTCGAGGTGCCGCCGACTTCGACGAAGATGCCGTCGCTGACCTTGGCGTGCAGGATCGCCGCCGCGACTCCCGCCGCCGGGCCCGACAGCATGGTCAGGATCGGCCGCGTGCGCATCGTGGCGAGGTCCATGATGCCGCCGTCCGAGCGCACGACCATCAAGGGCGCACCGACACCCGATTCCTTGACGGCGCGCTCGGTCATGTTCGCCGTCTCGAGCATCTTGGGCAGCATGCAGGCGTTGATCGCCGCGGTGCGCGTGCGCGTCCTGAGGCCGAAGATCTGCGACAGCTCGCTGCCGGCCGTGGCGCACAAGCCGCGCGCGCGGGCGCGCTCGACGACGCGTCGTTCGTTGGCGGGATCCTCGATGCCGAAGCTTTGGCTGGCGACGACGACCTGCGCGCCTTCGGCGACCAAGCCGTCGATGGCCGCGTCGATGCGCGCTTCGGTCAGGCCCTGGTCGAGGTCGAGGAAGCGCGTGCGCGTCGACAAGTGCACGCCATCGGCGATCTCGACCTCGCCGAGTTCCATCTCGCGCCGCGCGCGCGCCTTCGTCGCCCCGCGCGCCATGGCGACGATGCCCACCGGCGCCACATCGCCCTCGAGCAAGGCGTTGGTCGCCTGCGTCGTGCCGTGCGCCACCAGGACGACTTCGGCCGGCGCGATGCCGGTCTCGCGCAGCAAGAGCAGCAGCGAGTCCACCACGCCGCGCGCGACGCCTTCCTGCGCCGAGTGCGTCGTCTTCACCAGCACCTTGCCGAGCAGCTCGTGCGTGCGCGCTTCGAGCGCCACCGCGTGCGTGAAGGTGCCGCCGACATCGATGCCGACCTTGACGCGCCGCGCTGCTTGTTCCTCGTGCCGTGCTTGCATGGCGCCTTCCTAGAGGTAGTACAGCGCTCCGCAGACGAGGCCGGCGATGGCCAGTCCCCAGGCGTAGGGCAAGGTGCGGGTCAACAAGGAGTGCACATCGACCTTGAGCTCCGCCGCCAACCACGCGTTCTGCGTGTTGGTCGGGTCGCAGATGCCTTGCACCTGCCCGACGGAGATGAGCATGGCGGTGATGGCGGGCGCGGGCAGCAGGCCGCTCTTGGCCAAGACTCCGGCGACGCCGAAGCCCAGACCCCAGGTGTTGAGCGGTCCACGCCACAAGGCGAGTGGCGCCGCGAGGCCGAAGCCCACGACGTACCACAGGGCTTGCGAGGGCGTCACGGCGGCGACCAGCGGCTTGAGGGCTTCCTGCACGGGCCAGTCGGCCGCGCCGTTCGGGCCCTTGACGGCCACGACGAGCATGCCGATGCCGATCATGAGCACGACCGCGGCCATGCTGGCTTGCGCTCCGGCGATCATGCTCTGCAGGAGCAGCCGCAGGCTCCCCGGGCGCGCGGTGGCGAGCGAGGCGTAGGCGATCCCGAGCACGAAGGCCGCCGGCGCGGGCAGTCGCGCCACCAGGACGAGCAGGAGCGGCACGAGCGGGGCCGCGAAGGCGAAGGGCCGCATGGG
>SXXH01000074.1 GCA_005789645.1 Planctomycetia bacterium
CGCTCGAGCAGCGGGAGATCGTGCGCGTCGGCGGCGTCCAGCCCGTCAAGGTCGACCTGCGCGTGCTGGCGGCCACCAACGCCGACTTGGAATCGGCCGTGCAGGCCGGGCTCTTCCGCATGGACTTGTACTACCGCCTGGCGGTGGTGCCCTTGGTCGTGCCGCCGCTGCGCGAGCGCAAGGAGGACCTGCCGTCCTTGGCGCGCTTCTTCCTGGCGCAAGTGGCCGCGCGCGACGGACGCCTGCCGCAGTCGCTCTCGCCCGAGGCGTTGCTGCTGCTCTCCGAGGAAGCTTGGCCCGGCAACGTGCGCCAACTGAAGAACCTGCTCGAGGCGGCGGTCGTCCTGTGCGACGAGCCCGAGATCGGGCGCGCGCAGCTCGAGGAGCTGCTGGCGCCGACGCGGACCGGGCTGGGGCGCGCGCGCGCCGGCGCGGGGACGAGCGGGGCCGAGGACGCCTTCGCCGCGGAGACCTTCGAGGAGTTCAAGGACCGTTCGGAGCGCGCGTACCTCGCGCGCAAGCTCTCGGAGAACGAGGGCAACGTCAAGCGCACCGCCGAGCGCCTCGGCATGCAGCGCAGCCACCTGTACAAGAAGATCGAACGCCACGGGCTGCGCTGAGCGCGGCGGGCAGCTGTCCAATTCGCTTGACAGGCGGGCGCGGCGCGAGGCGTCAAGGATATTTGACGGCCCGCGCGCGAGGGCGCGCGTCGCCCGCCAAGCAACCGCCCGCCAAGCAAGCACACGTCGAGCCGCCACCGGCCGAAACGCCGCGCGGCGGCGCCGACCACCAGGGCCGGCGCCGCCGCGCGGAATCGATGCCGAGCGAGCGCGGATCAGGGCAGCTTGAGCTTCATGCCGATCTTGATGGCCTCGGGCTTCTTGAGCCCGTTGAGTTCCTGGATCTCCTTCCAGCGCGAGCCGTCCCCCAACTCCTTCTTGGCGATGATCCACAGCGACTCGCCGGACTTGACCACGTGCACGCGGCCGGCGGCGGAGGACTTGGCGGCGGCGGCCTTGGGCTCGGACTGCTTGGCGACGGCGGCCTTCGCGGCGGCGGGAGCCTTCTCGCTCGCGGGCTTGGCGTCGGCCGGCTCGTCGGCCAAGGTGCCGGCGCCCTCCGGCTGCGGCAGGTTCGGGTTGTCGTAGACCGGCACGTAGATGCGGTCGCCGGCCTTGACGTCCTCGTTGCCCGCGTTGGCTTGGCGCAGCAGCGTCAGCTTCTTCCAATCACCGTAGTACATGTTGGCGAGCAGGCGGAACGAATCGCCCTCGCGCCACGTGTAGAGCTTGAAGTCGGGCAGCACCGAATCCTCGAGCCCTTCGAGCGTGACGAGGATCGAGCCGGCCGGCGCCAACTGCGCGGAAGCCTTCGCCACGGGAGCGGTCTCGACGACGGCGCTCAAGGTGGACGCGCGCGGCGGCGTCGAGTCGATGGGCGGCGCCACGAACGCGGCGCCGGCGGCCGCGCCTGCAGGCGCGTCGTTCGGGACCATCGCGATCTGGCGCTCCTCGGCGGACACTCCTCCGCCAGCCGCCACTTGCGGATCATCCATCGTGATCGAGACCACGAGGATCAAGGCGACGAGGAACAAGACCGAGAGGACGACGAGTTTTTCGACCTTTCCCATGTGGGTGTCCCCGGGTGGCGCGGACCGTCGGGGAAGTGCGAGCTTTGCTGCTGAGGTTCTTCTGCGAGTGCCGCGCGCGACGTTGCGTGCGACCCCTTGCCTTATCTGAACTCGTACAAACGATGTCAAAGGGAATTCGCGTCAACTCCCATGGGCGGTCGTGGTTGCGATGCTGGTCCCGATCATTGTGCGCGACTCGTCGATCAGGAGAATTCGAATCGAAGCGAGCTTGCTGCACCAGCAACATCCCGAGCGTCTTGGAGCGCGAGACCCATCCGGTCCAGACGCGATCACGACGAGTCCTGTCAGCGACGCGCGACGACGCAGGCTCGCGTGCGGACGCGAGACGCGCGCTACCGAGCCTCGGCTTGGACGTGGGCGTCCGATCACGACCGGCGCTCAGCGAGTGCGCACCAGGCCCACCCACCGACGCGCGCGAAGGCGTCGAACAATCCAGCGCCAAGGGCCTCCACCCCACCGGGCTCCTGACCAGCGGAGAGGCCCCACGCACCTCTGGTCGTACTATCTCTGCATTGACACCACTACATTTTGTGGCTTGCGGCCCAAGCGGGCGTGCAGCGCCGGGTGCTTCAACCCAGCCTACTCACCTCCCCGCGAGGTCTCCGATCCGCGTGCGACGTGGCTTTCCAGTGTGCAGGACTAAACGCACGCGGGAGGCGCGCCGACAGCAGCCAACCGCGATTCCTCGCGCCGGGTGCGCACAACGAGCGGGACCAGCATCCCTGCACGAGGTACAAGGTGCTTCCCGCCCGCATGCCCCCGAGCCCGCCCCACCAGCCCTTGCCTGTCCAACACGCGTGGCGGCGCGACCGCGCGCTGGGTTGGCTGATCTGCGGGGCGCTCGTCCTGCAAGCGCTGGCCTTGTCGCGGGTGGACGGGTACCAGTTGGCCGATTCGGTCGAGTTCATGGAGCGCGCGCGGGCCTTCGTGCGCGGGGAGGAGATGGTCGACGCGGCGCACATCCGGCCGTTCGGCTTCTCCTTCTTGCTGGTGCCCTTCTTCGCGGCGTGGGAGTGGTTGGGCATCGAGGACGCGCGCGGGCTGCTGCCGACCATCGTGGGGCTGCAGATGGCGCTCGGAATCGCGCTCGTCTGCGTCTGCGCGCGCGTCGGGTGGCTCTTGGGTGGACGCGCCACGGGGCTCCTCGCCGGCGCCGTCGCGGCGATGAACCCGCTGCTCCTGCAGTACACGACGCAACCCGTGTCGGGCCTCGCCGCCGGCTCGTGCGTGGGGCTCGCGCTGTGCGCGTTGATGGCGCGCGACGATCCGCGCCCGTTCCGCGCCGGGTTGTGGCTGGCGGCGGCCTTCGTCATGGCCTACCAGACGCTGCTGGTCGTGTTCGCGCTGGGCTTCGCGTTGCTGGCTTTCGGCGGGTGGCGCAGGTGGCGCGAGCTGCGCCTCGTCGCGCTGGGCGTGGGCTTGGGTCTCCTGGCGCAGTCGTGCATCGATTGGCTGATGTACGGGGACTTCGGCGGCAGCCTGGTGAACTATCTCGCCGCCAACATCGGCAGCACGCTCGTCAGCAACCTCTACCGGCTCTACCTGTGGATCGGCTGGGAGCCGCTCAAGACCCTCGCCGCCCGCATCTACGACATCGAGCAGGACATCCTCGGCCGCGGCGATTGGAGCGCACCGGCGACGGCCGAGGCGCGCGCGTTGATGTCGCCTTGGTACTACGCCGTCGAATTGCCGCGCATGCTCGCCTGGCCCTTCATCGCCGGGCTGGCGTTGTCCCTCGCGCGCGCGACCCGGGAACGTGCGCGCTTCGCCGGCGTGCTGCTCGTGGCGTTCCTGTTGAACGCGTACGTGATGAGCCACAAGGGCTCGAAGGACTTCCGGCTGTGGCTGCCGCTCCTGCCGTTCCTCGCTCCATTGGCGGCCTACGGCCTCGAGTTCGCCGTCGCGCCGCTCTCGGCGCGCGGTGCGCGCGCGGTGTTGCGCACGGCGCTCGTCGCCGCGGCGCTCGTCCTGTCGACGCGCGAGTTGTTGGCCGCGAACCTCGCCAAGTACTCGGGCTACGCGCGCGCCA
The DNA here is from genome assembly GCA_005789645.1 of Planctomycetia bacterium. Classification (GTDB taxonomy): domain Bacteria; phylum Planctomycetota; class UBA1135; order UBA1135; genus SXXH01. The sequence goes on from SXXH01000074.1 coordinate 3,681, forward strand.
TCGAATGGCTCGACGAGTGGTGCGCGCGCGGGCGAGGGACTCGAGTCGCGCCACCATCCCGGCGGCCTGCCGGGCAAGTTGGCGGTGGCCAGCGCCTACAACTGGGCGGTCTACCTGCGCCACTCGCCGCGCATCGAGCTGGTCAAGTTGCCGGCGCAGTTGAACATGTGGCGGCAGCACAAGGCTGGCGCGGACGGTCGCGTGCGCGAGCACGAGGAGATCCTCGCGACGCTCGAAGAGCTCGACGCGCTGATCCTGCATCCCGCGATCCTGCAGCAAGACGCCGACCTCGCCGCGCGCGTGGCCGCGCAATTCGACGTGGTCGCGGCCTTCTGGGACCAGCCGCGCTACCGCGACTTGGGCGCCGTGCTCGTCTTCGCGCGACGCGACGTGCGACCGGGCGCGCGCATCCTCGAGCGCGCATCGCCCGAGGACGCGGCGACACGGCTCGCCGCACGGCACCTGCGAGGCGAATCCGTGGACTTCGTCTCGGCGGACGGCGCGGAGCGACTGCGCTTCCACGGCTTCGAGCTGCACGCGCTCGAGCCTGGCGGCGTGTGGTGGCTCACCTACCATTGGACGCCGCTCACGCCGCTGTCGCGCGCGTGGACCATCGTCGATCGGCTCTCGGATGCGGATCAACTGGCAGGTTGGCAGAACGACCACGCGCTGGGGGCCAACGCGCTGGACCACGCGAACTTGCGCCCGGGAGAGTTGGTCAGCGAGGGCTTCCTGCTCGCGCCGGGCTCGCAGCCCTACGCGGCGGATGGCAAGCTGCGTCCGATTGGCGGCGTCTGGCGGGCCGGGTCCCTCCTGCCGCTGGAGTTGTGGCTCGGCGTGCGACAGTTGGCCCCCGCGGACGAGTCGGGCGAGGCGCGCGTGCTCGATCGCCTGCTGGCGGCGCCCGTCGATGGCGCGCCCTGGCCCGAGCCCGCCGAGGGGCAGAGCCTGGATGCGCAGGGACGACGCTGGACGGGAGATCGTCTGGCGCGAGTGGGCGGCTTGCTGCTGCCGACGCGGGCGGATGCCAAGCTCGACGCGCAGGGCCAGTGGCGGCTGCGCGTCGTGCCGGCAACGCCCTGATTCGCGCCCCGCCAGGTTCGACGCGCCCACCCGCGCAACACCTGTCGCCCCACGGCACAGCGCGCGCGGCTTCGCGCGACCAGCACGGAAGACGCATGCGCAGCTGCATCGATGCTTGAGTGCCTCCCTCGCGGCATCTATGCTTCGGTTCCATGCACGCAGGCATGGACAAGGGCCGTGGCGCCGACGACTCGGCCGGCCCGGGGGCCGCTCGGAGCTCCCGCGCGATCTCGGCGATCGGGACTTCCACCCTCGGGACTTCCACCGGCGCGACCTCCACCAGCGCGAGGACCACGATCGCGAAGGCAGTCCTCGCAAAGCCCAGCACGACGGCACGCTTCCTCGCCGCTTGGCTGTCGGTCGTGCTCTGTGCCGCCTGCGGCTCGACCGGCTCCGGCTCGAACCGCTCCGGCGACCCGGATGCCTCGAACGCGGCGAGCGCGCCGTTGCAACTGCGCGTGCGCTGGCAGGTCTACTCCTCCGGCCAGGACCTAGCGCTCGCCAGCCAGGGCTTGCTCGACCGCGCCTCGACCTACTCGCAAGCAGTGCCGATCACGGCCGCCAACACGAAGATCGCGCCGGACGACGTGGTGGACGCCTTGATCGAGCATCTCGACGACCAAGGCTTGCGTTCGCAACCCGGCGCCGCGCCCGCGGCGGGCCAGGGCTGGTCCCAATCGATCGAGATCGAGCAGGCCGGCGCCACGCGCTGGATCGGGGTTGGAGCCGCTTCGCCTCTCGAGGAGCAGAAGCGCTTCCGCGAATGCTGGATGTCGTTCACCGCGGTCTACAACCAGACCTACCAGCTGCAGACTGTCGAACAAGCTCCCGACTGGCGTCAACAAGACTCGGTGCTCAAGCGCCAGCGCCAGCGGATCAAGTCACCCTGATGGCCGCACTAGAAACGCATTCCAGCGCGCCTCCGCGCGCCGTCGCCCTCGTGCCCGCGCGGCTCGCGAGCACGCGGCTCCCGAGGAAGCTCCTGCTGGACGAAAGCGGCGCGCCGCTGCTCGCCCACACCTTGGAGAACGCGCGCGCCAGCGGCGCCTTCGAGCTGGTCGTGGCCGCTTGCGACGATCCGGAACTGCTGGCGGTGGCGCGCGCGGCCGGCTTCGCCGCCTTGGAGACCTCGCCCGAGCATCCCTCGGGCAGCGATCGCATCCGCGAAGCATGGGGCCTGCTCGCTGCGCGCGGGACCACGGCCGATGTGCTCGTGGGCCTGCAGGGCGACGAGCCCGAGATCCCGCACGAGCCGCTGCGCGCATTGGTCGCGGCCTTCGCGGATCCAAGCGTCGAGGCCGCCACCTTGTGCTGCGCGCTCGCCGACGAAACACAAGCGCACGAGGCGAGCGTGGTCAAGGTCGTGCGCGACGCGCGCGGCGACGCACTGTACTTCTCGCGCGCGGCGATTCCCTCGCACGGCCACGGCCAAGGCGCGGCGCCGAGGCGCCTGCGACATGTCGGAGTGTATGCGTGGCGTCCGAGCGCGCTGCTGCGCTTCGTGGCGCTGCCGCGCGGCGAACTCGAGCGCACGGAGAACCTCGAGCAGCTGCGCTGGCTGGAACACGGCGGGCGCATGCGCGTCGTCGAATGCCCGCGCCTCGAGCGCGGCATCGACCTGCGCGAAGACTACGATGCGTTCCTGCGGCGGCGAGCCGCGCGCGGGAGCGCCGAACAAGGCATGGCGAAGGCGGGAGGCGGGGCAGCATGACCAAGCACATCTTCATCACGGGCGGAGTCGTGTCGAGCCTCGGCAAGGGGCTGACCTCGGCGGCGGTGGGCATGATCCTCGAGCGGCGCGGCCTGCGCGTCTCGATGCAGAA
>SXXH01000075.1 GCA_005789645.1 Planctomycetia bacterium
GCGCCCACCAGGAAGAAGCCGAGGTAGTACGGCTCGTTGTGCTTGAGCGGGTGCAGCTCCAAGGTGCGCTTGACGTCGCGCAAGTCGATGAAGCGGTCGACCTTGCCGTCCGAGTCGCAGGTGATGTCGGCGAGGATGGCGCGGCGCGTGGGCTGCTCGTTGTGGCGGTGCAGCGGCAGCACCGGGAACAGCTGGTGGATGGCCCAGCTGTCTGGCAGCGACTGGAACAGCGAGAAGTTGAGGAAGTACGTGTCCGCCATGTCGCGCTCGAGCCCGGCGAGGTCGTCGGGCACGTAGTCGAGCGTGCGGGTGATGCGCAGGATCTTCTCGCAGGTGCGCCAGAAGTAGTCTTCGACGCGGGCGCGCTCCTCCATGGAGATCTGGCCCACGTTGAAGAGCACCATCGCCTCGTCGCGGATCTGCACCGCGTCGTGGTAGCTCTCCTGGTAGTTCTTCGCGGTGACGTTGTCGTGCACCGAGTGGAAGTTGTGCACGAGCTCGTGCTCGTTCTCGGCCGGCTTCACCGGCAGGCCTTCCTCGGTGAAGTCCGTCGTGCCCAGCACCTCGGTCACCAGCACCGCGTGGTGCGCCGACAGGGCGCGACCAGACTCGGTCACGATGGTCGGTTGCGGGATCTCGGCCTCGGCGCAGGCTTGCTGCAGGTGGTACACGACGTCGCGCGCATACTCCTGCATCGAGTAGTTCATCGACGACTCGAAGCTGGTCGAGCTGCCGTCGTAGTCGACGCCCAGGCCGCCGCCGCAGTCGAAGTACTGGATCGGGCAGCCCATCTTGTGCAGGCCGACCAGCGTGTGGGTGGCCTCGCGCAGCGCGTTCTTGAGCGAACGGATCTCGGGGATCTGCGAGCCGAGGTGGAAGTGGAGCAGCTTGACGCAGTCCGCCAACCCCTCCTTCTTCATGCGCTCGACCACCTGCACCATCTCGCGCGTGGTCAGGCCGAACTTGGAGCGGTCGCCGCCCGACTCCTGCCAGCGCCCGGCGCCCTTGCCGGACAGCTTGCTGCGCATGCCGATCGAAGGCTTGATGTCGAGTCGGCGCGACACGGCGAGGATCGTGTCGATCTCGCTGTACTTCTCGACCACGAGGATCGGCGTGATGCCGAGCTTCGTGGAGAGCAGCGCCATCTCGATGTACTCCTCGTCCTTGTAGCCGTTGCAGATCATCAGGCTCGAATGGCCGGCGAGCAGCGCGATGACCGCGATCAGCTCGGGCTTGGAGCCGACCTCGAGGCCCATGTTGTGGTTCTTGCCCTCGGACAAGAGGGCCTCGACCACGTGGCGCTCCTGATTCACCTTGATAGGGAACACGCCGCGGTAGGGAGCCTCGTAGCCGAATTCCTTGCGCGCGTGGTTGAAGGCCTCGTTCATGGCGCGCACGCGCGAGCGCAGGATGCCGTCGAAGCGCAGCAGGATCGGCGTGTTCACGCCGCGGCGCAGGATCTGCCCCAGCAGCTCGTACATGTCGATGCCAGGGCGGTGGGGGCGGTCGGCGCCTTCAGGGCGCACTTCGACGTTGCCCGCCTCGTTCACGCGGAAGAATCCGCAGCCCCACTTCTGGACGTTGTAGAGATTGTCGCTGTCGGCGTGGGTCCACTTGGCCATCGAAGGCTCTGACTCCGGCTTGGTCGCGTCTGGTCGCAGTTGGATCGGACGGGTGAAGATGCGCCGCGATTCTAGTGGCTCCCGCCGCGCGCGGATCCGCGATTCGCCCTTTTTGGCGGCGAGCGCTCCTTCGATCCTGGCCACGCTCGCAGCCGCGAACCCGTCGGCTCGAGCGCTCGATGGGCGCTCAGCGCACTCTGATCTCGACCGCGACCTCGCGCTCGCCGCGGATGCCGCCGCGCACGCCGCGGATGGACTCGAGCGTCCACTCCAAGCGCATGTCGGCGCCTGGTTGCGAGGCTTCGGCGGCCCTCAAGGCGGCGTCGAGGGCTTCCTGGAGGTCGCCTTCCGCCGACGAGCCGCGCACGACGCGCCCGAGCGGTTCCGGTGCTTCGCCTTCCGAATCGGCGCTTGGATTCGAGCCGGGAGTGGCCGCCGCGCGGAACTCGACGAGCAGCTCCGCTTGGCGCGCCTCCATGACGCGCAGGCGTCTTTCCCACGCCATCGCCAGCACGAGCCACGTCCCGATTCCCGCGGCGAACAGCACGGACGCGACTCCAAGGAGGACGCGGTCCTTCGAACGCGGCGTCGTCGCGCTCACGCCGGCACCTTGGCGGCCAGCAAGGGGTTGAGGCGCGGGCAGCGGCCCTCGCCGGCGACCAGCGCCAGGCGATCGAACAGTTCCTGCGGGTCCTTCATGTGCAACCACGACTCGCGCGTCGGTCGGCACAGCGCGCCGGCGCTCCAGTGCACCAGCAGCTGCTTCAACCGTCCTGCCACGCCCTTCTTCGATGGTTCGCCGGTGGCGAACAGCGCATCGGCGTAGTCGAGCAGGAAGCGCGCCGCGTCCGCTTCGGTCGTGGTGGCGCCGTGGAAGATCCAAGGATCGCCCAGCTCCGCCCGTCCGACCATCGCATGGGCGCAGCCCGTCTGCGCCCGCATGCGCTCGAGGTCGGCGTGGCTCGACACGCCGCCGTTGCCGCACACGGGGATGGCGACGGCGGACACGGCGCGCGCGATGCGCGTCCAGTCGACCTCGTCGCAGTACGCCTCGGCGCGCGTGCGGCAGTGGATCGTCAACATCCATGCGCCACCGGCCTCGACCGCGCGCGCCAGATCCTCGACGCGCGAGGCGTCGTCGAAGCCGGCGCGGATCTTGCCGGTGACCGGGTGGCCGGGGATGGCGCGCGCCACGGCCGCCACCGTGCGCTCCAACTGCCGCGGGTCCTTCAACGCGGCCGACCCCGCGCAGCCGCGCAGCGCGCCCTTGGCCGGGCAACCGAAGTTGAGGTCCACGACGGCCGCGCCGGCCTCGACGGCATGGATGGCGCTGCGCGCGAGGCAGTCGAGGTCGCTGCCCATCAGTTGCAGCGAGACCGGTTGCGCGAAGCGGTGCGGCCCGAGATGGCGTCGCATGACCTTGACGGGCACCGGCGTGTCCACGACGCGCACGAACTCCGTGCAGGCTCCACCCAAGGCCTGGGGCGGATTGCGCGCCAGGACCAGGTCGCGGAAGGAAGGCGCCGTGACGCCCTCCATGGGAGCGAGCAGCCAAGGGCCGGTGAATGGCAGCGTTCGAGCCACGATCGAGCGCGCTAGGCTACCATGTGGATCTGCCTCCGATGGATCCCGCACGCTGGCGCAAGGTGAGCGACTTGATGGAGCGCGCGCAGCCGTTGACGCGTCGTTCGCGCCGGGACCTGCTGGAGCTCGAGTGCTCCGGCGATCCGGAGCTGCTCGCCGAGGTCGAGTCCTTGCTCGCCGCCGATGCCTCGGCCACGGGCTTCCTGTCGCGGAAGATCGGCGCCTCGGCCGCGCAGCGCATCGCGCCGCTCCAGCATGTCTCGCTCGAGGGCCGCGAGATCGCCGGATTCCGCATCCTGCGCATCGTCGGCCGCGGCGGCATGGGGGTCGTCTACGAGGCCGAGCAGCGCGCACCGCGCCGGCGCGTGGCGCTCAAGCTGCTGGAGCACGGCATCGGCTCCTCCGGCCGGCGCGGCTTCCGCTCGGAGGCCGAGGTGTTGGCGCGCTTGACGCACGAGAACATCGCGCGCGTCCACGCGGCCGGAACCGAGGACATCGAGTTCGCCCCCGGCGAGACGCGCAGCGTGGCGTGGATCGCCATGGAGTACGTCGAGGACGCGCGCAACTTCGTGGCCGCCTGCGCCGACCTGCCCTTGGCGCGCAAGCTCGAGCTCGCCGCGCAGGTCTGCGACGCGGTGCACCACGGCCACGAGCGCGGCGTGATCCACCGCGACCTCAAGCCCTCCAACGTGCTGGTGGGCCTCGAGGGCCAGCCCAAGGTGATCGACTTCGGCGTGGCGCGCGCGGTGGGCGCGACGGAGTCGATGCATTCGCGCCAAGGCGACCTGATCGGCACGCTCCAGTACATGAGCCCCGAGCAGGTCGAGGGCCGCGTCGCCGACATCGACGTGCGCACCGACGTCTACGCGCTCGGGCTGCTCGTCTACGAAGTGTGCGTCGGTCGCCGGCCGTTGCCTGTGGCGGACATGACCTTGCCGCAGGCCGCGCGCGTCATCGCCGAGGATGCGCCGCCCGATCCCGCCGTGCTCGCGCCCGGCTTCCCGCGCGAGCTTGGTTGGGTGCTCCTCAAGGCGCTCGAGAAGGACAAGGCGCTGCGCTACGCCGGCGCGGACGACCTCGGCGGAGACTTGCGGCGCTTCCTCGCCGGCGAAGCGCTCGTCGCGGCGCCGCCCGATTGGACCTATCGCCTGAGGAAGCAGGTGCGCAAGCACCGCGCCGCCTTCGTCGCCGGCGCGGCCGTGCTGCTGGCGCTCCTGCTGGGCTTCGTCGGGACGACCACCGGCCTCCTGCGCGCGCAAGCGGCCGAGCGCGACGCCCTGCGCGCCGCGGCCGACTCGCGGCGCGCCGAGGGCATCGCGCTGGACGCCGAAGCCGTCGCCGAACGACGCCTGCTGGAGGTCGAGGAGGCGCGCGAGGAGGCCGAGTGGCGCAACTACCTCGCCGGCATCAGCGCCGCCGACGGCGCGCTCGCCACGCGCCACGCCAAGGCCGCGATCGAGCACCTCGACCAGTTGCCGCCCGGCACGCGCGGTTGGGAGTGGCACATGCTGAGGAACCTCGCCGACAGCAGCTCGCGCTCCTTTCCGCATGGCGCGGCGAGCTTGATCAGCGCGACCGCCGACCGACACGCGCGGCTGCTGGCGGTCTTGTCGGCCGACCTCCTGCTGCGGGTCATGAACGGTCGCGGAGAGGAGCTCGACTGCTTCGATCTCGACGCCAAGGCGTTGCGCGTGTCCTTCAGCGACGATGGCCGCTGGCTGGCCTTCGGCGACGTGGTGGGACGCCTGCACGTGCGCGGGCTCGACGGCGCGCTGCGCTCCGTGGCGCTGGCGCCCGCGTCCATGCGGCGCCATGTCTCCGACCTGTGCTGGTTGGACGAGGATCGAGTCGTGGCGATGGTGCCGGACCTGGGCTTGTTCCTCGTCGATGCCCGCACGATGGAATCAGCGCAGCTGCGCGCCTTCCCGCCCGGCGTCTCCCTCGCCAGCCCCGCGGTGTCCCCCGATCGGGGCTTGCTCGCCTACGGCGCCGGCGATGGCGCGTGGCTGCAATCGACCCAAGGAGGCGATGCCCAGCGCATCTTCACTTGCGGGCTCGACTGGGCGCGCAAGGGCGTCGCGGCGCTGGAGTTCTCCGCCGACGGCGAGCGGCTGGTCGTGTCCACCTTCGTCGACGGCGCGTGGGTCGTCGACCTCGCGACGCTCGAGTCCGCGCGCATCGAACTGCCCGACCGCCGCGAGGTGCTGCGCATCCAGCGCCATCCCGATCCGCGACTCGTCGTGATGAGCGGCTACACGCCCTCGCCCATGCTCGTCTCGCTCGAGTCCATGCGCGTGCTGGACGGCGTCGATGGCGCCCGGCGTCCGGTGGTGGGCGTGGCCTACAGCGACTCGGGCTTGTGGACCTTCGCCGACGATGGCGTCGCGCGTTTGTACGACTGGTCCGAGGCCGGAGCGCGACGCGCGGTGCGCACCACGCTCGGCATCGCGAAGATGGACGCGAGCCGCCACGGGCCGCTGGTGGCGACGACTCCGGCCGTGGCGCAGGGCGGCTTCGAGCTGCACGACCTGCAGCGCATGACCACCGTCTGGACCCAGCATGGAGCCGCGCAGGATGTGCGCTTCGCGGCCGATGGCGAGCATCTCCTCGTGCGCACCGACAAGGGCTTCGAGTCATGGTCTCTCGCAGGCCCCGAGCGCGTGGCCGACTTCGCGCCCGCGGCGGGCGTCGATTGCTGGTCCATGCACCCGACGCGACCCTTGGTGTTCGTCGCCGGCATGCGGCGCGCGCGCCTCGCGGGAGTCGGCCCCGAGGTGTCGACGCCGGTGGGCGCCATGCACGCCCTGCCCGGTGGGGAACTCGTGCGCGAGTTCGCCTTGCCCTTCCAGCCGCAGTCCTGCGACTGGACCGTGGACGGTCGCGCGCTCGCGCTGGCCGGATCGGGCAGGGCCGTGCTGCTCGACGCCGAGGACGGGGACGAGTTGCACGCGACGCGCGAGCTCGACAAGCACGACTATGGCCGCCTGTCGACGCAGCACGCGCTCGCCTGCGCGCAGGACGGCATCTACATCTCGTCGCAGACCGATTCGGGGACCGTCGTGCGCCGCTTCGACCAGCAGCTGGCCTCGCCCGGCCCGCGCATGGCGCTGCAGGGCCACACGAGCAGGATCTGTCCGTTGCCGGGCGCGGGTCGCGTGTTGTTGTGCGGCAACGACGACCTGTTCCGCTTGTACGACCCGCTGAACGGCAGGCAGATCCTCGGCCTGCGCGGCCAGACGAACTGGGTCTCCTCGGCCACTTGGAACGAGGCGGCGCAGGCCGCCTGCACCATCGACGACCGCGTCTCGCTCGTCGCTTGGAGCGCGGCGCCCGCCGCCGAGAGGGCCGCCTCGCGCGCGGCTTGGACGAAGTGCTTGTCGGCCATGCGAGCGACGCACGGCGCGTTGCTGGATCCGGGGCTGTCGTCCTCGGACTTCCGCACGGCCTTGGCTCAGCGTTCGTTCGCTTCGCCCCAGGACAGGCTGGCGCTCTTCGTGTTGCGAATGGAGGCGCGCTCTTCGCTCCGATGAGAACGACCAAGCTGTACGCGGCTCTGGCGCTGTGCGCGCTGGCTGGCGCGTGGCTCGCCAGCGGCGCTCGCCCGCGCGCCGCCCCGCCGATCGCCGTGGATGCATCGCCCGAGGCGCTGCCCGAGGTGCTGGGGCTCGACGAGTCCGTGCCAGCGCCGGCCGCGGCACTCGCGGCGCCGCCCGCGGAGGACGAGCAAGTCGAGCTCGAGTCCGCGCCGCTCGTGTCCTCGATGCGCGAAGTCGTGCCGCAGGCGACGCCGGCGCTCGAACCGCGCGAACGCCGCGCGCAGCGTCCGATCAACGCCCGACTGCTGGACGAGGCCACCGGGGAGGCGCTGCCGCGCTGCAAGGTGTCGGTGCTGCAAGGCGAGCGTCGCTTCGAGGCGGAGAGCGACGAAGAAGGGTTGCTCGCGCTCTCGACCACCTTCGAGGCGGGCCCGCTCGTGGTGCTGGCCCATGACGGCCGCAAGCCTTCGGAAGGCTTGGCGCGCGTGCACGCGTGGGATGGCTCCGCGGATCCGCAGTGGTGGCGGGTGCCGGTCGGACCGACGGTGCGGTTGTCTTGGACGCCGCGCGAGAAGCCCGCCAAGGAGCTCGTCGCGCGGCTGCATTGGAAGGTGGTCGAGGAGGACTCGGGACGCGAGCGCGGCGCGGCGAGCGAGGTCCTTGCGCTGCGCGAGCCGCTCGCCTCGGATGCGTCCAACTCGCCCTGGGTGCGCTTCCCGCCGATCCGCGAAGCCGTCGCGAGCGTCGAGCGCGTCGGACTCTCCGCGAGGGACGGTTGCTGGGGCGGCTCGGCTCCCATGTCGCAGGCCAAGGGCCGCGCGGGTGCGCTGCATGTGGACCTGCAGGCGCGCTCGGCGCTGGAAGTGCGCGTCAAGAGCCTCGGCGTGGCGTTGCCGCAGGCCTTGGTCGTGCTCGAGTTCGATGACGGGAAGAAGGAAGAGAAGCGCGTCGACGAGCGCGGCGTGGCGCAGTGGCGGCAACTGCGGCCGGGCGTGGTCAAGCTGCGTGCGCGGCACTTGGCCGCGGCCGATCTCGAGGTCGTCGCCACCTTGTCGCCGGGCGAGCCGCTGGTGCAGGAGCTCGAGTGCTCGCGCCTGCCCGCGGTGGGCGACATCGCCGGGGTGCTGCGCTCCGACAGCGGCGCGTACAGGGCGAACGCGACGCTCGTCCTGCGCGACGAACAGCGGCCCGGACTGGCGTTGCGGACGAAGGTCCAATGGCGCGATGCAGCCAAGCCCGGCGAGGCGCTCCCGCGGCACGAAGGCACGTACCGCTTCGCCGCGCTGCCCTCCGGCGCGTGGCTCGTCTCGATCGAGGAGTCCGACGCCTACGACTGGGCGCCGCGCTCGAGGAAGTGCGCGGCGGGTGGCGAGTCGGTCGACTTCCGCGTCATGGACGGCGTGGCGGTGGCCGACTTCCGCTTCGAGCCGCGCAGCGCCACATCCGGGCTCCCGCTGGAGCGCTTCCATCTGGTGCTCGAGACGCACGAGGGCACGCGCGACTTGTGGGCGCGCCATGGCGAGGTGGTGCTGCGGGATTGGCCGGTGGACAAGTCGTTCCGCTGGCGGCTCGACGCGGCCGAGCATCGCCCGGAGCGCGGCGACTCGAAGTCCGCCGCGACGCCCTTCGGGCTGGAGCGCGAGCGCGTGCTGGCGCCTGCGCCGCAGCATGGATGGGGCGAGTGGGTGCGCGTGGTGTCTTCGCGTCGCAACCAACCGCTCAAGGACGCCGTGCTGGTCGCGGATGGACGCGAAGTGGCGCGCACCAACCAGGACGGCTGGGCCCGCCTGCGCCTCGTCGATGCGCCCAACAGCCTCGAAGCGCGCCTTGCGGGCCACGTCATGGCGAGGCCCGCCGATCTCCGACCGGCGCGCGAACGGCGCTGGACCCACATCGCGCTGGTGCTGCGGCCTGCGAAGTGAGCGGGCGAGCGGCGCGCCGACTTTGCATGCGCGCGGCCTCTCGGGGATGATCGTCAGCATGGACGAGCCGTGGACGCGCTGGGAGGGGATCCGCATCGAGGAACGAGCCGTGCGGTTGGCCGGGGTCGTGCGCGAGACGCCGCTCGTGGCGTTGCCTTCGCCGGATCCGCGCGTGTCGCTCCGCGCCAAGCTGGAGAACCGCCAAGAGACGGGTTCCTTCAAGGCGCGGGGCGCATGGAACCAAATCGACCAGTTGACGCCCGCGCAGCGCGCCGCCGGCGTGGTGTGCGCCTCTTCTGGCAACCATGGCAAGGCCTTGGCGTGGGCCGCGCGCATGGGCGGAGTGCCAGCGACCATCTGCATGCCGGCCAACGCGTACCCGAACAAGATCGAGGCCTGTCGCGCCGAGGGCGCCACCGTCGTGCTGGCGCAAACGCGCGAGGGTGCCGACCTCGAGTGCCGCGCGCGCGTCGCCGCGGGCCTGACGCTGGTGCATCCCTACGACGCGCAACGCACGGTGGAGGGCGCGGGATCGGTGGGGGTGGAGATCGCGCGCCAAGCCCCCGACGCCGAGGTGGTCGTCGTGTGCGTCGGTGGCGGCGGGCTCGTCTCCGGCGTGTCGCTGGCGTTGCGCCGTGCATTCGGACGCCGCATCGTGGTGCTGGGCGCCGAGCCCGAGGGCGCTCCGTCCCTGGCGCTCGGAATGGCGCAGGGTTCCCCGGTGCACATCGAGGTGCGCAGCAAGATCCAAGGCCTGACGCCGACCTTCTCGGGCCAGCTCAACATCGATGTCGCGCGCGATTGCCTCGACGCGATCGTGCAGCTTACGGACGAGGACATCCACGCGGCCCAGGAGGAGCTCGTGCGACTCGGCGAGGTGGTCGAGCCGGCCGGCGCCGCCGCCTGCGCCGTGGTTCGATCCGGTCGACTGCCGTCAAATTTGCTTGACGGTCGCTCCGCGTCCGATCCCCTGCGCGTGGTGGTCGTCGTCTCGGGCGGCAACCCCGATCCGGCCCAGCTCGCGGCCGTGCGCGCCAGGCTGGCGGGTTCGGCATGAAGCGCCTCGTGCTGGCGCGTCCGCAAGGCCCGCGCAACGTCGGCATGGTGGCCCGCATCGCCGCCAACTTCGGCCCGTGCGAGATCGTGCTGGTGTCGCCCCTGAAGCCGTCGATGCTCGTGCATCCCGACTTCGAGCAGATGAGCCATGGCGTCGTGGACGCCAAGGAGAAGATCCGCGTCGTGGCGACCCTGCAGGAGGCGCTCGCCGATTGCACGGCGAGCATCGGCTTCACCGCGCGCGCCTACGACCATCGCACGCGGCGCGACTGGCGCGCGGCGCAGGCCGGCGTGGCCGAGCTGGCCGACGACCCCGACCACAAGGTCGCGCTGGTCTTCGGCAACGAAGAGACCGGCCTGACGCGCGACGAGACCGACCTGTGCGGCGAGCTGGTCCACATCGCCACCAGCGCCGAGCACGGTTCGCTGAACCTCGCCGTGGCCACCGCCGTGGTGCTGTCGGGTCTGCACACCGGCCGCGGTTCGCGCGCCGCCGAGCGCGGTTCCAAGCCCATCAGCGGCGAGGCGCGCGAGTTCCTCAAGGCCGCGCTCAAGCACGCCTTCGGCGAGCGCGTGGCGTTGACCGAGGCCGCGCGCGACGACATCGTCGCCTCGATCGAGCGCGTGTTCTCGCGCGCCGCGCTCGACGACCGCGATGCGCGCGCCTGGCACCTGATGGCGCGCGCCCTGGGCTCGATGCTGACGCCGAAGGACCTCGGGATCTCGGTCTCGAGCAAGCGCGGCCGCCGCCGCGAGGCGCAAGACCAGGCCCAGCGTCGGCGCTCCGCGCAGGGCTCCGACTCAGGCTGCGCGGACGATGGGGGGCAGGGCGACGCCGCGAGCTGAGGCCCGTCGTGGACCTGTTCCGGGAGGTCGCGCGAGCTTGGCCACGCGCGCCAAGCCACGGGCCTGGGCCGTCTCGCGCAGAGCGAGCCAGGCGGGGGCGATCGCCCACGGACCCATCCAACCCAGTGCGCGCCAGCACGGTTCGCATCCGAATCGGGCCGTCGGGCGAAACCTGCGCGTTGCGTCGCGCCGCCCGCGCGCCGAAGATCCTGCCGCGCGTTCCACGCATCGGCACACCGGCCGCGCACGCCGCGGCCCGCCACTCCCACACCCAGCGACTCCACATGGTTCGACTCGATCGCATCTACACCAAGGGCGGCGACCAAGGGCAGACAAGCCTCGGCGACGGCACGCGCGTCGACAAGCACCACCTGCGCGTCTGCGCCTACGGCACCGTCGACGAGCTCTCCGCCGTGCTCGGCCTGCTGGTGGCGCATGGCGTGGAGGAGCCGCACAAGGCCGACATCCTGCGCATCCAAAACGAGCTCTTCGACGTTGGCGCCGACTTGTGTGTCCCGGGCGAAGCTGGCGCGCGCCTGCGCATCGCACCCGCGTACTCCGAGCATCTCGAGGCGCTGATCGACCGCGAGAACGCCCAGTTGCAGCCGCTGAAGAGCTTCATCCTGCCCGGGGGCACGCAGTCCTCGGCATGGGCGCACCTGGCCCGCACCGTGTGTCGCCGCGCCGAGCGCGAGGTCGTGGCCCTCGCCGCGCGCGATGACGAACGCGAGCGCGTCAACTCCGAAGTGCTGAAGTACCTGAACCGCTTGTCCGACTACTTGTTCGTGCTGGGCCGAGTGCTCAACGACCGCGGCGCCGGCGACGTGCTGTGGCAACCCGGCCGCTCGCTGCAAGGCTGAGCCCGACCGTCCAAACGACGCGAGCCCACCCCAGCGCGAGCATCCGCCGACCAGCCGTGGCATCCTGCGGGCCACGCATGGACCCCACCCGCACCATCGCCCGCCACTACCTCGTGTCCGGCCGCGTCCAAGGCGTCGCCTACCGCCACCACGCCAAGCTCGAAGCGCGCGCCCTCGGCCTCGAAGGCGTGGTCCGCAACCTCCCCGACGGCTGCGTCGAGTGCATCGCCCGGGGCCCGGCGGCCGCCATGGCGCAGTTCGAGTCGTTCCTTCGCCGCGGACCACCCGCGGCCCTGGTGGAGCGCGTCGAGGTGCGCGAGGAGCCGGTGGAGGATGCGCGTTTCGCCGCTGGGATGTTGGCGCGGGGGGAGTTGGAGGGGGGGAGACGGTTCGTGGTCGACTTGGATTGATGCTGGTCCCGTTCATTGTGCGCGGCTTGGTGCGCGGGCCAGCGGGAATCGACCTTGCCGGAGCGATGCGACAGCTGCACGCCGCGACTGCGCGTCGCAACGCTGGGCTGCGCGCGTTGCGAGGCAGGTGCGGTCGCCTCTCCGCTTAGGTCGCGATGGGTCGCGAAGCTCGGGCGCGTTTGGTGTCGCTGCGATCGCGTGCTCTGTGCCTGAGGCTTCGTGCGTGCTTGGCTGTGCGTGCTACTCCTTCGTCGTGCTGCGATCATCTCGACTGTCGCTGGCATCCTGTGCTGGCATCCTGTGCTGGGGTATCCGGCGTGGGAGCTGGGCGATCTCGGTGGGCGGGAGGCTACCCGCGCAGCCAGGCCTCGGCCTGGACTCATCGCGTGCATTCCCTCACAGGTACTGACGCTCGCCACGGCCTCGTGTGCAGCACTCAACGGGCTTTTTTCGTCACGTCTTGGCGTCCAGCCTTCCCCGTTGCGCACAATCACCGGGGCCAGCATCCATCCCATGCTCCCCCGCCTCCTCCCCGCCTCTCTCGCTGTGCTGCTAGTCGCCTGCCAAGCGACACCCACCGTCCCGCAAGTCCTGCGCGGACCTGCTCCCACGCGCGTCAATGGCCCGTTGGTGCAGCAGTTCCTCTCGCCGCGTCCGCGGGCGGCCGAGACGCAGGAGGCGGGGACGCTTGGGACCGCGGCCTTCAGTTCCTACGCCAGCGTGCACGAAGTCGGGTCGAACGGGGCCCAGTCGGCGACCTTCGACGGGGAGTTGTGGCGCACCGGGGTGTTCCTGCGCTACGGGATCGACAAGCGCAGCGAAGTCGAGGTTGAGCTGCCGTTCCTGTGGACTTCTTCGGGCTTCCTGGACGGGCCCATCGAGGTGTGGCACGCGCTGTTCGGGTTCACCAACGGGGGGCGCGAGGATCGTCCGAGCAACGACTGGGACATGCGCCTCGAGTCGAACGGGGTGGTGGCCTTCGAGATGGATCCCGACGAGTTCGGGGTTTGCGACATCCCCGTGCTGTGGACCTACCGCCTGTACGACGAGACGTACGAGCTCCCGGCGCTGGCGCTGCGCGCGGGGTTGGAGCTGCCGGTGGGCTCTGTCAACCGAGGCTTCGGCAACGGAGGACTGGACGCCTCCATCGGGATCGTCGGACAGAAGAGCCGCGGAGACTGGACCTTCATCGGTGGAGTCGACTACGTGGCGGTGTCCACGCCCTCGGGCTTCGAGGACGCGGGGCTGGAGTCGCCCGATCGCATCCAAGCTTGGCTGTCGTGCGAGCTGCGCCACGACGAGCGCACTTCGTGGCTCGTGGCGCTGCGCCACGCGCCGCCCGCGACGCGCGACATCGAGCTCGACGAGGTCGAGCGCTTCAATCTCGACCTAGACCTGGGCGTCTCCTTCGACCTCACGAGCGATGTGCGCCTCATGGCGGGCTTCAGCGAGGACATCTGGACCGGCTCGGGCGTCGACCTCACCGGTTGGATCGGTGTCTGGTCGGCGCGCTGAATCCAGCGCGATTCAGTCGAGCGGCACCTCGCGCCGGACATCGCGACCCTTCTCGCCGCGCCACCAGATGGCCGCGCGTCGGCCCTCGCCCCGCAGGTAGAAGCGCACGCGCACCTCGCCCCGGCCGGGGATGCCCTGTTCCAGGCGCAACACCGCGGGGTCGCGCTCGGCCAGTTCGATGCGGTCCGGACGGAAACGATCGCCGCGCACGCCCGCGGCCAGCACCTCGACGCCCTTGCCCTCGAGCGAGATCGTGTCCATCAGGCCGAGCTTGTGCTTCTTGGCTTGCGCGGTGCGGGTGGGGATGGCGCGCTTGTTGCGCACCACGATGTCGAGCGCCTTCAAGCCATCGCCGAGGTCGAGCATCTGCGGTTCCTCGATCGATACCTCGGGCATCGCCGCGGCGTGCGCGATGCAGAACAGGGCGTTGCGATGCAGCATCTCCTCGATCAGGAAGCTCGGCGGCACGCGTCCGACGTCCTTGCGCCAGCCACCGACCTCGACCTTGCCGTGCACGGGATGGTCGACCGCGCGCCAATCGACGAAGCCGGCGCCGGAGAGCAGCTTGTCGTCGAACCAGCGGCGTTGCTTGTCGCCGCTGGCGAGCGGGCCGCCCGCTACCTTCGAACGCTCGGGGAACATCAGGTCGTCGTTCCAGAGCTCGTTGGTGAACGAAAGGATGCCCAAGCCTTCGTAGGTCCATGTCACGAAGCCGCCGTAGACCGTGTACAGGTCCTTCCAGATGACCATGTAGCGGTAGAACGGCAGCATCAGTTCGCCGTCGCGGCCCAGTTCGTCGTACACGCGCACATCGGCGGGTTCGTACGAGCCGAAGCCCTCGGCGCCCGGACCACGCAGGATCATGCCGCCCATGTTGTGGAAGCTCTGCACCGCTGCGATCTGCGGCTTGGCGACGATCCATTCGGCGATCGCGCGCGTTTCCGGCCAATGCAGCGGGTACGGACCCGCGCCGCGTTGCACGTGCTCGGGCTCCCACATCGAAGGCCACGCGCGGTTCATGTCGTAGCCGCCGACGCCGTCCTCGTCCACGCGCCCGTCGCCGTCGTCGTCGAAGCCCTCGGAACCCAACAGGATCCAATCGCCGCGCCGGCCTTCGTCGTTGGGCGGCACGGGGATCATCACGCGCGGATCGTCGGGATCGAGGCGATGCGTGCCCTGGCCAGGGAGGTGCTTGCGCATCTGCACGATATGGCCGTCGCCATCGAGGTCGTTGGGCCCGTCCTCGTCGAAGCGGCCATCGTCGTCGTCGTCGGTCGGCTTCGCGCCGGTGCGCGAGGAACTGGCGTTGTGGGCTTCGTCGAACCAGCGCGCGCGACCATCGGGGTTGACCATGGGCAGGAGGTGGAAGCTCGCGCGCTTCAAGAGTGCCGCCACCTCTGGGTTCGACTCGGAGTTCTCGAGCAAGTACCACGCGAGGTAGACCACGGCCTCGGCGCCCTGCACCTCGTTGCCGTGGATGTTGCCGTCGACCCACATCGCCGGCTTGTCGTCGAGCGTTCCGCTTGCTTCGTCGCCGAGGATCCACAGCCGCAGCGGGCGGCCCTCGACCGAGGCGCCGAGCGCATGTTCGCGCATGAGCTTGGGCCATTGCGCCGCGAGTCGCGCCATGAGCGCGTCGATCTCGACGTCGTCGTAGAAGCGGTTCCACGCGATCTCGACCCGCGGCCGGAAGCCGGTCGGCAGGCCGGGGAAGCCCTGCCGCGGCTCGGCGGCGTCCTGCGGCGACGCAGCGAGCGCCATGAGCGCCAAGGCGATGGCATCGATCATCGGGCTTCCTCCATCTCCACGCGCGAGGCTGTTAGTTGCGGCCCATCGATCTCCACCGCGATGTCCTCGGCGTCGACTCCGCGCACGAGCCAAGTCAACTCGGCCTTGCCGCCCAGCCCGGCCAAGTCGAGCTGCGCCTCCGCCGGTCCGGCGAGGCGCGTCGCGTCGGAGGGCAAGTCCAGGCGCACGCGCACCGGTCGCACGCCTCCGGTGCGTCGCGCCACTTCGCTGCGCGTCGCGAGCAGCGCGTCGTTGCGCAGCTCCAGCTCCACCTGCAGCAGCCCCGCGCCCAGGTCCTTGGCGGCGAAGCGCGCCACGCGCGGCCGCGGCAGCTCGCGCAACAAGCTGGCGAGGAAGCGGGCTTGCTCGCCGGCGAGGCGCGCGCGTTCGGCTTGCGGCGGCTCGACGAGCGCGTAGGGCGCGAAGCCGCCGATCTCCACCGGCCCGAGGTCGGGGTGCTGGAAGGCGCGCCACGGCACGAAACGCGCCGTCTCCTTCTCGCGATCGATCCAGCGCAACCGCTTGGCGTCTTCGCCCGCCTCGGCGAGGTCCGCCGGGGGCTCGGGCGCGCCCTCGACCTTGGGCGCCTCGGCGTCCATCGGCAGGCTCCACAAGTTGGCGTGGAACGACCACAGTCCGCGCTGGGCCTGCACCCACGCCTGGAAGGTGCCGGCGTCGGATCCTGAACTGCGTCCAGAAAACTTGACAGCCGAGCGCTTGACCAGCGCCGCCATGGCGTCCGCGTCCGCGGCAGGCAAGCCCTCCGAGGGCGATGGACTGCGGCGCGGCCACTCGTCGCGCACCTTGGGCCGCTCGGCGCAGTTGTCGAGTTCCCCGTACACCACGACCGCGGCGATCTCCGGATGGGCCAGCACGAAGTCGCACAGCGCGCGCGACTCGGGCATCGAGGTCGGCCACGCGCCGGATTCGAGCGCGTGCTCGCGCCAACCTTGCGGGAAGTTGCGGTTGAGCACCACGTCGAGCAGCGGATCCTCGCCCGTCTTCTCGTCGCGGTCGCTGTCGCGCCCCTCGGGCATCAAGCGGTGGGTGCCCACCTCGCCCTTGGCGCGATCCCTCTTGCGCATGGCGCGCGGGTCGCGCGGATCGACGAGCCACTCGCCATCGGGATCGGGCACGCGCAGCTGCAGCACCAGTCCGTCGCCGTCGACATCGCCCGGCGCATCCTCGCCCTCGGCGCCGTCGCGATCGTCGTCGCCGCCGCGGACGCTGGCGCGCGTTTCCGCCAGCGGCGTCGCGAAGCGCGCCTCGCAGGCGTCAGGGTTGGCGCGCGGCACCACGTACAAGGTCGCTTGCGCCAACAACCGCCGCACCTCCGCGTCGGGGCTCGTCAGCAAGCCGCGCGCCGCTTCGAGCGCGACACCGCTGGTCCACGCTTGCGGACCGTCCAGCCCCGCGACGACCAGCACCGCCGGACGCCCCGCCTGCAGCTCGCCGCGCGCGATGCGCACGATGTCGATGCGCCGTCCGCCGGGGGTCTCGACCAACGGCAGGATCGTGGCTTCGCGCGGGTGCTCGCTCGCGAGGCGGGCGCAGGCGGCTTGCAGCTCGCGCTGGTCGAGCAGGGCGCCGCTCGCCGCGTCGGGGGCGGCCGACTGCGGCAGCAGGAGGAGGAGGGCGAGGAGCGGGGTCATCGGGGCAGAGCCTAGCAGCGATGCTGGCCCCTGTCATTGTGCGCGCCAGCGAGCGCGCCGCGCCCCTTGTCCACCCTCGCGGCGGAAAGGTGGAACACGCAACTGCGCTCGGCCCGCGCGCGGGATGCGCTGCGCGAGCTCGCCGGGTCCCTGACGCGATCCGGGCGCTGGTGTCGCCGCTGTCGTGACTGGCCTGTGGTGATCGTGGGTGTGGTGTTCGTCCGTCTGCGGATGGTCGCTCGATGGGCTCCGGTTGGGCGCGTTCTGGTCTACGCGCGGCGCTGGTGGATCGCCGGGTGGCTGGGGCGGGTCGATCCTGCCCGCTGGCGCCTTGGGCGTGGTGGGCCTGGTCCAGCGCCTGCCAAGCCGAGGCTTGGGTCGGCGTCGACGCCCCTCCATCCGACAAGAACGCTCGCTTTCGGCCTCCAGGCAGCACCCGCGAGGCGAATTCCCGTTCGGGCCGCGCACAACGAACGGGGCCAGCATCCCTCAGCGCGCCAAGAACTCCTCGATCTCCCCCGCCCGCGCCTCCCCATCCGCCACTCCCAACTCGACCAGCCGCGACAAGTAGTCGTGCTGGAACATCACCAACGACAGCAAGTCGTTCGAGCGCGTCTCCCGCGTGCCGAGGCCGCGCGTCAGGAAGCGGAAGGCTCGGGGGAGCTTGGGCTCGTGGTCGTTGGCCAGCTTGCCCAGATCGCGCGAGGGGCGCAGCACGAGGAGGTCGATCGGACGCAGGCCGGCGCGTTGGTCGGGGGGGATGCGAGCCACCAGCTCGTTGGTGCGTTCGAGCTGCAAGGCGTCGCCGTCGAACTGGTCGAGGAAGATCGAGTTGAACAGGGCGCCGGCGACCTGCGCGGCCGGCGGATAGTTCTCGACCATCGGTCGGGAGCGTTCGGAGCGCGTGCGCGCGCTGCGCGTCGAGATGGCGATGATCTTGGTGGCGCCGAGGTGCACGGCGGGGGACAGCGGTGCCGTCAGGCGCATGCCGCCGTCGCCGTACCAGTGGGCGCCCACGCGCACGGCCGGGAAGAAGATCGGCAGCGACGCCGAGGCCATGATGTGCTCGACGGTCAAGGTGCAGGGCACGCACACGCGCTGCGCCCGCTCCCATGGCGCGACCTCGCTTCCCTGCACCCAGGTGACCGACTCGCCTGTCGAGTACGACGCGCCAGTCAGCGCCACGGCGCGCAGCTTCTTCGACTCGATGTTCGGCGCGATGCGCTCGAGCACGCCGCCTTCGCCGCCCACGAGGCCCGAAAGGAGCTCGCGCAGCGGTTCCGTGTCGACGAAGCCCTGCGCGGTGCTGGCGCGGCGCGCGCCGCCCGACACGAGCTTGATGCCGGTGCGCAGCACCCGCCCGGAGAGCGACCACGCGTCGACGCGGAAGATGTTGTCGACCTTCAGCGAACGCCACAACTCGACGAGCTCCTCCATCGTCTGGCCGTACTCGTCGCAGGAGGACGCCATCCACGCGGCGTTGATGGCGCCCGCCGAGACGCCCGCGATGATCGGCACGCGCAAGCGCGGATGGCGCCGTCCGATGGCATGCAACAGCCCGGCCTGGTACGCGGCGCGCGCGCCGCCGCCGCTCATCACCACCGCCAATTGGGCGCCATCGGCCATCCAACCAAAAGGTAGCCGCAAGGGCCGCGCGCTACCATGTCGGACCTGATGGAGTCCCGCGAAGCCATGCAAGCCCGCGAAGCCACGCAGGCAGAGCCGCGCGCGCCAAGCGAATTGCTCGAGCTCGCCTGCCCGCTGTGCGGGCCATGCGGCAGCGAGTTGCGCGTCGAGCTGTCGCGCGCGGGGCGTCCTTGGCGGCTGCGACGCTGCAACTACTGCAACCTGGTGTTCCTCGCGCAGCGGCCGCGAGCATGGCGCGAGGCCTCGGTCGGCGACGCCGGACCTGAAGCTCCTTCGGCGGCCGATGTGGCCGAGGCGCGAGGCGATGTAGATGCGGCGCGCTCCGTCGGACTGGGTGAGCCGCGCCGCGTGCTGTTGGCAGGCGGCGCGGCGACAGCTCTCGAACCATGGCGCGCGGCCTGGCCCGCGCTCGAGGCGTGGGTCGCCAGCGACGCTCCGCGCGGCGTGGCGGAGGCTGGTCGCCTCGGCTTCCAGGTCGTGCAGGCGCGGCTCGAGGATCTAGGCGGCACGGAGGGCGAGCGCTTGCGCGAGCACGGTCCGTTCGACGCCATCGTGTGCGTCGACTCGTTGGACGAGCGCGACGATCCACGCGCCAGCCTCGCGGCGCTGCGCTCGCTGGCGCGCGATGGCGCCGTGCTCGTCGCGCGCGGGGTCGATTGCGGTGGCGCGCAGGAGCGGCGCTTCCGCCACGGCGCGTGGCACGCCTACCAACCGCCGCGTCGCGCCCACTTCTTCAATCCCTTCAACCTCGCGCGCCTGGCTGGCGGCGAGGGCTTCGAGAAGAGGCTGGTGCAGGCGCTGCCGGACGCGCGCGGCTGGATCCGTTCGTGGCGCGCCGAGCTGGCGCTGCGCGGAACGGCGAGCGATGTCGTCGCGTTGTTGCGCGACGACCATCCGTTGCTGTCGGCGTGGTTCGGCTTCGTCGATCGGCGCGCGGCCCGCCAAGGCCGGCGCACGAGTCGCGTGCGCTTCGTCGCCACGGCGCGCCCCGGGCCCGCGCCGGGCGCTGGCAACTCCTTCGCGCCAGCGGCCCGCGCGCCGGCGCGCTGAAGTCGCATTTCAAATACCCCTTTTCAGGCGCTCGCGGCGAGCTGCAGCGACATGTGTCGATCGCTGTCGATCGTGATCTCGGCCAAGGCCAGTCCGCATTCGTCCGCCATCGCGCGCAGCTCGAAGGGCGTGAGCGCCGCGCACAAGGAGGCGCGGAACAGCTCCTGCTGCTCCGGCGTGCCCTCGCCCGCATGCAGCGCCACCAGCTCGGCGACCCGCGCGTGGCACCACGGGCGCGCCAGGTCGCGCACGAGCAGCGCGCCTCCGGGCTTCAACACGCGCCGAGCCTCGCGCAGGAACGGCCGCGGATCGGGGATGTGGTGCAGGATCGTGTTGCTGCACACGGAGTCGAAGGAGCCGTCGGCGAAGGGCAGGCCCTTGGCGTCGCAGCGTTGGAAGTGGAGGCGCTCCGCGTGCGGCGAGCGCGCGCGCTTGGCCTCGGCGTGGCGCAGCATGTGCGCGGCGAGGTCGACTCCCACGATGCGCGCCTGCGGCAAGGCCTCGCACAAGAGCAGCGGGATGTGCCCCGGGCCGCAGCCGATGTCGAGCACGCGTCCATGCGCGCCGAGCTCCTGCATGCGCTTGGCGAAGGCCGCGTTGGCCGCCGAGTGGTCCATGGCGTCGTAGCCATCGGCCTCCTCTTGCGTGTCCATCGCTTCGGGTTCCAGCACTCGTGCGATCATCGTCCTTGTTCCTTCCCGGCGCGCTTCGTCGCGCCGCTCTTCGAGTCCGCGTCCGCGCGCGCGAAGCCGCGTCCATCCAACTTCCAGGCGTGGTCGAACCAGCCTGCGGCCAGCACGCCGCCGTCGCCCTTGGCGTGGAGCTCCTCCCCCCAGATGGCGTAGTCGGGGTAGCCCACGCCCGAAGTGAAGGGCGCCAGGTTGAATCCGGCGAGAGCGCCGGGCCTGCCGCTGTCGGCGAATACGCCCACCAGGCACGGTTCCTCCGCGCCCTCGGGGCCGAAGCTCGCACGCCGCACGAACACCGCGCCCAGCGCGTCGCCGCGCCACTCGCGTTCGCCAAGGCGCATGCAGCCGCGGCGCGCGACGAGCGGCGAGTCGGCGAGGAGCCGCTCCCACGCCGAGTTGGTGTCGGCGTTGCCGTACAAGACCAAGTTGCGACCGGCATGGCGCGCCGCGTCGGCGCGGAGCTGCGTGTCGCTGACGATCTCGCAACTGCCGTTGCCGCGGTACCACCATTGCTGCAGGTCGCCACGCGCGCGCGCAAGCAGCAACTCGGTCTCCGCGCGCGTGCCCGCCGTGCCCACGACGAACACGAAGCGCCGATCGAAGACGCGCTTGAACGGTCCGGACAACTCGGGCGTCTTTTCGCCGGCCGCGTCGTCGGCGCCTTCGGCCACGGCGCGCCAGCCGTCCTCGAGGCGCGCGACATGGCGCGAGTCCGCGCCATCGACGCGTTGGCCGTCGACGACGAGTTCGCCGTTCCACCCCGGGATGCGCCCGCCGATGCGGAGACGCCGCGCGTTGCGCGCGCGGATGGCCAGCGCGCCCGCGGCGTCCAGCTCGGCCTCGATCTCGAATGGTTCGCCGTGGCGCTCGACTTGGCGCACCTCGAGCCAATGGTGCGTCGAGTCGACGCTCGGATCGACGCCGCGCCACGCGAGGCGCCGCGGCGCTTCGGCGCGGTCGTGCTCGGCGTACATCTCGAACACGCCGGGCCACTCCAGGCAATCCGCCCCCGCGGCGCGCTCGCCATCCCACCAGTGGCCCGCGCCTTCCTCGAAGTGCGCGCGCGGCGCGGCGCCGGCCCGCGCGAGGGCGTCGATCATCGTGCGCGCTTCGCTGGCTGGCACGTTGTCGTCCGCGGTGCCGTGCACGACGTAGGTCGGCACCTGCGCCAGGTTCGACACGAGCTCGAGCGTGCGCGAAGCGCCGTCGGCGGCGTGCCACGACTCGCGCAACTCGCCCTGCGGTCGTGAACCGTAGCTGTCGAAGTCCACCCAGCCGGCGCTGGGCGCGATGGCGAGGAAGCGGTCCGGATCGTTGGCGGCCAAGTGCCACGTGCCATGGCCGCCCATGGAGTGGCCGTTCAAGTACACGCGCGCATCGCAACATTGCGCGCGCGGAGCGGCCATCCAGGCGGCCGGTTCGCCGCGATGCGCGCGCAAGCCGGCGGCGAGCGCCTCGTAGGCGTCGATGCGGCCCCAGTCCTGCCAGTCGAAGCCGTACGGCCTGCGGTTGGTGGCGGCGATGTGCAGCCAGCCGGCCTTCCTCGAGTAGGCGTTGATCTGGCCCCACGCATCCACGCCGGCGCCGTGCAGCGACAGGACCACGCGCGGGTCGAGGTTCGCCGCGTCCGTCGGCGCCAGCAAGCCCAGCACCTGCACCGTGCCGTCGATGCCCGACTCGAACGTCGCGAGTCGCGGCGCGTCGCTCGCGCGCACCGCGAGTTCGAAGGAGTGCAGCGTGCGGCTGGTCTTGGTGTCGATGGCGAAGTGGAAGCGCGTCGCGCCGGGTTCGCGCGGCGCGCGCTCGAACCCCCACAAGGGCAGCGCCACCTTGGCGAGCGACAACGGCGCGATGGGCGGCAGCTGGATGGCGCGCGAGATGGGGGCGACGCGCGGCGGTTCGCCCACGCACTCCATCAGGCGTGGCGCGATGGCGCGAGTGGTGGCGTTGACGAGCAGCACGCCGGCGCGCGGCGGTTGCGCGCGACGCGGCTCGCCCGCGACGAGGTCCGGCTTGGTCAAGTCCCAGTCGCCGAACAGGATCTCGCCTTGCGGCTCGACGAAGCGCAACGACGCTCGTCCACGCGGCCCGGCGATCCAGATCTCGTTGGGTCCCTTCTTCAACAGCACGGGCACGCCCGGCCAGCCGTAGCCATACACGTCGCCCGTCACCGGCGCCTGGTTGACGAAGCCGCGCGCGGCGCCCGAGAGACGCGCCAGCACCACGCGTTCCGAGTCGCTCTCGATCGTGGTCCACGCCCAGGCGAAGGGGCCCGGCAAGGCGCCGGACTCGTCGGCTTCCATGGGCGCGAAGCGCCGCTCCACGCCGCTTTCGCCGATCCAGGCGCGTTGCGTGTCGGGCGCGACGCCAGCGACGACGCACTCGCCGTAGACCTGGTCGGGTCGGAACGGCCGTCGTCCGGGCAGGTCGACCGCCTCGATCGCCAACCATCGGCGCGGGACGATGTCGCCGGCCGGCGCCAGGGCCAACGCGAGTAGCAGGGCTATCATCGCCCCTTGCCCAAGAGCGCCTCGATGCGCCGCTGCATGTCGCTCGAGGCCCAGATGGGCACTTCTCGGCCCATCAAGCGTTCTTCGTCGTAGGCGGAGGTGCGCAGCGCCTCGGCGCGCAGGCCATGCTTCATCGTGCCGTAGGCGGCGCGCGGCAAGGCCGAGAGCGCCTGCAACTTCGCCAGCGCCGCGTGCATCGCGTCGCCTTCGACCACTTCGTCGAGCAAGCCCGCGCGCACGGCCTCTTCGACCCCGAGGAGGGACGCGCCGAAGATGGCGCGTTCGGCTCCGCGCTCGCCCAACCGGTGCCGCACGACGCGCAGGCAGGCGGGCGGGATGCAGGCGCCCAACGCCAGTTCGTTCAGGCCGATCCGGGCCTTGATGCCCGCCGGCGCGATGCGCCAGTCGCAAGCCAGGGCGAGGATGCAACCGCCGGCGATCGCGTGTCCGTTGACCAAGGCCACCACGGGCGCCGGATACAGATCGAGGCGCGTCACCAACGCGTCCAGCCGTCGCAGGAAGCGTTCGATCGCCGCGGCGTCGGCGGCGGCGATCTCGCGCAGGTCCACGCCAGCGGAGAAGGCGTCGCCGTCGCCGGTCAGGAGGATCGGTTCGCCATCGGCCTTCTGCAGTTCGGCCTCGAGGAAGGCCATCAGGCCGGTGGACAAGGCGTTCTTGCCCGGTTGGGCCATGCGGATCTGGTGCATGCGTGCGCTCCACGCGCGGCGTGCGCCGCGGTGGCGGACACTCTAGCAATCCAAGCCTGCGCGCTTGCCCGCCGGCTCGTCGCCAGCACAATCAGCGCCATGCAAGCCGCGCGCCGCCACTTCGCCAGCGACAACAACGCACCAGTCCACCCGCGCGTGTGGGAGGCCATGCGCGCCGCCGATGTCGGCCACGCCCGCGCCTACGGCGACGACCCTTGGACGCGCGCGATGGAAGAGCGCTTTCGCGAGCACTTCGGCCCGGGAGCCAGGGCGTGGCCCGTGTTCCTCGGCACCGGCGCCAACGTCACCGCGCTGCAGTCCATGCTCGCGCGCCACGAGGCCGTGATCTGCGCGCAGCACGCCCACATCGCCGTCGACGAGTGCGGCGCGCCCGAGCGCCATCTCGGCGCCAAGCTGATCCTCGTGGCGACGCCCGACGGCAAGCTGCGTCCGGCCGACATCGAACCGCGCCTGCATGGGTTGCGCGACCAGCATCATGTGCAGCCCAAGGTGGTCTCCATCACGCAGTCGACCGAGTACGGCACGGTCTACGCGCCCGAGGAGATCCGCGCCTTGTCGGCATGTTGTCGCGCGCACGGGTTGCTGCTGCACCTCGACGGGGCGCGGCTCGCCAACGCGGCCGCGTCGCTGGGCGTGCCGCTGCGCGCGCTCGCCACCGACGCCGGCGTCGACGTGCTGTCCTTCGGTGGCACGAAGAACGGCGCGATGCTGGCCGAGGCGGTCGTCTTCCTGAAGGAAGGGCTCGGCGAGGACTTCCGCTTCGTGCGCAAGCAATCGATGCAACTCGCGTCCAAGATGCGCTACGTCTCGGCGCAGCTGGCGGCCTTGCTCGAGGGCGACCTGTGGCTCGCCAACGCGCGCCACGCCAACGCCATGGCGCAGGCGTTGCGCGCGCGCGCCGAGCTGGTGGAGGGCGTGTCCTTCGCCTGGCCCACGCAGGCGAACGGCGTGTTCCCGATCCTCGACAAGGCGTGGATCGGGCCGTTGCAGGCCGAGAGCTTCTTCTACGTGTGGGACGAGGAGCGCGGCGCGTGCCGCTGGATGTGCTCGTGGGACACGACCGAGGAGGACATCGAGCGCTTCGCCATGGCGCTCGAGCGCGTGGCGTCGGGACGCGCTCGTTGATGCCCGGCTCGGCGCGCGCGAGGGAGTCCAGGTGCGGCGGAGCCTAGGTGTGTCGAAGTCTCGGCGTGTCGGAGTCTCAGTGCAGTCCGACGACGCGGCAGTAGAGTCGACTCGGTGGTCCGATCAGATCCGCCGGAGCCTTCGCGCCCGCGGCCAACAAGAAGTGCGCCGCGTCCGCGTCGGTCGTCAGGGGCAGGTACCACTGACCGTCGGCCCCCTGCGGTGCGTTCATGGGCGTTGGGCCCGCGAGGGCCTCGTCCGTGGCGAGGATCACCACCGCGCCGTGCCCGCTGACTGGGTTCGGCCCGATGTAGCAATCCTTCACGTAGAGCGGCTCGCCCCGAGGCCCGAGGCCGGCGAGGAGCAGGCTGCGACCTTTGAGTTCGCGCACCAGTTCCAACGCCCTGAGGGACAAGCGCGCCTGTGGGGCGGCCTCCACGCTCGGGGCGCAGGATTGGTTCAGCAGAAGGACGCTTGACGCCAGGAACGTCATGGCGCGCAAGCAGGAGACATTCAGCATACCGGTCACCAGTAGGGGGTGCCTTGACCGACAGCGCGGGTTGGGGAGTCCCATGATGCCCCCGTAGTTTCGCTGTGGGGAAGCGATTTGGAAAAAACTTCCGTCAGGCGCGGATCAAAGGCGTCGGGATCGACAACCCCGCCGACTCAAGGCCGCCAACGCACCACTTGCACGCCGCCTGGCACCGGCGTGGCCACGCGCACATGCGAGCCGAGATCGACGACGCGCGCGCGCCCCGAGGATCGGTCGGCGGTCGTGCGCGCGACCTCGCGCACGACGACGGGCGGAGCGTCGGCATCCAGTGAGTCCCAACGCGCGAGCATCCACGCCGCCGCGCCCTCGACGCGCTCCAACCACAGCACGCTGAGGCTGCCACCCGGACCGCACGAGGCGTCCAGCCTGCCGAGCACGCCGCCGCGCGCGAGCACGCGCCACCGCCACGGGCCTCGCGGATCCTCGGCGGTCGACAGCACCACGCGCGCCTCGCCGCCACCCTCCGTGTAGCGCACCAGCGCCACGCGCGTCCCGTCGGATGCCAGGACCGCGCCGTTCACCGGACAGCCGTGGATGCGCCAACCATCGTCGAGCCCGGCTTCGATGCGCCGCGTGGTCCCGTCGCGCGCGATGTGCGCCAGCGCGATGTCGCGCCGCTCGTCCACATCGCGGTCGCGCCAAGCCACGAGCGCGCCGTCGCCGCGGGCTGTCAAGGATGTTGGACAACAATCGCAGGCGCGCTCGTCGAGCAGGATCTCGGCGCCGAAGCGACCGTCGGAGTCGATGAAGCGCGCTTGCACGCGCATGGCGCCGTTCGACTTGGCGTGGTCGCGTCCGTCGAGCCACGCCGCGACCAGTCCGCCCTCGTCCATCGGCGCGAGCGACACGAAGCCGTGTTCGCCGAGTCCGACATCGTCGTGCAAGCGCCGTGGCGCCGCATGTTCGCCTGCAATCCAGATGGCGTAGTCGTAGGCGCCGTCGCCCGTGCGCTCGAGCCAAGTCGCCCACGTCGCGCCTTCGGCGTCGCGCGCGGCGGCTGGCACGTCCGCCCAATTCACGAACCAGCGTTCGCCGCGCGCCAGATCGCGCACACCCGTGGACGCGTGCAAGCGCAGCGCATGTCCGCCGCCATCGGGCGCGAGCACCACGAGCTCGGGTTCGCGCGCACGGGTGGCGGCGCGTGGCAGCGATACCCATGTGGGCGCGGCACCCGCGCGTTCGCGCGCCTCGACTTCGAGCGAGCCGTCGCGGGCCTCTCCGCACGATGCGGTCGAGAGCGTCGAAGCCGCGGCGGTCGCCAACGCGAGGGCGGCCGCGCGCATCAGCCCTGCTGGCCTTCGAAGGCCGCCTTGACCTCGTTGTTCATCAGCACGACGAGCGCCCAGATGCCCACCGGCAAGCCGATGACGCAACAGCAGCCCGTGAAGCACGGCAACATGCCGAGGATGGAACCGGCGATGGCGAGGCCGCGCCCCTTCAATTGGCGCATTTGCAGGCCGCTCCACAGGATCAGGCCCGACACGGCCAGCGCCAAGAGCGACATGACCAAGTTGCCGCCCGCGAGCAGCGAGACGAAGGTCTCGGTGGTCTCCGGGTCCATGCCAGCTCGGTCGAAGGCTTGGCGCAGCTGGTCGACTTGCTGGTTGGTCGCGCCTTGCACCGCTCCCGCCAAGGCACCGGCCGCTCCCAAGGCTCCCACGGCGATCAATCCGATGGCGGGGAGCTTGACCTTCTCCAATGCTGCGGTGCGATCCATGCTTCGACTCCTTCTGGCGGGGGACATCGCGACGGGCTCATCGCGACGGTGACGGCGCGACGGACGCCCCCCCCGGGTCGGTAGTCTAGCCGTCGGCGCTGGTCCGCCCCAAGCAGACACGCGCTGTCGAACCCTTGCGGCGCTGCGCCGCCACCGGCTTCGGTGTCCGCTTGGGAGCGCTGTGGTCGTGGTCTCTCAGACGCCTTCTTTCTTGGGCTCGCCGCCTTCGCCGCCATTCTGCTCGCCGGGTTCGCCGGGCTTGCCCTCGCCGGCCGGGTCGCCGTCCGGTGGCGCCTCGCCGCGGCCGCCTCGCCCGCCGGCTGCACCGCCCGGCCCGTCCGCGCCGCCGAAGATGCGCACGCGCTCGATGTCGTCGCGGCACAAGCGCGCGACTTCGGCGCCGATGGTCGACAGGTCGGCGCCATTCGAAACGGCGAGCGCGGCCTCGAGCGTGGACTTCAGGGGGCCGTCGATGGCCGAACGCAGGTGCGTCTCGAGTGCTCCGCGCCACCCCTCGTCGCGCTTCAGCGCCAAGGCCAAGGCCGCCGCGCGCTTGTCCTCTTCGGATCCCGTGGTCAGCACGGCGTCGAGCGCGGCCAGCACATCCTTGTCGGGCGCGAAGTGCGACAACGAGTAGATCGCGTTGCGACGCACGAGCAGGTCCTTGTCGGCGCGCGCTCGACGCGCCACCTCCTTCTTGACCTTGGCTTCCTTGGCGCCACAGGCGGCGAGGGCGCGCACCAGGTCCTTCTGCACCTTGGGGTCCTTCTCTTCGGCGAGCTGCTTCTCCAGCACCTTGGCGCTCTCGGGCGCTGCGAGTTGCTCCAAGGCGACCGCGGCCTCCATGCGCATTTCGGGCGCGAAGTTGCCCACGAACTCGTGCACCAGGGGCGCGTATACGGGCGGCGAACCCGCACCGATGGCGCGGATGATGCGCATGTGCTTGGTCGCGCCGTCGGCTGCGCCCCGGCCCGCGCCGCCACCACCACCACCTCCGCCGCGACCACCACCACCTCCGCCACCGCCGCGACCACCGCCTGCGGCGCCGCTGCGCAGTTCGGCCTGGATGCAGTCGACCGCCGCGGAATCGTCGCAGACGAGGATGCGCAGGAGGGCGTTCCAGCGTTCTTCCGCCGGCAGGCCGCGCTTGACCTTCTCGATCAGCTCGAGCAGTTCCTTCTTCGACAGCGGCGCCGCCGTCTCCGCGGCACCTGGGTCGTACACGCCGTCCATGACCACGCGGCGCGGCGCGCGCGCGGTCGAGGGCATGGCGACATCGCTCTTCGCATCGAGCTTCTTGATGGCGGTGACGAAGCACCAGACCATCTCGTCCTTGGCGATCTCGTAGGGCACCGACAAGAGCACCTTGCCGTCGCCCGAAAGCCACACGTGCTGCGGCGCGATCACCATGCCCGAGGCGTCGGCCTTGAGGATGTCCTTGCGCGCCTCCATGTCGACGCGCCGGTGATCCAGGCACATGAGTCCGTCGAAGCGCGTGCACGCCTTGGTCGGGGCGGCATGCTCGGCCGCCGAGGCCACCACGTTGAGCGTGCGCGCGGCGAGCGCCACGACTTCCTTCTCGGCGTACATCTTGTTCGCCATGCGGTCGTTGGCCTTCTCGCCGTCCATGTTGACGGCGAGGAAGACGACCTTGCCGCCGTCCTTGGCGGTGGCGAGCGCCGATTCGAGCGTCTTCTGCCACGCGATCTGGGCGTGGGCGGCGACGGAGAGGAGGCAGGTGGCGGCGAGGGCGAGCGGGAGTCTCATGGGCGTGGTTCCTGCGAAGATCGTCGTGGAACCGGAGAGCCGGGCGCAAGTCCCGCGCCAAAGGGCGATTCCAACCCCTGTCGACGCCCCACTTCGGCCCGCGGGGATGGGCCTCAGGCCAACCAGCCGCGCACGACGGTCCCCTCGACGTCGGTCAGGCGGAAGTCGCGGCCTTGGCTGCGATGGACGAGCTTCTCGTGGTCGAAGCCCAGGCAGTGGAGCAGCGTCGCGTGCAGGTCGTGCACCGACACCGGATCCGAAACGACCTTGTAGCCCAGCTCGTCGGTCGCGCCCCAGGTCTGGCCGGTCTTCAGGCCGCCGCCGGAGAGCAGCAGCGTGAACGCGTGGCTGTGGTGGTCTCGGCCGAGGAACTTGCTGCCGTCGCGCTCCTCGTTCATCGGCGTGCGGCCGAACTCGCCGCCCCACACGAACAGTGTGTCCTCCAAGAGGCCCGACTGCGCGAGGTCCTCGAGCAGCGCGGCGCTCGGCCTGTCGGTCTCCAGGCAACGCCGCGGCAGCGAGGTCGCCAGGTCGTCGTCCGGGCTGGTGCCATGCGAGTCCCAACCCCAATGGTGGAGCTGCACGAAGCGCACGCCTCGTTCCAGCAAGCGCCGCGCCAACAGGCAGTTGTTGGCGAAGCTCCTCGCGCCAGGCTCCGCACCGTAGCGCGCGAGCGTGGTGGCGCTTTCGCGCGAGAGGTCGGCGAGCTCCGGCACGCTCGCCTGCATGCGCCAGGCCAGCTCGTACTGCGCCATGCGCGTGGCGATCTCGGGATCGCCGAGCGCGTCGCGGCGGCGCGCATTCAGCTCCGCCAGCGTGTCGAGCTGCGCGCGGCGCGACTCGCGCGCGAGGCCCTCGGGGTCGGCGAGGTGCAGCACCGGCGAGCCCTCGCCGCGCAAGCGCACGCCTTGATGGACGCCGGGCAGGAAGCCGTTCGACCACAGGCTTGCGCCGCCATCGGGCCCGTAGCGGCCCGACAAGAGCACGCAGTAGGTCGGCAGATCGTGGTTGGCGCTGCCGAGGCCCCACGCGGTCCAGCTGCCGAAGCTCGGCCGGCCGATGCGCTCGTGGCCGCTCGCCATGTAGATCTGCGCCGGCGCGTGGTTGAACTGCGTCGTGCGCATCGAGCGCGCCACCAGCAGCCGATCCGCCTGCTTGGCGAGGTGCGGCAGCAGCGTCGAGAACTCGGCGCCCGATTGGCCGTGGCGCGCGAACTCGAAGGGCGACCCGAGCAGCTTGGGATGGCCCTTGATGAAGGCGAAGCGCTCGCCTTGCAAGTAGCTCTCGGGCAGCGGCTGTCCGTCCAACTGCTTGAGCTTGGGCTTGTGATCGAACAAGTCGAGCTGCGAGGGAGCGCCCGCCATGTGCAGGTGCACCACCCGCTTGGCGCGCGGGGCATGGTGCGTCGCGGGTGCATTCGCGCCCTGCGCCGCGGCGCGCTCCGAAGAGAGTGCCTGCAGCGCCATGGCTCCCAGCCCCGCGCCGCCGGCGCGCAGCAGTTCGCGTCGCGACCAAATCGGGTCCGCGCCGCTCATCCGCGCACCACCGCCTCGTCGAGGTTGAGCAGCATGTTCGCCACGACGATCCAAGCCACGAGCTCGTCCGGCGCGAGGCGCTCCGCGCCGCGCAGCGCGTGGTGGTTGGCCGCGAGCAGGCGCCGCGCGCCTTCCGGCTCCGCCTGCGCGCGCCCGCGTTCGAGGGACAGCAGGCGCAGCGTCGCGTCGAGCTCGATACTGTCCGGTTTTCTTGACACAACCACCTGCCACATCCGCTCGGCGCGCGCGCGATCGCCCTCCGATTCGCGCATGACGCGCGCGGCGAGTCCCGCCGCGCATTCGACGAAGGCCGGGTCGTTCAAGATGGCCAAGGCCTGCAGCGGCGTGTTCGTGCGTTCGCGGCGCGTGCACGAGGCCTCGCGACTGGGAGCGTCGAAGGCCATGAACGTCGCGTAGGGCGACGAGCGCTTCCAGAAGGTGTACAGCCCGCGGCGGAAGCGGTCCTCGTCCTGCGCCGTGGCCCAGCGATCGTCGCTGTAGACCGGCGCCCACACGCCGTCTGGTTGGGGCGGCATGACGCTCGGCCCGCCGACCTTCCTCGACAGGAGCCCGGCCATCGAGAGCTGCGCGTCGCGCAGCGTCTCGATCTCGAGCCGCAACCGCGGCGCGCGCGCGAGCAAGGTGTTGCGGGGGTCGAGCTCCATGGCCCGCGGCTCGACTCGCGCGTCCCGTCGCCAGGCTTCGCTGGTGGCGATCAGCTTCCACGTCTCGTGCAGGTTCCAACCGCCTTCGACGAAGCGCGCGGCGAGTTCGTCGAGCAACGCGGGGTGGGTGGGCGCGTCGCCGCGCGCGCCGAAGTCATCGAGCGTCTCCACCAATCCGCGCCCGAAGGCCAGCGCCCAGATGCGATTGACGACCACGCGCGCCACGAGAGGGTTGTCCCCCGACACCAGCCAGCGGGCCAGATCCAGCCGCGTGCGGCCTGCGCCAGCTGGCATGGGCGGCAGCACGCGCGGCACGCCCGCCTCGACCTCGTCGCCGGGCGCGCGGTGGCTGCCCCTCTCGAAGAGGCGCGTCGTGCGCGCTAGGGCGGAGTCCTGCATCACGAGCGCCTGCGGGATCCGCGAGCGCGCCTCGACCACGGCGCGCTGCGACTCGGCCACGCGCGCGTCGAGGTCGGCGGCGACGCGCGATTCGCGCGCGCGATGCCAGGCGCGCAGCGTCGCGCGGTCTTGTGGCGAGCGCTCGGCCTCGACGAGCAGGCTGGCCAGATGCGCCGGCAGGCCGAGTGGACCTGCGAGCTCGAGTTCGCCGAGGAATCCGCCGAGGCCGCCGTCGTTCCAGACCTCCACGACGATGGCGTGCGTGCCTCTCTTCTGATCGAAGGCGATCTCGTGGCGCGGGGCGTCGAGCGGATCCCATTGCGCGTCCTCGAGCACGAGCGAGCCGTCGATCCAGACGCGCACGCGATCGTCGGCCGAAAGGCGCAAGCGGGCTTGGCCCGCGCGCCATGTGCGCGCCTCGAGCGTGTACACCGCCGTCGCGCCTGCGTGGGGCAGCAGGTGCTTGCCGGGCGGCAGCGCCGTGGGTTGCAAGTCGAGCGCTCGTGGCGCACCTTCGACGAGGCCCAGCTCGCGCGCCAGCGAGCGCCGCCCATCGTCCGGCAGCGGGCCGACCACCATCCAAGGACCGATCTCGGGCGGTCCTTCCGAGCTGAACTGCAGTTCCCGGTGGCGCGCTTCCTCCCACGCGGCGAACTCCGCTTCCAAGTTCGGCGCCGCGGCGTCGAGATCCGCGCGAGCCTCGTCCAGCGCGCGCCCGGCGGCGGCCAACTCCGCGGCCTGCTCGCGCGTGGGCGCGGCGAGGCGCGGCTCGAGCGAAGCGCCGGTTTCCGCCGTGCGATCGAAGTAGGCGTAGAGCTGGTAGTACTCGCGCTGCGAGAAGGGGTCGTGCTTGTGGTTGTGGCACTGCGCGCACGCGAGCGTCGAGCCGAGCCAAACGCTCGCCGTGGTGTTGACGCGATCGATGATGGCGGCGGCGCGGAACTCCTCGGGATCGACGCCGCCTTCCAGGTTGACCAGCGTGTTGCGGTGGAAGCCGCTGGCGAGGCGTTGCTCCAGCGTCGCCTCCGGCAGCAAGTCGCCCGCCAGTTGCTCGATGGTGAACTGGTCGAAGGGTTGGTTCCCGGCGAAGCTCTCGATGACCACATCGCGCCAGCGCCAGTTCTCGCGCCGATCGTCCTTCTCGTAGCCGTTCGTGTCGGCGTATCGTCCGAGATCGAGCCACCACTGGGCCATGCGCTCGGCGTGCGCGACGCTGTCCAGCCAATCGGACACAAGTCGCTCCCACTTGTCCGCGCGCCGATCGGCGAGGTGCGCCTCGACCTCGGCCGGGGTCGGCGGCAAGCCGCGCAGCTCGAGACTCAGGCGTCGCACCAGCGTGCGCTCGTCCGCGCGCGGCCGAGGGGCGAGTCCGCGCTCGGCCAAGGCGGCGTCCACGGCCGCGTCGATCGGATTGGTCGCGGCCGCGAGCCGCTCGTCGCGCGCGAGCGGGCGGTAGGCCCAGTGCGAGCTGGTCGACCGTTCGGAGCCGAAGTCCGCGGGCACGTGCGCGCCCGCGGAGATCCAGCGCGCCACGGCCTCGATCTCGGCGGCGGCGAGCGCCTCGCGCGCCTGCGGCATGCGCTCGTCGAGGTCGGTGGAGACCAGTCGCTCGTGCAGCGTGCTCGACGCCAGATCCCCGGCGACGACCGTCGAGAGCACGCCTTCGCGCGTGTCCAGGCGCAGGCCGCCCCTTTGCCTGTCCTCGCCGTGGCACTCGATGCAGCTCTTCGCGAGGATCGGCGCGATGTCGCGCGCGAAGTCCGCGCCGTCGAGGTGCGTGGCCGCCTGCCATGGCGCGACGACCAGGAAGAACTGTGCGAGGTGCATGCGCTGAGGGCGCGCGCGACGTCGCGCACGCTTCCTGATCCTATACCGAAGCGCCTGCGGGTCCGCGCCGGCGACGGGCCGTCACCAGATGTCGGCCGCGGCGACGCGTCGCGCGGCCTGCAGTTCGCCTTCCAGCGGCGAGCATTCGAGGCCCACGCCGCCACGGTAGCCGAGGTTCCACGCCTCCTTGAGCACGCGGTTGTAGTGGATCTCGCCCGTGCCCGGTTCGTTGCGCCCCGGGTGGTCGGCCAGTTGGAAGTAGCCGACATGCTCGAAGCCTTCGCGCATGTGGCCGCACAGGTCGCCCTCCGAGATGTGCATGTGGTAGAGGTCCCAGTTGATCTTCACGAAGGGGGACCCGACCGCCTTGCAGATGGCGATGGCCGGCGCCGAGCCGTAGAGGCAGTGTCCTTTGTGGTCGACGCGGATGTTCATCGGCTCGAGGATCAGCGTCACGCCGGCCTTCTCGGCCACGGGCGCGCAGCGCTTCAACGCCTCGATCACGTTGGCGTGCATCTGCTCTTGGCCCAGGCCGGGGATGTCGTTGCCCGCCACCACCGTCATCATCGGCGCGCCGAGGCGCTTGGCCACCTCGCAGGATGCTGCGATCTCCTTGACCACGTCGTCGTGGTTCTTCGGGTCGTTCATGCCCGGCGTGAAGCCCCAGGCCGTGAACTGCATGATCTCGACCTTGGCGTCCTTGCAGGCCTTGCCCAAGGCGTCGAGGTCGCGCCCGCGCCACGGCCAGAATTCGACGGCGGCGAAGCCAAGGTCGGCCACCTTGCGCACGCGCTCGTGCAACGTGGGCACGCCGAAGCCCCACATCTCGATGTTGACCGCGAACTTCGTGCGGCAGGAAGCACCGGGGCGATCGGGATCGATGGCGCGGCGCGCGTCGTCCCTCGCGCGCGAGAGAGGCGCGGCCTTGGCGAGCGCGGGGACGGAGAGCGTGGCCGCCGCGCACAGCGCGCCTTGCAGGAACCCCCGGCGGGCAGTCGAGGCGGATGCCCCCTCGGTCGAGGCGGAGCCGGCTTCGGTCGGGGCGGGGACATGCGGCATGGAAGTGGCCTTCATTGCTTCTGCGCCGGCTCGGGCGCCGGCAGGGTCATCAGGTACTCGACGAGGTCGCGCATCTCCTCGCGCGAGATGTGGTCGCACAAGTTGTCGGGCATCGACGAGATGCCGGGCTTGGTGCCCTCGATCTCGGCGCGCGCCACATCGACCTGCGCGCCATCGGCGGTGCGCACGCGCATGAGCTCGGCCGTCTCCTCGACGACGACGCCTTCGAGGGGCGGGGCATCGTGCCGGAACACGACCGTGCCTTGGTAGCCGGGCGAGAAGCGGCGGTTGGGGTCGCAGATGGCCTCCAGCACCTCGTGGCGCGTGGCGCGTCGCGCGATCCCCGCCAGGTTCGGGCCGATCGCGCCGCCTTCCACGCCTTCGGCCACATGGCAGCGCAGGCACTCGAGCTCGCTCTTGCCGCGGAAGACTTGCCGTCCGCGCGTCGCGTCGCCGCCATGCAGCGAGTCGAGATACCGCGCGAGCTTCGGTTCGACCGCGCGTGGTTCGGCCCGAGCGGCCAACTTGCCGGCGAGGATCTCGCCGCCGCGCCGCTCGCAGGCGAGCACGAGGTCGAGGCCCGCTTCGTGCGGCACCAGGCCGGCATCGAGCTTGGCGAGCTCGCGCGCCAAGAGCGCCGCCGAGGCGTCGTCCGCCAGCCGCGCCAGGCCCGCGTAGGCCACGCGGCGCTCGGCGACCGAACCCGAGAGCGCGCCTTCCAGGAGCTTGGGCGCCTCGTCGGGTCGCGCGGCGACGAGCGTCTCCAGCGCCGCGGCGCGCACCAGCGAGTCGGAGTCGAAGAGCGTCGCGCGCAAGGTGTCCACCAGCGTGCCGGGCTCGAACGCGCCCAGTGCCCGCAGGGCGTCGGCGCGCAGGCGCGGCTCCTCGCGCTCGTCGCGCGCCCAACGCTCGACGAGGGGCGCAGACTCGCGCGCGTCTTGCCTCCGCGCGAACGCCAGCCACTCGCGCCGCAGCTCGGCCGAGGCCGACTCGATTGCCGGGGCGAGTCGCGCCGCGGCGCCCTGCAGCAAGCCCGCTTCGCGAGCGCCGCGCGGCATGTACTCGCCGTGGAACGGGTCCAAGTTGGGCGGCGCGCACCAACCCTCCAACAGCGCGAGCGCAGTGCGCCGGTGCGACTCGGGCGCGTCGAGTCGCGCGGCGAAGTCGGCTACGCGACGCGCTTCGTTGGCGCCACCCAGGCGCCAGTTGGCGTGCAGCGCGCGCCGCACGAGCCCGTTGCCGGCCAAGTAGGCGTCCGCGGCGCCCGAGACGGGCACGCGCACGTCCAGCGCGAGGAGATCGGCGCGCTCGAGCAGGGCCGCCAGCGCCGGCAGTTCCTCGGGACGATGTTCGTCGTAGATGGCGCGCGCGGCTTCGGCGACCACGCGCCAATGGGCGTCGGCGAGGAAGGGGGCGAGTCCGACCGCTCCGCGACGTCGCAGCGCCACCACCGCGGCGACGCGCGCGTCGACCGACTCGTGGCGCGCGAGGGCCAGCAGTTCGTCGCGCGTGGAGCCGCTCCACAAGGCGTAGGTGTACGCGTGCCGCAGCACTGGATCGCCTTGGCCCAGGTCCGCGATGCGAGTCACGGCCGCGCGCGCGCCGAGCGCGCTGCCGATGCGCGCCAAGCCGATGGCCGCATGGAAGCGCACGCGTGGTGAAGCGTCCGACAAGCCGCGGCGGTACCAGTCCTCGGCCGCTCCGGCGACGCGTCTGTCGCCGAGGACGCGCAGCGCTTGCGCGCGCACTTCGGCGCCGGGGCCGGCGGCCAGCGCGTCCAGCCCCATGGATGCCGCGAGCGCGTCGAGGTCGGGACGTCCGCTCGCGCCGAGCCTGATGCCCAGTCCCCAGATGGCGTGCAGGCGCGCCATGTGCGGAGCGTTGGCGTCGCGCGCCACGCGCGCCAGCTCGGCCTCTCCCTCGGCGCCGCGCTTGGCGAGCTCGAAGTGCGCGTCCTGGCGCACGCGGCGGTCGGCGTGCGCGAGCAGGCGCGCCAGTTCGCCCAGCGGCCGCTCGCGCATGCCCGCCATCAGGATCGCCTTGGTTTCGACCACCAGCGGATCGAGGTGCGTGTCCGGCTTGGCCACGCGCCACAGGCGGCCCTTGCCGGTCTTGTTCCAGCCGGCCACCCAGTCGCTGATGTACAAGCCGCCGTCGAGGCCGAAGTCGCAATCGGTCGCGAGCGGTCCCCACGCGAAGCGTTCCACCTCCGTGGGCATGTAGCTGGATCCCTCGGGGATCACGCCGAAGGACAACACGCCGCTCCACTCAGCCGCGCCGACGAAGTCGCACAGGAAGAAGCGTCCGGAGTAGCTGTCGGGCGCGTCGCGTGGATCGAGCCCCGTGCCCGGATAGCACGCGAGGCCCGACGGACCGTTGGCGATGTTGGCGCGCGGCGGGACGATGTAGGCGGCTTGTCCGTCGAAGCGCGGCAGCCACAGGCGCTCGTCGTTCCAGGGTCCGCGCAAGTTCGGTTCGCGGATCCATTGGTAGGCCTGGCGCCAACCGGTCTCGCCGGCTTCGACCACGTGCACCCAGCGCGCCTTGTCGCCGCCGTCGGAGTTGTTGTCGCCGGTCCACAGGTTGCCGTGGTCGTCGAAGCACAGCTCCTGCGGGTTGCGCAAGCCGGTGGCGTAGACCTCGAGGTTGGAACCATCGAGGTTCGAGCGCAGCACGGCGCCGGTGTAGGGGCTGTCGAGCAGCACGCCTTCCTGGTTGACCACCTTGAAGCCGCGATCGCCGATCGACCAGTACAGCATCCCGTCGGGACCGAGTTGGATCCCGTGCATGTCGTGGCCGAGCAGTGCCACGCGGATGCCCCAGCCGTCGCTCTGCGCCTCGCGCCGATCGGCCACCAAGTCTCCATCGGTGTCGGCGAGCTTCCACATCTTCGGGAGGCAGGCGTACCAGACCGAGCCTTCGTGCTCGAACAAGCCGGCCGCGATGCCGTCGGCCGCGTCGCGGAAGCCGTCCGCGTACACGGCATGCCGATCGGCCTTGCGGTCGCCATCGTCGTCGACCAGCACCTTGATGCGCTCGTGCTCCGACTCGAAGGTCGGGAACGCGTCGCCGAGGTGCTTCTTGAACATGGCGACGCGGTCCTCGACGGAGCGCGCGGCCAAGTCGTCTTCGAGCCAATCCATGTGGTCGCGGATGTCGGTCACGCCCGCGTGGTGGCGGAAGGTCTCGGCCACGTAGACCTTGCCGTCGCGCGCGATCCAGAAGCAGACCGGATGCGCCAGCATGGGTTCGGCGGCGAAGGCGGCGGCGGCGTAGCCGTCCTTGAGCTTGAAGGTGGCCGCGACGAGCGCAGGCTCGTCGGAAGCCTCCGCGACCCTGGGAGAGTAGCGCGCCTCTCCGGTGCCGCCGGAGCGGTCCTGCGCGGCGAGCGACAGCGGCGCGAGGCACGACAGCGCGATGGCGAAGGGCCTGCGCATCACGACATCTCGGCGCGGATCGCCTCGAGCAGCTTCTTCGTCGCGGCGATGCCGTCGCGCTCGGACAAGCGCGAGCCTTCGTACTCGATGCCCACGTGCCCGCGGTAGCCGGCGGCGACCACCAGCTTCAGCATGCGCCGGTAGTCGATGGTCGTCTCGTCGCCCTTGTCGTCGAAGTCGTAGCTCTTGGCGCTGACCGCCTTGGCGAAGGGCATCAACTCCTCCATGCCCTTGTAGCGGTCGTAGACGCGTCCCTCGCCGATGGTGAAGTTGCCGAAGTCCGGCAAGGTGCCGACGCGCGGATGGTCGGCGAGCTTCATCACGCCGGCGAGCCACGAAGCGTCGGAGGACAGCCCGCCGTGGTTCTCGACGATCACGTTCAAGCCCAAGGCGTCGCCGTGCAGCGCCAGCGTGCGCAGGCAATCCGCCGCGTGCCGCGCGCCTTCCTCGGGCGTGCCGTGCGAAGCGGCGTTGACGCGGATCGAGTGGCAACCCAGGACCTTGGCGGCGTCGAGCCAGCGCTTGTGGTTGTCGAGCGCCTTGTCGCGCTCGGCGCCAGGCGCGTGGCCGAGATCGCCCTCGCCGTCGATCATGACGAGCAGCGTGCGCACGCCCAGGTCGTCGGCGCGCTTCCTCAAGTCCTGCAGGTACGACTGGTCGGCGACCTTGTCCTTGAAGAACGAGTTGACGTACTCGATGGCGTCGATCCCGTGGACTTGCTTGGCGTGCTGGGCGAAGTCCTTGTTGTCGAGCTCCTTCTTCCACAGCGTCGAGTGCAGCGACCACTGCGCCAAGGAGATGCCGTACGACGGGGCGCGCGGCTGGGCGGTGGAGTCCGCGCGCGCCTGCGCGTCCTCGTTCGAGCTCGTGGCGGTGCGGAGGGAGGCGCAGGAGCCGAGGGCGAGGGATGCGCCCAGCGCGGCTCCCGTCGCCACGATGGCGCGGCGGGAGGGATGCATGCGCGGAGCATTGTGGCATCGCGCCCCGCGTCCCGCGAGAGGCTCGCCGCGCCGTGGCGGCTCAAGCGCCGCGCTCCGGCTGTCGATAGCGCCCGACGAGGAGTCCCGCTTGCGCGGGCACGGAGGATCGCCCATGGCCTGGATCGACGCGTTGTTCCGCCGGATGGTGCAGTTGGGCGCCTCCGACCTGCACATGACCTCGAACGTGCAGCCGATGTTCCGCCTGCATGGCGACATGCAACCGGTCGAGGGTTGCCCGGTGCTGACCGGGGAGCAGATGCTGCCGATCCTGTTCGAGGTCGCGCCCGAGCGCGCCAAGGCCCAGTTCGAGGCCGAGAACGACACCGACTTCGCCTACGAGCTCGAGGGCGTGGCGCGCTTCCGCGCCAACATCTTCCGCGACCATCGCGGGCCGAGCGCCGTCTTCCGCCAGATCCCATCGAAGATCCTGACCGCCGAGGAGCTCAAGCTGCCGCGCGCGGTGGTGGACTTCTGCTCGCTGTCGAAGGGTCTCGTGCTCGTCACCGGACCGACGGGCAGCGGCAAGTCGACCACGCTCGCGGCCATGGTATAATTAACAAGAAGATCCTTGAATAACAACAGTACAATATTAATCTTCATTACATTTTTAATCAAGCTAGATTATCAAAAAACAATACTCACCGGTTAGAGTCGATCCTCCC
>SXXH01000076.1 GCA_005789645.1 Planctomycetia bacterium
GAATCGGCATCGGCGGCCAGCGCTTGTTCATACGCCTGCAGCGCGGCCTCCACTCGTCCGACGGCCAACAAACCGTCGGCATGGTCGGCGCGCAAGGCGG
Organism: Planctomycetia bacterium; assembly: GCA_005789645.1. Lineage (GTDB taxonomy): Bacteria > Planctomycetota > UBA1135 > UBA1135 > SXXH01. Next base: position 101 of record SXXH01000076.1, read on the forward strand.
CGCGCAAGCGCTTGCGTTCCGGCTCGCTCGGCTCGTACTGCACCGCGGCGGCCAGGTGCTCCAACGCGTCGGCGGCGCGGCCACGCGACAGCAAGAACCGTCCCAGCGCCGAACGCGCGAACCACTGCGTGCTGCCGTAGCGCACCGCTTCCGCGAGATGCGCCTCGGCTTCGGCGTGCAGCAGGAAGCGCTCCTCGAGTTGGCCGAGGCTCGCGAGCACCAGCGGACTGCGCTCCATGCGTCCGGGCTGCAGCAGCTCGGTGTACAACGCATGCGCCTCCTCGAAGCGGAAGCCCGCCTCGTGGACGCGCGCCCGGCCCAGCTTGGGCGCCGGGTCCTGCGCGAGCACGGCTTCGGCGCGGCCGTACATCTCGGCCGCGACCTCCAATGCGCGCGGCGTCTCGTGGCGCAGCTCGAGGCACTCCTCCGCGAAGCGCAGCGCGTCGTCGTACTGCCCGGCGGGCAAGGGATCGCCGAACTCGGAGCGACGCGCCTCGATGCGATTCACGACCGTGTCGGCGTAGCCATACTCGCCGATGTTCTTGCGCGGCACCGGCACCGGCTCCATGCCGGGGAAGCGCGGACGCCCGGCCTCCACGTCGTACTCGACGAAGAGGATGTCTTCGTCGGGCCGCGAGCGCAGCGTCCAGCGGTTCTTGTTGGCGATGACGCCGAAGCGGAACTCGTTGGTCCGCACCCAGTCGTACATCCTCTTCGCGACGGCGACTCGTTCGGCCAAGTCGGCGGTGGACGCCAAGGCGGGATCGGCCGGCTTCTTCTTGCCGACGACCGGCGCGGGCGCCGCCTCGGCCTCGTCGTCGGACGAAGTCTGGCCCGCGAACAAGCCACTCGCTTCGAAGCGCGCGGGCTTGGCGCGCAAGAAGCGTCCGAGCAGTCCATCATCGGGGCCCGGCAGCGGCGGCGGCAGCAGCCCGGGCAGCGCGTCCAGCGGCGGCATCTGCAGCTCCAGCGGCGGCAGCGGCCGGGTGTCGGAGGGCGGCGCGAGGATGTCGCGCGCGGCATTCGACGCACGCGGCGCGGCCAACGCCACGGCTGGATCCACGCTCGCGGCGGACTCGAGTTCGCGCGCGGCGGCTCGCTTGTCCTTGCCGACGGCCGCATCGACCAGGAAGGTGCGCCAAGACAGCGCCCCGAGCACGACCAGCGTGCAGCCGAACAACACTTGCTCGCGATTCAGCGCCATGCCGCCCTCACTCCGCCTCGACGCGCTCGACGCGCGCGGCCAGGAACACGACCTCCAGCGAGGCCTCTTCGGACTTGCCGCGCGAAGGCGCCAGCTCGACCTTCTCCACCACCAACGGCGCGCCGCCCTCGACCCCGGGCTCCTGGGTGGCGGCGACGAAGTCGACCAAGGCGCCCGGCGCGCCAGTCATGGCGCACACCACGCGCGTCTTCTCCACGCGACCCACGCCTTCCTTGGAGTTGAGCCGCGGGTCGAGGCGGATCTCGAGCCTGTCGATGCGCGCGACGCCGCGCGCCATGGCGGTGCGCGCGACGCGATCGACCAGATCGAGCGCCTGCAGGTGGCGCTCGATGTCGCCTTCCTTGGTGGGCGAGAGCGCCGGCAGGCCCAGATCCTCGGGCACGCGCAGGCTCGCGCGCCCGGCGCGCTGCAGCAACTCCTCGCGCGTCGCGGCGACGACGGCGAAGTACTGCGACGAAGCGGAGCCGCGCGCGGAGTCGAGGCGCCAGAAGGGACGTGTCTGGAAGTGCACCGCCTCCGACAAGCGACGCACGGCGGACTCGAGCGCGTCGTGGCGCGACTGCGCGGCCTCCTCGGCCTCGCGTCCGTACAAGGACTCGCTCGACAACTTGCGCGCCGTCAGCGCGGCCGAACGCTGGGCGCGCGCGAGCTCGTCGCCGTAGAACGACTGGATCAGCATCCAGGCGATCAGGAAGACGATGCCTCCGCCGGCGGTCGCCAGCGCGAAGCGCTTGTTCTCCTGCCACCAGTCTTGCGCGTTCATCGGGCCACCTTCCCTTCGTCGACCGACGCCGCGCGACCGGCGACCAGCAAGCAGATGTCGATGGTGAAGCGCGAACCGTTCGGCGTGAGTCGTTCGCGCATCGCGGCGCTTGGCGGCAAGCCCGAGCGCAGGCTCTGCACGAAGGCTTCGTACTGCGTGTTCAGCGCATTGGTGCCTTCGCGCGCGCGGCCCTCGACGGACAGGACCGGCTTCTCGGCTCCGCGCGCCACGCCCAATTCCGGGTCCGCGCGCAGGTCGCTCGAGAGGCGCGTCAGCCAGAACTCGGCAGGCAGGTGCGCGCGCAGCTGGTCGACGGCGCGCGCGACCTGCTCGCCCGCGCCCTTGAGCGCCACGAGCTCCGTCGCGGCCTTGTCGAGCTGGATGTTCTTCGCCACGAGGTCCTCGGTCCGACGGTGCACGTTGTTGGCGGACTTGTACTCGCGCTCGAGGCGCGCGGCGCGATCGGCGGCCTTGGCCAGTTCGCCGCGCGTGCGCCAGAAGGCAGCGCCGAGGAAGCACACGGCCAACGCTCCGGCCGCGATCATCCACGCGGTGCGCGTGCGGAACTGGCGCTGGCGCGCCCACGCCGCAGGCAGGATCTCCAGCGACCAGGCGTCTTCGGCCGCGGCCGTGGCGGCGAGGCCGAGCGCCACCACGGACTCGAGCGACTGGCGCTTGAGCGACTCGGCCGCCGCGGACTCGAGCTTCGACAAGTCGAGCGTGCGCACCGGATCGAACAGCTCGACCTTGACGCCCAAGGCGCTCGACAGCCAACGGGCCATGCCGTCGAGGCGCGCGCCGCCGCCGCACAGGTACACCTTGTCGAGCTTCAGCCCGGGCAGGCGAATCTGGCTCTTGGCGAAGGCGACGGTGCTGGTGAACAAGGACAAGAATTGGCCCGAGGCGCCCGCCACCGCGCGCGCCACGCGCTCGGCATCCGGATCCGCGTGGCGAGCGGATGGATCGAGCGTGGCGATCTTCTCCTTCAACTCCCGCGCGCGCGTGGCCGAGACGGACAACTTCTGCGCGATCGCGTCGTCGAACAGCTTCGAGCCGCCGGCGAGGTTGCGCGCGAACAGCAGGTCGACGCCGCGCGCCACGACCACGTCGGTCGACTCGTGGCCCACGCAGGCGACGAGCACGACTTCGTCCTCGACCACGGAGAAGCGCGTGTACGCGTTGTAGAGGGCGACGGCGTTGGGCGTGAAGGCGTCCAGCGCCCCCCCCTTGGCGGCGAGCCCCTGCATGTGCTCGTCGAGCAGGCTTTCGCGCGCCATCGCGAGCATGACGACGTCCTCGCCCTCGATCTCGGGCAGCGGCGGCAGCAGGTTGAAGTCGCTGGCGAGCCCGGAGCCGGACTGCTCGCCGATCTCCTCGACTTCGAAGCGCATCAAGTTGCGCAACTGCCAGTCGGGCATGCGCGGCACATGCGTGTAGCGCACGTTGAGATCGCGGCCCGTCACGCCGATGCGCGACGACTTGAGCGCGAAGGGCGCTTCGCACGACGCCCAGCGCGCGGCTTGGTCGGCGCCCGAGACAGGCGTGGCGTGGAAGTCGAGCACCACGAAGCCTTGCTTCTCCTGCCTGCCGCGCAGGAAGCGCGCGCCGCGCGCGCCGATGTCGATGCCGGTGGTGGTCTGCGCCATGGATTCGGGGAGGAGCGGTGAGGGGCTCGGTGTTCGTGTCGTGCGCGCGGTGGATGCGCGCGGCGTGGTGCCTGCGGACCGTGAAGCCCGTTCAGCCGCCGGGGACGGCGCCGCGGATCGCGGCGTCCACCTTGGAGGCCAGGCTCTTGGCGCCCGCGGCTTGCAGGGCGTCGCGCACCGCCTCCAGGCGGCCACGCTCGGCTGCGGCGCGAGTGGTGAGCAACGACGCGCGCGACGCGCCAAGCTCGCGCGCGAGCGCGACGGCTTGCTCGGCCACTTCGCTGCCTTCGTAGCGGCGCGCGAGTTCGAGCGCGGCGCGTTCCTCGCGCGCGTACATGTCGGCGAGGCCGAAGAAGCGCGCCTGCTCGGAACGCGTGCGCATGGCCCGCAGCTCGAGGAAGCCCGCTTCGACCAGCTCGCTGCGCGCGCGGCCGCCCTCCTCGACCAGCGCCGCGTCGTAGGGCGCCTCGTCGAGCAGGCGGCTCCAAGTCGCGATGGCCTTGCCGCGCTCGCCAGCCTTGGCGGCGTTGCGGGCGGCGTGCGCGAGATCGCCGGCGGCCTTGCGCTCGGCGCCGAATTCGGCGGCCAAAGCCACCCCCGCCGCACCGGAGAAGGTCGCGAGGAGCTCCATGCCGTCCTCCTCAGGACGCCCTTCGACGCGCGCCGGCGAGGCGAGGCGCAAGCGCACGAGGTCGTTGCCACCGCCGAGCAGCAGAGTCTCGACCCCATCGCGCGCGAAGTCGCCCGAGTGGCGTTGGGTGCCGTCCTTGCCGCTGGTCGCGATGCCACCGGCCACGAGCAGCGCGTTGCCGACGCGTAGACGACCAATCCCGCCGCCGCCCGCAGGCGCGAGCGCGAGCGCGCCGTCGGAGACTTGCAGCGCGCCCGATTGTTCGAGCGGCAGCGGCGCGCGCGCATCGCGTCCAGCCAGGAAGCGCAGACCGCTGAACAGCACGCGATCGACTTCCTCGAGGTGCAACGCGCAGGCGCCATCGACCACGGCGCGCGTCTCGCCAAGGGTCGCCTCGGCGATGGCCGCATCCGACCCCGTGCCGATCACGAGGCCGGCATCGTCGGCGTCCGCGGAACCACCTTCGGCAAGCAACACGAGGCGCGCCCGCGCGTGCCCGGGCGGCACGCGCACGGCGAGCTTGGACTCGGTCCACTCGTCGGAACCGTGCGGCGCGCTCCACGCGACCACGCCACCGGCACGCGGCTCGCCGTCGGCGCCGAGGCGCAACAGCTCGACTCCTAGGCGCACCGCGCCGCCCCGCGTGCGCACCACGGCTGTGGCGACGAGCACTTGGCCGTCCTTGACCTCGACGCCCTCGCTGCGGCCCAACGCCCATGCCTCGGCCGAAGCGTCGGCGCGCACGCCGTAGTTCCCGCTGTGCCGAGCGGAAGGCGAACGCAACCACGACTCGGTGGCGTCGTCGACACCACGCAGCTCCGCATCGCCCTCGAAGCTCCAGATCTCGGGCAACAGGTTGCCTGCGAGCGGAGCGACCGGGCGATTGCGCGCCACCGGGTTGTCCTCGTCGCGACCAAGACCGAACCACAAGCCCACGCCGACACCCACCAAGCCCAGCACGGCGAAGAGCGGGGCCTTGGAGCTCTTCTTGGCGCGAGCCAGGGTCGCCGCCGACACGCTGTGCGATTCCTCGGACGAAACGTCGGGGTCGGCCAGCGGCGCCGAGGCCTCGCTGGGGCGCGCGCTCGACGCGGTCCCTGAGCGCGCTTCCACGGGCACTTGATGCGCCCCCTCTTGACGCGTTCCGCGAGGTCGCGCCACAGCGGGCATCGCAGGTGCCTGGGCTGACTTGACGGGCACAGGCGCAGGCAAATCCTCCGGCGCCTCGAGGTCCAACTCCTCGAGTTCAAGTTCCTCCGCCGCGAAGGCGCCAGTGTCTCCTTGGCGGCTCGGCGCCACCGCCGCACCAGTTGCTCCGAACTCGACCGTCGCCAGCACCTCGAACTTGACGTTGCCCAGGTACAGCGTCACACCGGGTTGCAAGCGCGCCTCGGTCACCCGTTCCGTGCCCACCCGCGTGCCGTTGGTGCTGCCAAGATCCTTGATGCTCAAACCCTCGGCATCGACGGCCAGCCGGGCGTGGGAGCCCGAAACCGAGGCATCCGCGACCACGAGCCCGTTGCTCGGCTTGCGTCCTACGGTCAACCCGCCGGAACCGATGGAGACCGTTTCGCCTTTGCGATCGCCCGATTCGAAGCGCAGGGAGTAGCGGGTCTGCATCGTGCGGACGGCGAGGGGCTTGGGGGCAGGTGGACTTGGGTTTCTGGACGCGTCCAGCTAGGTCGCGTGTGCGCGAGTCAGGACCCGCGTCCGCTGTTGGGACGGCAGGACAGATAACTCCGCGGCACCCCGGATGCGCCCCATCGGCCCCCTCCAACGACCCTTGGATCGCTTGGGAGATGGCCCGACAGGTACCCGAGGCGGGCTGCGCTGTAACCAACGAGCGGCACGAAGGTCGTGCTGCGTTGGGCCCGCGCCAAGGGAGGATACCAGCCGCGGGGAGCAGGTACACCCTGCAGTTCATGGCCGGAACCACCGGCGGCGGGCGAGCGCGATGCACAAGTGGGAGCCCGAGAGCACGCAGGCGTACCCCTGCCGGGCAGGTGCAGCGGCTGGCGGTTGAGGCGGTTTGCCCGTCGGGGCTTGTAGCAACGCCCTGTGGATGAAGGCCGGCCGCGCTTGGTGGAATGGAATCATGGACCATCCGCCGCGGCTCGTGCTGGACGAGGCTCGTCCCGGGGTGCGCTTGACGCTCGACCCGGAGGACATCCAGCACTTGGTCAAGGTCCTGCGCCTCTCGAGCGGCGCGTCGCTGGAGGTGCTCGACGGGCGGGGCCACGGCTACGCGGGCATCTTGGACGTCGAGCGCCGGGGCGCGGCCGTGATCGTGGGATCACTCCTACGGGAAACTCCTGCCAGCGGCGCTCACAGCTCCCCCTTGCCTAGACTCGAGGTCTACGCGCCGTGGCCCAAGGGCAATCGCGCAGCCGATGCCGTGGGACGGCTGGCCCAGCTCGGGGTCGCCGCTTGGCAACCACTCGTCACCGCACATACCGATGCTGAGGCCCGCCATGCGGGTGAGGGGCGTCGAGAGAAACTCGTCAAGGTGGCGCGCGAGGCCTTGAAGCAATGCGGCGGCCTGCACGCTCTCCAAATCAGGCCCGTCATGGACTGGCAGGAAGCAGTGCAAGGCATCACGGCAGACTCGGCGGGCTCGGCAGACTCGGCAGGCTCGCAAGGCCCGACGCGCGCACCAGACATCGAATTGCAGCTAAGTAAGCCAACAGGAGGCAACGGCGAGAAAAACCAGCAATCGCGCACCGTTTCACATTGCAACTTGGTGCTCGACCCCTACTCGCCGACTTGGCTATCCACGCATCTGGAGCGGACCCTGTCGGACTGCACCTCCACCACGGGACCTACGGGCTTTCGCCTCTGGGCCGGACCGGAGGCCGGGTTCAGTCCGTCCGAGCTGGAGGCTCTGCACGCTTGCGGCTGCGCCTTCGTGCGGTTGTCCACGCAGGTGTTGCGCATCGAGACCGCACTCGAGGCTGCCGCCGCCATCGTGTTGGAACGCTGTGCGGCGCGCGCCGCGCATGCGCGCTGACCCTTTGCGTCTACGGCCAGCCCTGAACTTCGGGACGGCCGAGGGCACCCTCGGCGACGACGCACCTTCAAGCCTCCCAGCGCAAGCGCTCGCGCAAGGACACATAGCCGCCCTCGGCCACGATGACATGGTCGAGCATGGGCACGCCGAGCAGGACGCCTGTATCGACGAGGCGCCGGGTGACGCGCAGGTCGTCCTCGCTGGGCTCGGGATCGCCCGAGGGATGGTTGTGCACGGCGATGATGGCCGCGGCACGCTCGGCGATGGCGGGTGCGTAGACCTCGCGTGGATGAACCATCGCGTTGGTCAGCGTGCCTTCGGACACGCGCACGAGTCGTTGCAGGCGATGCTTGCCGTCCAGAAGCAGCACGTGCAGCGTCTCGACTGGCAACCCACGTAGACGAGGCGCCATCAACTGGTGCACTAGCACCGGCGACTGCAAGCGGGCGCGGATGGGTGCGCGGCCTTGCTCGACTCGGCGGCCCAAGGCGAAGCAGGCAGCCAGTCGCAGCGCCAGGTCGGGCGTGATCCGCAAGGCGTGCACCAGATGGGCCGGCTCGGCTCGCGACCAGGCGGTCAAGAAGCCATCGTTGACGCGGATCCTCCAGCTCTCGTCGGAGTCGAGCTTGCCGGAGTCGTGCTCGCCAAGGTCGCTTCCATCACACCCGCGATCACCCGGGGCGCAGCCGCCTACAACCCGCCCACCGTCCGAAATAGTTGACAGTGCTTCGTCTGGCCCTCCTGCGCGCGAACCAAACTCGGTCCAACCCACGCATTCGCGGCCCAGGATGACCGCCAACAACTCGGGCAGGGAACAGCCGTCGAGGGAAAGACCGCCAAGGGAGAGAGAGTTCGGGGCACGCGTATCAAGGCCGTCGACGGCACCCCAGTGGCTTGCGCAAGAATCAAACCTGAGTGCTCGCGGCTGCTCGCCCTGCGAGCACAGTGTCGTCGAACCGGCCCCAATTGTCGTTGAGCCGACCCCAAGTGTCGTCGAACCGACCCCAAATGCCCTCGAATTGGCCCCATGAGCCTCGATCTCGATCTCCCGTTCCAGAGTGCGTTGCTCCGCGTGCATCATTCCCTCCACCGGACTGGACGCCCGCGGCGTCGCTCGCGTGGCACTCCAGCGCGCTTTTTTTCAAATATTCCACCAAGACCCGGCAAGGGATGCGTAGACGCCGCCGATGCCATTGCCAGCAAGCATGCAGTGCTCGGCTTGTTACGACTCGCGCGAGCGGCACTTGGAGATCAAAAGTTGATGCTGATGTTCGCTCTGTCCTTGGGCGTGGTGTGGACCGTGGTCACGCTGGGCTTCTTGCTGGCCTACGGCCTAGCTCGTTCCAGCTGACGCACTTGAGACGAACGAAACTCGAGCGAGGACAGTGGCACGATGGTCGCACGACGACCTGACGACGACGACACGAGTTGGACACACCTCGAATAGAGGTTTTCCGTCCCTCGCGGTGGAGAACAAGGGAGTTTCGCCGCACGATCCTCCGCATCGGGCTCCACGCGACTGGTGCGGCGAAGATCGGCGACGATGGCGGCCGACCACGACACCACGCGTGGTCGGCCGCCCTTCTTGCCGCGAGACCAGCGCGCCACTCCTCGCGCGAAGGCTCGAATGGTCTTGCTCGAAACCGTGGCCTGTCCATCGGCGCACTGCCCCCCCCGTGGCGGTGCGCTGCACCTGCGCCAGGGCGCCCTGCGTCAGGGCAAGAGAGTGCGCATCCGAGGCTCGACCTTGGCGTAGTCGCCCTTCGACGGAGCGACGCGCGCCTTGGGTTGGAGCACCTGCGGCCCGGCCCCATCGCCAGCACGTGGCTTGAGCACCTCGCGCACGGCCTCGACCAGCTCGTCGTCGGCACCCGCCTTGGGCGCGACGCGCGCCGCGTCGGCCATGGTGAAGACACCGACGAGCTTTTGCTGCGCGTCGATGACGGGCAGGCGCCGCAACCCGTTGCGCGCCATGACCTCCAACGCGGCGGGCAAGCTCGTCTGCGGCATGACCGATTTGAGCTCGCGGCTCATGGCGTGCTCGACGCGCGACTCCGACGGCCCTTGGCCGCGGAAGTGCATGGTCAAGAGCGCGTCGCGGTCGGTGACGACCCCGACGAGGCGCTCTTCGCCGTCGAGCACCGGCAACCAGCCGATGTCGCGTTCCCAGCACAGCTGCGCCACCCTCGACAAGTCGTCCCACGGGCGCACGCAGGCGACATCCTTCTTCATCCACTCGCTGACATGTTGCATGGCTCTTCCTCGCGCGGCGCTGGCGGGATGCCCGCGTCCGACTGCATGGCGGAGCGTAGCCGCGCGCCCAAGCGGCGCGCCTCGGCCCTCGTGCGTAGGAAGGCGGTGGAAGAAGCGAGTGGCGCGCGCCTTGGGGATGCTGGTCCCTTTCGTTGTGCGCGACCGTGGGCGCGCACCACCGCTTTCCGAGTTCTGCTTGGGCAAAAAGACGGTCAAGGTGGGCACCGCCAGCGGCCCCAAAGCGTTCATCTTGGAAATGGGCGTACAGGAACTGGGCGCCGGTGCTCGAAGCCGAGGTTCTGCGCCTGCTCGGAATGGGCTCAGGACGTCGCGAGCCATGCGCTGACAATGCAGCACATGGCAATGACCGGGACGGCCGCACCAATGCCCCTGCGGAAGCCAGCCAAAGGTCATCGACCGCGCACACCGCGATACCGCGCACACTTCGATGCCGCGTACACACCGATTCAGGGCACACGGCCCCGGCGATGAGGCCCAGGGACGCCGACTGCGACAGCGGATAGGCCTTTGGCGCACCGCAAGGCCACTGCGCCGGACCGAGGGCTGGTCGCATGGGCGACTTCCCTTCTTGGATCTAACGCACGCCGGCCAGCCGCGCGCAGCAGCCAAAGTCGTTTTCGTGCTCCAAGCCGCGCACAACGAAGGGGACCAGCATCAACCTAGCGGCCGTCGAGCCGTTCGTGCACGCGCGCGAGCACACCGGCGAAGTCGACGCCCGCGATGCGCTCGACGCGCTCGGCGAGGCGTCCTTCGCCCGCCGCGGCGACCAGGTCGAAGAGCGCGAACGGCCCTCCGTCCTGTTCGAAAGCGTCGCAGCACAGGACCGCGGTGGCGTAGGCGGCCCGCACGCGCGTCTCGTCCGAGAGCGACGCCAACGAGCCCTCGAAGTCGGCGGCGGCGAGGCGCGGCAAGCCACGCGCCACCTGCGTCGAGTCCTTGACGCGCGCACGCCAAGCCACGTCGTCGGCCTCGAGCCGCATCGCCAACCCTTCGTTGAGCCAGCCGGGCGCGCGACCCTTGGCTCGGCGCGCGACGAAGGCATGCGCCAGCTCGTGGCGCAACACGCGCGACAACTGCATGCGCTCGCGCGACAAGTCCTCGACGGGCACGCGCACCACGCCGTCGTACAAGCCGCCCGCCCAATGCCCGATGCCGGTGGCGGCGCGGAACTGGTCCTTCCTGTACAGCACCACCGCGATGCGCCGGTCCTCCTCCTCCACCGGCGAGATGGCGAAGGACAAGCTGTATTCGCCATAGGCGTCCTCGAGCACCGCGAGGATGTCGGAGTAGGACGCCAGGAGATCGCCACGCTCGCCGTCGTACGAAAGGGCGAAGTGGACGGACATGTCGGTCCACATGCCGCGCTGCGCGGCGAGGCGCTTCTCCCACTCCGCTTGGCGGGCGGGGATCTCGACTCGAGCCGGGGCGAGCGTCGCCGCGCGCACCAGGTCGGCGACGCCGAGCTCGAGGCCCTCGATCTGTCCGAGGTCGCGTGCGTGGGCGCGGCGCCACAGCGCCTCGGCGAGGTTCGAAGAGAGCACGGGATGCGCTGGCGCGGCGACCAGGCACTCCTCGAGCAGCGCGACGGCCTCGTCGTGCGCGCCCGACTCCAGCGCCTCGAGCGCGCGCTGGTTCTTCGTCGCCACCTCCGGCGCGACTCCCGCGCGCACGAGCGCGACCTCGACGGGCGCGGGCAGCGTGTCGGCGGGCGCGAAGACCGGCACGCGCGGAGCGTGGACCGGCGTTGGCGGCGCGAACTGCTCCTC
>SXXH01000077.1 GCA_005789645.1 Planctomycetia bacterium
CGCAGAGGGCGGCGACGGCGCGCGTCGCGGCCACCTTGCCGATGCCGCACACCACGGCGCGCGCCGGCGCGGGCGCGTCGAGCTCGAGCACATCGAGACCGAGGTGGCGGGCGCTGGAGCGCACGCGTTCGCGCCATGAACCCAGCTCCAATGGCAAGGCGCAGACGATTCCTTCGACGCCGGGGCGTGTCCGCACGGTGGTTGGAGTCTATCCTCTGGCTCCACCATGCGCGTCAGCGACGCCATCGTCTTCGTCACAGGCGCAGCGGCGCTGGTGCACGAGGTGACCTGGGCGAGGCTCCTCGCCAGGCTCGTCGGCAGCGATGCCAGCGCGACCGCCCTGACCTTGGCGACCTTCCTCGGAGGGCTGGCGCTGGGCGCGCAGCTCGCCGGGGGATTGGCCGCCCGCGCACGCAGGCCGCAAGCCTGGTTCGCCGGCCTCGAGCTCTTCGTCGCCGTCTGGGCCGCGCTGGTGCCGATGGCCATCGCGTGGTGCGAACCCCAAGGTGCGCTGCAGGCACGCATCGGCTACGCCGTGCTGTTCTTGTTGCCGCCGACGATCGCCATGGGCGCCACGGTGCCGTTGCTCGCGCGCGCCCTGATCGTCGACAAGGTCGAAGTCGGCAGCGAGACCGGCGCCTTCTACGGGGCCAACACGCTGGGCGCCGCCGCAGGCGCGCTCGCCGGTCCGTTCTGGCTCTTTCCCGCGCTCGGTTTCTCGGGCACGGCGTGGGCGGCGGCGTTGGCGCAATGCTTCGCCGCGCTCGCGGCCCTGTACTTGTTGAAGAGCCGCCGCGATTCGGATCCCACGCGCGAAGAGTGGGATGGCGACGTACGCGCTCCACTGCTGCATCCCTTGTGCTTCGCCACCTTCCTCGCCGGCGCGGCGAGCCTCGGACTCGAGGTGTTGGCGGCCAGGTTGCTCGTCACCGTCACCGGCGCGTCCGTGTACTCGTTCGCGCTCGTCCTGTTCGTGTTCCTCGTCGGCATCGCCCTCGGTGCGCGACTCATGGCGGCGCGTCGCGCGCGCACGGCCTTGGCGGCGCGCAACCTCGTGCGCGATGCCGCGCACGCCCACAAGGCGCTGCTCATGGCGCTCTTGGCGGCGCCGCTGCTCGCGCTCGCAGGCCTGCTGGCGCTGCGCTTGACGCTCGGCGTCGACGACTTGTACGCCGGACTGGTCAATCAATCGGCGCCGGCGCGCAGCGTCGAGCGCGCCTGGTTGTGGCACGCGCTGTGGGCGAGCCTCGCCTTGTTGCCGCCCGCCATGGCCTTCGGCGCGGCCTTCCCCTCCACCGCGCACGAGTACTTGCGCGCGCACGCCAAGCTCGAGCCGGCGCGCGCCTTGGCGCGGCTCTACGCTTGGAACGGAGCCGGTTGCGTGGCGGGCGCCTTGCTCGCGGGCTTCGTGCTGTTGCCGCACTTGGGACCGCGCGTGGCGACAGGCGCGCTGCTGGGCCTGCCGCTCGTCGCGGCCCTGCTCGTGGCCCCGCGCCGCCGGGGTTGGGTCGCCGCCGCGGGCGCCTTGGCTGCGTTGTTGTCGACGCAAGTGCTCGCGCCCGGCGACGCGCGCAACCAAGCGCGCGCCCTGCATGTGGGCCACGACGCGCACACCAGCGTGCGCGTCTCCGAAGGCCACGCCACGGATGGCACGTTGATCAGGAGCATCTGGGTCAACGGCAAGCCCGAGGCCTCGACGGCGCCGGTCGACCTGCGCTTGCAGTGGTTGCTGGGCCACATCCCCCTGTTGCTCCACGGCCAGGTCGAGACGGCGGCGTGCGTGGGCCTCGGCACCGGGATGACCGCCGGCTCCTTGCTCGACGGCCCCGCGCTCGAAGAGCTCGTCGTGTACGAGATCTCACCCGCCGTGGCGCAGGCCGCGCGGCGCTTCGATCCTTGGAACGGAGGCGTGCTGGTCGAACCGCGCACGCACCTCGTCATCGCCGATGGACGCCATGCGCTGGCGTCCACGACGCGCAGCTTCGATCTGATCACCGCCGACCCGGTCCATCCATGGACGCGCGGCTCGAGCGACCTCTACACGCTCGAACACTTCGCGCGCGTCAAGGCGCGCCTCGCCGCGGGTGGCGTCGCCTCGCAATGGTTGCCGCTGTACGAGCTCTCCTTCGACGATGTGCGCACCGTCGCGGCCACCTGGTGCGCGACCTTCGAGCACGTTTCGGCCTGGCTGACGGCCTACGATCTGGTGCTGGTTGGATCGTCGACGCCGATGAAGAGCCTCGAGGACTTGTGCGCCGAGGCTCTGCCCGAGCGCATCGCCGGCGTGTTGGCGCAAGTCGGCGTCCACTCCGGCGTCGACGTGGCCGCCTTGTGCTGCGCCGACGACCAGGGCTTGCGCGAGCTGGCGCAAGGTGCAGCCCCCATGCGCGACGACTTGCCCGTGATCGAATTCCGCGCGCCGCGCTCGGCGCTTTCGGGATACTGCACCGACGCCCTGTGGTGGGCCGTGCGCGTCGAGTCGCTGGCCATCGCCCCGCCGCAGGCGCAGATGGAGGCGCAGCGTAATGCGCGCCTCGTCGAGAAGTTCCTCTCCGACCTGCCGTACGGCTTCAGTCTCGCGGTCGACGCCTACGGACGCGGGCTGCTCGGAGGCCAGTAGCGCGGCGGGGCCCGGCCGCGCGGCAGTACGCGCCAGCAAGGCGCATCCAGGACGGAGCGAGCCGGCTCCCAACCCGCGGGGATCTCGCAGGGAGGTGCGCAGGAGCGCTTGCAGGGGCGCACGGCGGCCCGCGGAGCTGTATCCTTGACGCGCCCCAAAGCCATGAAGATCGCCATCACCGGAGCCACTGGATTCATCGGCGGCTACCTGCTGCGCGCCCTCGCCGAAGCCGGCCACGAGGTCAGGGCGCTGGTGCGCCCCGGCCGCGCCACCGCACTCGAAAAGCCCAAGCAAGGCATGGTCGAAGTGCACGAAGGCGACTTGACCAAGCCCGAATCGCTGGACGGGTTCCTCGCCGGCGTCGAGTTGCTCGTGCATGTCGCCAGCGCGCACGACCACCTCGGCGACGAGGAAATGCAAAAGGTCAACGTCAAGGGCACCGAGGCGTTGATGAGCGAAGCCAAGCGCAACGCGGCCCCCGGCTTCCGCGTGTGGGTCGTCAGTTCGGCGGTGATCGGCGCGCCCGTCTACAGCTACTACCGCGACAGCAAGCGCGTGCAGGAGAAGATCATCCGCGGCTCGGGCTACACCTGGGCGAGCTTCCGACCGACGCTCGTGTACGGACGCGGCGACATGCGCCATACGGCTCCGTTCCTGCGCAAGTGCGCGCGCCAGTCAGGCACGATCTGGGTGCCGCACAGCGGCTTGTCCAAGGTCAACCCCGTGCACGTGGACGACGTGGTCGACGCCGTGCTGCGCATGTTCAGCTTCGATCGCGACATGGATGTCGTGTACGAGCTCGCCGGTCCGGGCGGCATCTCCTACAACGAGTTCCTCGACCTGACCATCGCGGCGACGGGCGGCAAGGTGAAGCGCAGGAACATCAGCAAGCGCTGGGCCGACGCAGTCATCTTCCTCAAGGGCCTCTTCACCGACGTGACCGAGGACCGGCGCGCCAGCGCGTACTTCAACCTGCACCACGAGCACGACATCACCGCCGCCTTCCACGAGCTGGGTTGGAAGCCGCGCAGCTACGCCGAAGGCATCCGCGAAGTGGCCACCGGCGATTGGTGGAAGCGCGCGGACTGAGCGCGCCCCCACCCCGCCCGGCGCGCTCGCCACCCAAAGCGGCGGTCCCCGACCGCAGGTGGAAGTTCCTGCCTGCCCCTGTCGCCGCCGTGCTGCGCCCAGCGGCGTTCGCCGCTGCGAACCTAGAAATCCGCATTTCTTGAAGTCCTAGTAGTTCGCATTTCGATCTGCTTCCCCATGGTGGTCGTCGCCGGGCAGGGCGCCGTGCCGCAAAGGGCAACCAACGGGGTCGGGCGACCCCGAACAACGAGGGCAGAGATGAGTGTGCAACGCATTGGACTGGCGCTGATGGCGCTGGTCGCTTCCGCGGGTTCCGTCGTGGCGCAGGCGCCGACGACGGTCTGGACGCGCGCCATGCCGGCGAATCAGTTGAACCTGCAGGCGCAACTTGGCGACGAAGGTGGCGCGGTGTTCGTGTTCCCGACCCAGAACAACGGGTCGATGCTGCAACTTTCACCCTATGCCGCCCCCACCGCGCAACCGGTGGTGTCGGGCACCTACTCGCCAGGCAGCATGAACTTGAAGCTCTCTGTGGCCGCGCGCGCCGCAACGGCCGCGACGATGAACTGGACCACGGGCAGCAGCACGCCGCGCCTGAACTTCTGGCGCCTCGGAGAGGCACAGCCCAGCGCTGGATGGAACCTGCCCTTTGCCCCCACCTACACCTCGAGCTTGGGGGTGCATTGCCTCGATGACGGCGACGGCGCCTATGCATGGGTGCTGGACCAGACCGCCAGCAACCTGGCCCTGTGGCACGTCCGCGCGAATGGCCAACTTGAGTGGTCCACCACGGTGGCCGCGGGGACTTCGCCCGCCGTCCGGCCCACCGAAGACGGATCACGAGTGCTGATCGTCGGCACTCTGCGCACGTTCCTGCTCGATGGCGCGAACGGCGCCACGTTGCACGAGTCGCTCGACTTCAGCCAGACGAACCAGCCGGGTGCCATGCTGCACGGCATCTCGCGCGATGGCGGCGTGTTCGCGCTGGCCAAGATGGATGGCGGCGTCGTCGTGTGGCAATGCATCGACGGAGCATGGACCAGCTCCTCCGTCGTGCCGGCGGGCAACCAGACGGTGGCGCGCTTGAGCCTGGATCCGCAGGGCTTGCGCTTGGCGCTGCATGCTTCCATCTCCGGTGATGCCAGCACCCTGCGACTCGCCGTGCACGAGCGTGCCAGCAGCGGCAGCTCGACATGGACGCTCGTCCACCAAGAACAAGCCAATGCTCCCGCGAACGGCACGATCAGTTCCGGCGGACTGCTCTTCCTCGAGCATGGCCTAGCGCTGGCCAGCGGACACAGTCAAGGCGCCTTGACGAACGGCGTGGATGTGAAGCTGCTGCGACGCTCCACGACTTGGACGTCGGCGGGCACGCTGGACTTGCCCGGCTCCATCTCCAGCATGAGCGGCTGGGGTGATGGACGGCGCTTCCTCGCCGTGCGCTACGACCAAGCCGTCAACAGCTTCGTCGCGTCGCTGCACGCCACGAGCACGCCCGACTTGGTCGTGGTGGGCGAACCGGCCCTTGGGTCGACGGTGCGCATCGACATCAAGGCCAATGCCGGTCAGCAAGTGCGCCTGTTCTGTGCTCCGCGCGCACCGAGCACCTTCGTGCAGTTGGGTGCCTTGGGTGAACTGCGCCTGGAGCGGCAATCCGCCGCATCGTTGGCGCTCGTGGTCGCCAACAGCGGCGGCACTGCATCCCACGACATGGCCATCACCTCGAGCGCCAGCCTCGCCGGAACAACCATGGTCATCCAAGGCTTGGCGCTGGCACCGCGTCGACTGACGCGGGACTGGGCCAAGTTGACCTTCGTGCCTTGAGCGCACCGTCGCGCGCGCCAAGCGCAGGCAAGCCGACAAGGCCGCGGGCCGCCCCTCGTGGAGCGGCCCGCGGTTGCATGGCCGGCCGGCCCGCTGGCTGCGCGGACCGGGGACATCAGGCACGGCGGCTCACTGGCCGTCGCCAGCGACGGGATTCGGTCCGTCGCCCAATGGGCTCTTCGGCAACAAGTCCCCGTTGCGCTGGCAGTACTCGTACGGCAAGTCGGCGGCCGCGAAACCGGCGATGTCCTCCACGAGCACGGCGTAGATCGCCGGGTTGGCGATCGTCTCGAGGTCGGACACGGCCACCTGACCTTGGATGCGGAACCAGCCCGCCTCGCGGTGCGGAGCACCGATGATCTCCAGCGGGTCGTCGCTGGCTCCGCGCATGGCGGCCTCCTGCGCGAATGGGAACAGCGTCGTCAGGCGCGGCTGGTCCCAGCAATCGAAGCTGTACTGGCTCGAGGAGGCCACTTCGTTGTCGTTGTAGCCGTCGACGAGAACTGTCGTGGTGAACGCCTGGCCACCCGACAAGGCGATCAGGATCACGCTGGTCTCGTCGATCTGCTGCTGGCCGATGAAGCGCGGGATGCGAAGCTCGGCCGGCGCCTTCTCGTACTCCGGCAACAAGTCCGAGCTGAACTCGAAGTTCAAGTCGCGGATGCCGTCGTTGTCGTCGTCGTTCGGCGCGCGCTCGGCGCCGATACCCTTGAAGTTGACGCTCGACACCGACCAATCGGCCGCCGCAGCGCCGTCGAGGATCAGCACTTGACCGATCAGGTGATTGAACACGATCGGCTCGCCCGTCGGGTTGGCCGTCGTGTCGGTCTCACTCTTGGCGTACGCGTACGCGTAGCCGTACGAACCATTGGGCACCTGCGTCGATGCCAGCATGGTCAACGTGTCGTTCGGCGTCAGGCGGTGCTCACGGCCGGTGGGATGGCAACCCATCTTGTCGTCGATGTAGCGGAACTCGACATCGACATCACCGCCCTTGTTGCCGTTCGTGTTCGTGATCGTCAACAACGACACACGACCCTGACGGGCGTCGTACTTGGGATACAAGAGCAACGACGCCGGCTGCAGACGATTGAAGGTCGGACAAACGCGGTTGATCGTCACGCGCGCTCGCCGGCAGCACGTCTCCGTGCAATTGACGTTGCAACCTGCAACCGGCGGACATGTCTGGCAGATGTCGTACTGGAAGCTCACCTGGCCAGGCATGGTTGCCGGCGGGGTCGGCGTGAAGCGGAAGGCGTTCTCCGCAGGGACCCAAACCACCGTGCCTGATCCAGCAGGTGTGATGGAACCAGCGACCAAGGTCGGCGTGCCCAAAGTGCAACCCGTGGACGCCGTGTCGTTGTTCTTGACCGGGATCAGCACGCTCGGCTGCACCGTGGGATCGATGAAGGCGCTGTCGTCGAGCGCGGAGGGAGCCGCCTGCACGAAGACACACACCTCGCCCGTCGAAGAGCACGCCTGGCCGCACACCGTGTAACTGGCCGTGTAG
>SXXH01000078.1 GCA_005789645.1 Planctomycetia bacterium
CCTTCTCCGCCACGCGCCACTCGCGCGTCCAGCGCGCGCCAACTCGCGCAGCACGAGCCGCGCGCCGGCGTTGCTGACCTCGCCGGCGACGGCGAGCCGCAGCAGCTCCGCCACATGGCGCGGAAGCAGGGGGCTCGATTCGAGCGCAAAGCCGAGGTCCTCGACGGCGCCCTTTCCGCCATCCTCCGCCAGCGCCTTCGGGAGCTCGTTGAGCACGAAGGCCGCCGCCTCCCTGCCCGGCGCCCCGGCGCGCACGACGGCCTCGTACCAGTCGGCCAAGCGGCGCGTCGTCGCCAACGCGGCCGCGTCCTTCTCCGCCACGCGCCACTCGCGCGTCCAGCGCGCGCGACGCTCGGCGGGCGGTGGCGCGAGCTGGGCGCGCTCGCCCTCGACGAAGGCGGCGTCGAGCTCGATCTCCGGCAGGTCAGGCTCGGGCAGGTAGCGGTAGTCCGCCGCGCCTTCCTTGCGGCGCATCGTGCGCGTGGCCTGCTTGTCGGGATCCCACAAGCGCGTTTCCTGCACGACGCGCCGCGCGGGATCGCCGCCTTCCAAGATCGCCACCTGGCGCGCGGTCTCGTGCTCGATGGCGGCGTGCACGAAGCGGAACGAGTTGAGGTTCTTGATCTCGACCTTCACGCCCCACGGCTCGCCCGCGCGATGCACGGAGATGTTCACGTCGCAGCGCAGCTCGCCCTTCTCCATGTCGCAGTTGGAGACACCGGCGTGCTGCAGGATCTCCTTCAGCGCCTCGAGGAACTCGACCGCTTCGTCGGCCGACGCGATGTCCGCCTCGGTGACCGATTCGATCAGCGGGATGCCCGCGCGGTTGAGATCGACCAGCGTGTCCGCGCCGCGGTCGTGGATCGCCTTGCCGGCGTCCTCCTCGAGATGGATGCGCTGCAGGCGCACGCGCTTGCCCGAGGCGAGCAGCAACCCGCCTCCGCGGCAGAACGGCTCCTCGTCCTGGCTGATCTGGTAGCCCTTGGGCAAGTCGCAGTAGAAGTAGTGCTTGCGCGCGAAGCGCGTGCGCGGCGCGATGTCGCACGACAGGGCAAGGCCCGCGCGCACGGCGAGGCGCAAGGCCTCCTTCGAAGCGGTAGGCAAGGCACCGGGTTGCGCGCTGCACACCGCGCACACGCGCGTGTTGGGCTCGGCGCCGAATTGCGGGCGGCAAGCGCAGAACAGCTTGGTCGTCGCCGCCAGTTGGCAGTGCACTTCCAGCCCGACGACCACCAGCCACCGCGTCCCCGTGGCGGGGGAGGTCCAACCTTGCGCGTCGTTCACGGCAAGTCCTCCGGCTCGGGGGCGCGCAGGCGCTCGGGGCAGACGATGCGCTCGGCGACGCGCGAGGCCGCCAGCACCAGTTGGTCTGCTTCGAGCGGGCCCACCAGTTGCAGGCCGAACGGCAGGCGCGTCCCGTCGATCTCCACCAGTCCGGCCGGGATGCTGGCGGCGGGCAGGCCCGCCAGCGAAACGGGCGTCGTCAACGCATCGCAGGCGTACATCGCCGACGGATCGGAGGCGTGCGAGCCGAGGCGCAACGCCGGCGTGGGAGCGGTGGGACCGACCAGCAGGTCGCACTGCTCGAAGGCGGCCGCGAACTCGCGCGCCACCTTGGTGCGCACGCGCGCGGCTTGCTGGTGCCAGCGCGCCGACCAGCCCGCCGAGTGCGCCCAAGTCCCGAGCACGATGCGCCGCTGCACCTCCGCGCCGAAGCCCGCGCGCCGGGTCATCGACATGCTCGCCGCCAACGAGCGCGCGCCCTCGTCCGCGCGCAGTCCGTAGCGCGATCCGTCGTAGCGCGAGAGGTTCGAGGCCGCCTCCACGGCGGCGACGATGTAGTAGCACGCGATCGCGTGGCGCGTGGTGGCGAGCGAGACTTCGACCAGCTCGGCTCCCGCCGCGCCCAAGGCGCGCAGGTTCGCTGCGTGCAGTTCCCGCGCCGGACCCGGCACGAGCGCCTCGCGCCATTCCGCCACGACGCCGAGGCGCATCCCCGCCAACCCTTCCAGCGCCAGCGGGACCGGCGCTTCCTTCGGGAGGCAGCTGGCATCGCGCGGGTCCGCGCCGGCCATGATGCAGAGCGCCAACTCGAGGTCCTCCACGCAGCGCGCCAGCGGTGCGATGCAGTCGAGCGACGAGGCGAAGGCCACGAGTCCATGGCGCGACACGCGTCCCCAAGTGGGCTTCAGTCCCGCGATGCCGCACCACGCCGCCGGTTGGCGCACGGAACCGCCCGTGTCCGAGCCCAAGGCCAGCGGCACGAGTCGCGCCGCCACGGCGGCCGCCGAACCCGAGGACGAGCCACCCGGCGCATGCGCGGCGGACCATGGGTTCTTCGTCGCGCCATGGGCCGAGTGTTCTCCGGTCGAGCCCATGGCGTACTCGTCCATGTTCGTGGCGCCCACCACGATGGCGCCTTCGGCCTCCAAGCGCTCGATGGCCGTGGCCGTGTACGGCGCGCGCCAGCCGGCCAGCATGCGCGAGGCGCAGTTCGTCTCCAAGCCGCGGCACGCCTGGTTGGCCTTGATGGCGAGCGGCACGCCGTGCAGCTTGCCGGGCCGCTCGCCGGCGCGCCGGGCTGCCTCGAGCGTCGCGGCCCTGGCGCGCGCCCGCTTCGCATCGAGCGCGAGGAAGGCGTTCAAGCGTCCGTTGGCCGCTTCGATGCGACGCAGGCAGTCGTCGATGGTCGCCACCACGGAGAGTGCCCCGCGCGCATGCTCGAGCGCCAGCTGGTGGGCGTCCAACTCGTGCCAGGCTCGCGGCAGCGCGCTCACGCCTCGCCTCCGATCGCCCTCTTGACGATGTAGTGCTCGCCATCCGCCTGCGGAGCAAGGCCCAAGAGCTCCTCGCGCGGCAGCGAATCGGCCGGTCCACCCTCGCGCAGCGTGCCACGGGCCTCGATCGGGGCCACCATCGGCTCGCAGCCGCTCGTGTCGACCTGCTGCAGCAACTCGAACTGCGCCAAGATGCGCGCCACGTCCGCGCACAAGCGCCCGGCTTCGTCTTCGTGCAAGTCCAGCTTGGCGAGGGCCGCGGCGTCGCGCAGCGCTTGCAAGGTGGCGGGATCGTGGGCTTGCGACATGGGAAGCGAGGATACTGACGCGAGCCTGCGCGATAAAGATGGACGCGCCACGCTTCGACGCGACGGGGGAGACAAGCGGGCTCGTCCAGCGCACAATGCCGACGACGCCGCGATGCTCCCCGACTTCCTCGACCTCGGCTCGACCCTGCAGATCGCCGGCGGCTTGCTGCTCGCCGTGGCTCTCCTCGCGCGTTCCTCGCGCCAATTGGTGGCCGAACGCTTGGCTCCGCGTCGCTTGCGCCTGGTCCTCCTGCGCGAGGCCATCGTGCTGCGCGTGCAGGTGGGCGTGGGCTTCCTCGACATCGTGGCCGGCTTCGCCTGCGAGTGGATCGGGCGTCACCAGGCCGCGGACGCCGAGGTGCTGTCGGCCTACGCATGGCTGCCGCTCGTCGTGCTGCTCCAATTCGGCCTGCTCGCGCTCGGTTGGTCGCATGGCAGCTCCGCCTGCCGTCGCCATGTGAAGGAGTCGCTGCTCGCCACGCGCGTCGACCTGTACGCGGATCCGGATCTGGCGCGCGAGCTTGGCGAGCTGTGGGATGTCGAATCGCGCCCGGACGACACTCTCGAGAGCTACACCGAGCGCGTGCGCGCGGCCATCGGACTGCCGATCGCCGCGCGGCGCTCCTTCGGGCCGTTCCCCGGCGCGCCCGAGGACTCCGACTTCTGAGATTGCGAGGCGCGCGGGCGGGAGTCCCGACATCGGCCCCTGGCTTGGTTGGTCCACGCGGCTTGGCGCCGATTGGTGGAGCTTGGGCTGCCACGCTCGAACCTTGCCGAGCGTCCATGTCAGTGGAGGAGCCCGCATGGCGCGCCGCGACGAGCACGATGCAAGCATGGAACTCGCGGGTGGTCGCTGGGACGACCGTCGGGATTCGGCCTGGAGCGAGGCGCTGTTCGGCTTGACCTGCCTCGTGTGCGGCGCATCCGGCGCCCGCGATGGACTCGGGTGCGACGAACACCGATTGCGATTGGATCGGGTGCCGCGCTGCCAGCACTGCGCCGCTCCGCTGCCGCCCGCGTTGGCGGCCGCCTCGTCCTGTGGCGCCTGTCGCCGCGCACACGCGCTCCCCAACTCGGCCGCCACGCGCGTAGAGCGCGCGCATTGCGTGGGCGACTACGACGACCCGCTGCTGCGCGAGCTGGTGCTGTCCTTCAAGCACGGTGGACGACCTGGTCTGGCGCCGCACTTGGGCGCCTTGTTGCATGCTTGTTCCCTGCACCGCTCGTCGAGCGAAGATGGTCGCGACGACGAGCATGGCGAGCCTCGGCGCGGGGACCTGCTCGTGCCCGTGCCCTTGCATCCCGCGCGTCGACTCGAGCGCGGCTACGACCAGGCGCGCCTGCTCGCCGACGGCGTGGCAGCCGCGGCGCCAGTCGGCTTCCACTCCTGCCGGGCGGTGTTGCGTCGCGTGCGCGCCACCGCCCCGCAGGGCGCCACGGGCCTCCTTTCGCGCGAGGACAACGTGCACCGCGCCTTCGCTCCCGCCTGGCCCGACACTTGGTCGCGGCGGCTGGTGCGCGACCGCCGCGTGTGGCTGGTCGACGATGTCTGGACCTCGGGCGCCACCTTGCGCGCTTGTGCCGCCGTCCTGCGCGACATGGGCGTCGCGTGGTGCGGTGCGCTGGTGGTCGCGCGCGCCTCTCGTGCGGCGAGGACGGCCACGGCCCCCGACGAGGATGCCGTCGACACGGCGTCCGCCCGCACGGCTCTCGAGGGTTCGAGGCTCGACGCGACCGCGATCGACGGCTAGATCCACGGAGTGCGATCGCCAAGGCGTGCGCTCCGCCGACCCCTGCGCCAGCCGCTGGAGAGCGTCAGGGCCAGCGAGGCCCCAGCGCGTCCATCGAGTAGAGTCTGGCCCTGCGACGGCCGCTTGCCGGCGGCTCGCGCCCTCCGCATGGCGACCCTCTACATCGAGCCTTTCTCCGGCCTGGCCGGCGACATGTTCCTCGCCGCGCTGCTCGACCTGAAGGACGAGCGATTCACGCTCGAACGGCTGCGCGACTTCGTCCGCGACGAGCTCGGCGACCTGTGCACGCTCGAGGTCCAGACGGTCTGGCGTCAGAACCTCTCCGGTCTGCTGCTCGATGTGGTGCCGCGCACCGATGAATCCAAGGTCCACCGCGGATTGCGAGAGATCCGCGCCTTGCTCGCTTCCACGCGCTTGTCCGAACGCGTACGCTCGCGCGCCGAGTCGGTGTTCGTCCGCATCGCGGTGGCAGAGGGACGCGTGCATGGTTGCTCGCCCGACGAGATCCACTTCCACGAAGTGGGCGCGGTCGACACGATCGTCGACGTCGTGCTGGCCATGCAAGCGCTCGAATGGTTGGGTATCGAGCGCGTCCTATCCCAAGTCCCCGTGACGGGAACTGGCGTGGTCAAGTGCGCCCATGGCTTGATGCCCGTCCCCGCGCCCGCAGTCGCCGAATTGCTGCGCGGGCGCACCGTCCGCATCGAAGGCGGAGGAGGAGAACGACTGACTCCCACCGGAGCGGCGCTGCTCGCGGAGCTCGTGGATGCCTTCGGCGATCCGGGTCGATTCACCGCATCCGCCGTGGGCTACGGAGCCGGCCACAAGGATCCCGCCGAAGGTCCGCCCAACTTGGTGCGCGTGCAACTGGGCGGACCGGACATCGCCGCCGACCCAGGCGCGGGCGCGCCGGTCCACGCGCGTGCGCGCGTGTGGTTGCTGGAAGCGAACCTCGACGACACGACTGGAGAGGAACTCGGGTTGGCCCTCCAGCAGCTGTTCAGCGCCGGCGCCCTCGACGCATGGTGCGTGCCCGTCACCATGAAGAAAGGCCGACCAGGAGTCGTCTTGTGCGCACTGGCGAAGGACGCCGAGCGAGTCGGACTCGAGCGCGTCTATTTGGATTTCACGCCGACCTTGGGAGTGCGCTCCACGCCTTGGGAACGGCTGGAGTGCGCGCGAAGGACCGTGGTGGTGGAAGTCCTCGGGTGTCCCGTGCGAGTCAAGGTGCGGACGCGGCCGCAGGGGCGCATGGACGAGCGCGACCTCTCGCCGGAGCATGAGGACTTGGTGGCGTTGGCGGGGAGGAGTGGGAGGGGGGTGAGGGAGTTGGAGCGACTCGCCATCCACCATGCCCATGGGATGGTGGTCCAGTTGGATGTTGGTCGTTCTGCGCAGGATCGACATCAGTAGTGCCATTGCGGCGTGGCGGGGCGTTCCGCCAGTTAGTCGGCTCTGGTCAGTCCCACACGAGCCGCTCTCGGATCAGCTCCATCGGCCTGATGGGGCGCATGGCGATCATCGCCGTCGTCGCGGCCGTTTCGTCGGGCGTCTTGACCGTGCGCCTACGCACATAGTTGCGCCACGCCACCCAGATCCACGCGTGGCGCACGAGCTTGGCCGCCAACTTGGAGTGCGCCCAGTTGCGGCGCACGAGCCGTGAGATGCCATCACGCAGCATGGCGAAGGTCAAGTTGACCGCGAAGAGCGGATTTTGGCTGCTGCGCGGCAGTTTCGCGTCGATCTGGATGTGGCTTGCACGCCCACCAAACGCGCGCTGGATCAAGCCTGGGTAGGTGGGCTTCTTGTCGGTGGCGAAGAAGGGCGGCACGGCTCTGTTTGGCGCACCAAGCTGCGCAGCACGCTGCAGCACGGCGAATACGGCTTCGCTCGATTGCGACCGCCGCTTGTGCCGCGCCAATCCAGCCGGCTTGCGGCCGCGCGGCGCGAGCGTGCCGACCTCGAAATCGAGGATGAACAAGGTGTGTCGCGACACAAGCACGGGCATGGTGAGCGGCATATTCACGCGATCCTTCTCGAACGTCTCGAGCTCGTCGAGGGCGAACGATCCGAGGAACGCGAGGCTGGGCGCGGCGTCCAGCGCTCGGCGGTGGTAGAGCTCGCAATGCCGCCCCATCAGCTCGAGCCGATGTGCGATGGTCTTGCGGTTGAGCTGGTAGGTTCGGCTCGCTTGTCGCTGGGTGTTCTTGGAGACGAACGCGTCAAGCAGCAGGTGGTTGATGTGCGGTTTCCTGTGGCGGAAGTCGAATCGGAATGTCTGCACCGAGAACGTATGCAGGCAGGACAAGCACCGAAACCGCTGAACTTCGCGGCCGTCGCAGGCGCGCCAGTAGGATCCGTGGCGTTGATAGCCGAACGAGTTGGAATGCTTGCAGTCAGGGTGCGGGCAGCGGTCGGGAGCGAAGCGGGCCATGTCGTTCCGGCGCGTTCGTGTCTCGCCGGGCCTCCGAATCTACTGACGCTCGCTGAAGCCCTCGCGTGGCACCTAGGCAACCAGAAAACCAACACCCAACCGGACCACCATCCTAGAGGTCGCGCACATAACGGTTCTTCTTGTCCACCAGAATTTGCCGAGGCACCCCCCCCCCTTCTCCCACCTCGAACGTCATCACGATGATCTCGTCCCCCGTCCTCACCAGGTGCGCCGCCCCGCCATTGATCTGCATCATCCCGCTGCCTCGCTCACCCTCGATCACATATGTCTCGATGCGCGACCCATTCGTGTTGTCGACGATCAAGACCTTCTCGAAGGGCGCAATGTCGGCCTTGTCCATCAGATCGCGATCGATGGTGATGGAGCCGATGTAGTTCAGGTCGGCCGCCGTGACCGTCGCCTTGTGGATCTTCGATCGGAGGTAGGTGCGCATGGCGTCTTGGACCGGGAAGTTACCGCTTGAGGCCCTGTTCGGCCACATGGCTCGCCAAGCAGGCGGACAGTCGCGCCAAGGCCGCTGTCAACTCGGCGGGCGGCAGGCCGCAAGCGACGCGCAGGTGGCCGGGAGCGCCGAAGAACTCGCCGGGCACCACGTCCACCTGGGCCTCGCGCACGAGCAGTTCAGCCAGGGCGTGCGTGTCGACGACGCCGCGCACGCGCGGGAAGGCGACGAGGCCGTGGGTGGGCACGAAGGCCTCGATATGGGGAGAGGTGCGCAACCACTGGTCGAGGATCGGCTTGGATTCGAGCTGCAGCTCGCGCGCCTGGGCTCCGAGCTGATCCAGCTGTTGCAGCGCGAACACGCCGGCGGCGAGGGTCGTGGTGGGGGGGTCGACCCACAGGAGGTAGGTGGCGTCGCGCAGCTCGTGGCGGCGGTGGACCAGCGCTTCGCCCAAGGCGACCCAGCCCAAGCGCAAGGGCCCAAGTCCATAGGCTTTGGTCAGGCTGCCGATGGTGACGCCGTTGGGCGCCGCGCGGCAGGTCCACTCGCGTTCGGCCTCTGGCAGGAACTCTTGGTAGATATCGCACGAGACCAAGGCACCGCCGCGATCCGCGCAGACTCCGGCCAGCTCGCGCAGGCGCAGAGCGGGCAACTTGGCGCCGCTTGGGTTGTGGGTGTTCGTGAGGAACGCGTGTCCGGGGATAGAACTGTCGCGGGCCGAGTCGAACGTTGTGGCGAGTTCGGAGGGCGAGCAGTCGTACCCTGTTTCCAGCCGTCGCGGCAAGCGCAGGGGTTCTTTGGCGAAGCGCAGAGCCAGGGAGCGCAACTGCTCGTAGGAGGGGCTCTCGACTGCCACGCGCGCGCCGGCGAACAGCCATAGCGCGACCGCGGCGAGACCACCGGACGCTCCCGGGGTGGCTACCACGGCTTCGGGAGCCACACCCAAGCGGTCGGCGATGGCGGCCTCGAAGGCGGGCAGCGCCGACTGCGCGGGGTGCTCGAGGGCGATGCGCAAGGACTCGAAGGTGCTTGAAGGAGCGTTTTGGACGCCGGAGTTGGAGAGCGGCGAGCGCGTGCGCTGCGACTCGTGGTGCGCCCAGGCCATGTAGGGGAAGGCCAAGCCCTTTGCAGGTGCTCCAGCCCAGCCCTGCGGCGTCAAGACGGCATCATGTTGTGTCGTCGGCTCGGTGGGTGCGCTCATGGGCGCGAGTCTAACGCTCGGGTTCGGCGTGGTCGCCGCGCTCGCGGCGAGCTTGTCCGCGCGGCGTGGGGCCAGCCTCCGGCCGCAGCGTGCGCCAGCTCTGGCCCGTCGCCTCCGCCTGCACCGTCCTTGCGCCTCCGCCATCCTCTTGACAACCGCGTCTGGGGGTGTGGAAGTGCGCCACGCGATTGCGTAGGTTCGCCCGCGTCCTCGCTGGCCGCGCGTCGCGAGGAGGCAGGTACCGGCCGCACGCCGGGCGGCGCCGCGTGCGTTGCGAGGCCTGCGACACACGCGCAACGAGCTTCGCCGCACGATCGAGCTTGCGACCGGGCACGGGTCCGCACCGAGGATCCCGGGCCAACCAAGCTTCCACACCAACCAAGCTCCCACCACAACCAAGCACAGCACCATGCACCTTCTTCCGTACCGCCTCGTCCACCTGTGTGCCGCGCAAGGACTGCTGCTTGCCGCCTCCGCGTGGGCGCAAGCTCCCGCGAGCGCGCTTGCGCAGGAGTCCACCACCGCCGAGTCCAGCATCGCGCCGGCCACCAAGCCCAAGCTCGAGCATGTGCGCGCGACCACGGCAGCCAAGCTGACGAACCTGCCGGATCCCACGGGCATCGTGCTCGCGACAGTCGAGAAGGACGCCGTGTTGCGCGTGGCCGAGGTGCGCGGCACTTGGCTCGCGGTCGAGCCGGCGGCGGGCATCCCGGTATGGATCTACGGCAAGTACCTCGTGGCCGAAGGACAAGGCGACGCCAAGGTGCAGGGCGCGAACGTGCGCATGCGTCCACTCCCGAACACGAGCGCGGAGAGCTATCCGTTGCAGCAGCTGCTCAAGGGTGGCGAAGTGCTGCGCGTGTTGGCGCGCGGCGACGCGAACAAGCCCTTGTCCGAGGATTGGGTCAAGGTGTTGGCGCCGTCCGGCACGACGGCGTGGATCGAGGCCAGCAAGGTTGGCGCGCTGCCTGCGGGCGGCGACGGTGCCGCCTTGCTCGCCGCCGAGCGCGCCAGCGCGTTCGCCAAGATGCCGCGGGTGGTCCTGCCGGCCGCGACGACCAAGGTCGCCGCAGCTGGCGGCGAAACCAGTGCTTCCGGGACGACCGCGGCCGCCGCCGCCAAGCCGAGCAACGCGTCGAAGTCGCAAGACACGGGCTTCGCGCAGGCCGAAGCGCTGTACGAGGTTGCTCGCGCCAGCTCGACGCCGGACTGGGCCGCGGTCAAGACGGCCTACGAGGCTTGCCTCGCCGCCAATCCGAAGGCCGCCAGCGCCGAGACGGTGCGCGTGCGCCTCGAGGAGGTCGAGCTGCGCATGGAGGTCGTGCAACTCGAGGCCGACAAGAAGCTGCGCGAGCAGGAGCGCGAGTCGCAGTTGTCGGAGGCCAAGCGTCGGCTGGCGGCCGCTTCGCTCTCGCAGGATCCGTTGTGGGGCCGCTTCCAGGCGCGTGGTTGGCTCGAGCTCGATCCGACTTCGGAGAAGGCCGCGCCGCGCTATGTGCTGCGCTTTGGAGGCAAGGCGGTCGCCGAGGTCGTCTGCGCCACCGGGCGCTTCGACCTGTCCCAGTACGCGGGCTACGAGATCGGCGTGATGGGCACGATCGTGCGTGGTGCCATCGGCGAAGCCGGCACGACGAGCGCGCGCCCCATGCGCGTCGACGCGGCACGCCTCGAGGTCATCTCGGGTCGCATCGCCAAGCGCTGAGCGCACTCCTCTCGTCCGAGCCGCGCGGCCGCCCTCGCCCTGACGCGAGTGCGGCCGCGCGCGTTGACGAGTCCCTCATCCAGCACGTCCCTGATCGACACGTCCCTTGTCGACACGTTCCTGGTCGACACCTTTCCGAGAGACGAGTACCTGATCGAGGCTGCGCAAGCACCACGGCGGCGCGCGGTCGGCGCTGCGAGCGTGGACGCGGGATGCGGCTATGCTGGGAAGGTCGCGAGGATCCCGAGCCCATGAAGGACCACCTGCCTCTCCACCGCCGCATCGCCGAGTTCTTCCGTCGCTTGTTCGCCGCCAAGTCGCGCCGCTACTTGTGCGACGACTGCAAGTGGGACTATGGCGCGGCCTGCAAGCGGCGCGAGCGCCCGAACGCCTTGGTGTGCCCGGACTACAAGCGCCGCTGATGGCGCGCCTTCTGTCAAAAATATTTGACAGAGCCCCGCGGCTCAAGCCTCGCCGCGCGCGCCCAGGATCTCGCGTCGCAGCTCCGTCAGGCCATCGATCTCGATCGCGGCGCGCATGCGCTCCATCAGGCGATGGAAGTAGCGCAGGTTGTGCAGCGTGAGCAGGATCGGCGCCAGCATCTCCTCGGCCACCACCAAATGGCGCAGCACGGCCCGGCTGTACTGCAGGCAGCAGGGGCAGTCGCACTCCGGATCGACGGGAGAGGGATCGTCCTTGAAGCGCGCGTTCTTGAGGTTGAGTTCGCCGCGACTGGTCCAGGCCTTGTGGGTGCGCGCGTTGCGCGTGGGGGAGACGC
>SXXH01000079.1 GCA_005789645.1 Planctomycetia bacterium
AAGGAGCGTTGGCGCGCCTCGCCCTGCGCCATCCGTTGTGCGACGAGGCCGTGCAGGCCTGGCGCGCGTTGGGCGACTTGGCGCGCGAGCGCGCCGACCACGAGCGTGCGCTCGACTCGTGGTCGCGCGCGTTGGCGCTCGAAGCGCTCGCGCCGCGTGGACCGCGCGGCGAAGTCGAATGGATGCGCGCCGAGAAGGAGGCGACCACCGAGGGCGCGCGACGCCGCGCGACGCAGGCCCTCGCGTGGCTGCGCACGCGCCAGTTGGGCTTGGACCCGCGGCGCGGCGCCGCACTGGTCGGCGAAGGCCAAGCCGTGGGACCCACGCCCAGTCCCGACTCGGGCCGCTCTTCGACGAGCGGCGGGCTCGAAGCCGGCATGTCGCGGCGCATCGCCATCTCCACATCCGACGCGCTCGTTTCCACGCCACGCAACGACGCGTTGTGGCCGACCGTCGCGGGCGATTTGCTGCTCGTCAACACGGGATTGCGCCTCTTGGCCGTGTCGACCTGGACCGGCGAGCTGGCTTGGGACTCGGGCGAAGCGCGCGGCTTCGGCCAAGCGAACAACGCGGCGCGCGCCGAGCGCTTCCTCGGCGTGGATCGCCAGCACCTGATGGTGGGTTCCTGCGTGGCCGAGGGCGTGGCGGTGGCGCCGCTGCAGACCTTCCACGCGCTGCTGCCCAAGCAGAAGTTCAACAACATCAACATCACCACTCCGCTGCCGGAGCGGCGCTTGTTCGGATTCGAGCTTGGCACCGGGCGCAAGCTGTGGAGCCACGAGCCACCCGCGGATTGGGACGGGGAATCCGGCTCGCTGCTCGAGCGCGCCACCGTGGCGGCGCCGCCGGTCGCCGCGGGCGGGCGGGTGTTGTTCCCGGTCGTGCGCATGCAGGGCCGCATCGACTACCACGTGGCCTGCGTCGATGCGCGCGACGGGCGCCTGCTGTGGTCGACCAACCTGATCAGCGGCCAGCGCGAGCTCAACATGTTCGGCCGCGCCGAGCACGAGTTCAGCGCGGCGCCGCTGGTCGTGGTCGACGGCCGCGTGTTGGCGCTCACGCAGCTCGGCGCCATCGCCGCGCTCGACCTCGAGAGCGGCGAGATCCTCTGGGAGACGCTCTACGAACGCATCGAACTGCCACGCACGCAGGACTTCCGCGCGCCGGCCTTCCGCGCGGTGTGGCGCAACGCTCCACCGGTGATCGCCGACGGGGCCCTGCTGGCGACACCCTTCGATTCGCGCGACCTCGTCGCGTTGGACCTCGAGACCGGCGCCTTGGCCTGGAGCTTGGCGCACGCCACCATCAACCGCGCCGCGGGCTCGATGGGCCAGATCGACCTGCTCGTCGGCGCGCAGAAGGACTGCATCGTGCTCGGCGGCCAGATGCTCGCCGTGCTCGACGCGCCGGCGGGAGTCGCCACTCGCGCGCCGCTGCGCGTGCGCTGGAGCCGCGAAGCGTCCGAGGACGAGGATCCCTTCACCGGGCGCCCGACCTTGGCGCGGGGCCGCGTCGTGTGGCCGCTGCGCGACGGCCGCGTCGAGCTCGACCTCGCGACGGGCGACGACCTCCTGCAGGCGACCTGGCCCGATCGGCAGGCGGCGGGCAACCTGCTCGTGCTGCCCGGAGCGCTGGTGTCGTTGTCGCACACCTTCGTGCAGACGATCTTCGACTGGGAGGCGCTGGTGGCGCGCGCGCGCGAGGCTTGGCGCGCGCGACCCGGCGACGCGGTCGCGACGGTCGCGCTGGCCCGACTGATCGACGGTCGTGCCACGGCGCTGGCGAAGATCGGGAAGCTCGACGAAGCGCGCAACCTGCACGCCGAGGCGCGCGGACTGGTCGAAGCGCTGCCCGAGGACGAACGCGTCGCAGCGCGTGGCGTGCTGCACATGCTGCTGCGCGCCGAGGCGCGCACGCTGGCCGCGCTGGCCGAACCCGCGCGGGCGGCGAACCTGCTCGAGGCCGCGCGGGCCTTGGCCGCCAACGACGACGAGCGGCGCACGACCTTGCTCGAGGAGCTGGATCTGGCGCGCCGCATGCGCGCGGATCCGAGCGGCTTGCTGGCGACGCTCGACGAGCTGGGCGGGCGCATCCTGGCGCGACCGGACTTCGACGCGCCGCGGCGCGACGAGCTGGATCTGCCGCTCGCCCCCATCTCGGATCCGGCGTCGGACACGGAGGGCGCGTGGGCCATCCCCGCGCGCCTGCACGTCGCCTTGGAGCGGCTGCGCGAGGCCGACGCGCGCGGCGACGACGCGGCTTGCTACGCGGCGCTCTACCGCATGCTCGACGAGCACGGCGAGCTCCTGCACGCCGGCCAGCCGCTGTCGCGCTTGTGCGCCCTGCGCATCGCGCGCATGCAGGCCCAAGGACGCCTGCGAGGGTTGGAACCGCACGAGGCGCGCGCGCGCGCGGCTTTCGAGCGGCTCGGTCCCGATGCCGCCATCGACGAGGTCGAGTCGCTGGCGCGACGCTACTTCGGCACGCCCACCGCGCTCGACGCCAGCGCGCGCATCCTGTCGATCGCCGCGCGCGACGGCGACTTGGCGCGCGCCGCGCAAGTCGTGCTCTCCACCCTGCCGCCCGAGGGCGACGACGAGCGCAGCGCGCAATCCTTGGCGCAGCTGGCGCAAGTCTCCGCGAAGGCCGGCGCCTCCGGCTACTGCGCGCTGCTCGTGGCCCAACTAGCCTCGGAGAGGCCAGACATGGCCGTGGCGTTCGAGGACGGCCAACGCACCTTGGCGGAGTGGAACGCTGCGTTGCCGCGCCTCGGCCAACCGGACAACTGGGACGATGGCGCCGATTTCCCGGGCGACGCGCGGCGCTTCGAGGCTTGGGGCGGACAGCACGAGTACCTCGGTCGCGGCCTGCCCGCCGGGCCGCTCGAAGCCTGGACCGCCGATCGGCCGCGCGACGCCTTGTTCGCGCAGGTGCTCGAGAACGGCGGAGGCGATCTCGTCCTGCGGAGGATCTTGTCGAGCGACACCACCGCCCCGGCTTGGACCAAGCGCGTGGCCCAGTCGGAGATCCCCTCGGCCACGCAGTTCGGTCTCTTCGGCGGGCGCTTCTTCGCCGCGCCGGGGCTCGTGGTGCTCGTGCTCAAGGCGCGTGCCATCGCGTTGTCGCTCGAGGACGGCGCGCTGCTGTGGAGCGCGCCCGTGCAGGCGGTGGGCGCGGCCTGCGCCGACGGCGTGCTGGTCGTGCGCGAGGACGACGGCACGCTGCGCGCCTTCGCCGTCGACAACGGCGCCGCGCTGTGGAGCGCCAACGCCGAACCCGGCGAACACGCCGCGTTGCCGCTGGTCGGAGCGCGCTGCGTCATCTCCCTGCCGGCCCCGGGCAAGCGCATGGTGGTCGTGCACGAGCTCGCCACCGGCCGCAAGCGCGCCGAGTTCGAGCTGGAAGCCACCGCCGCCGCCAACCTCGATCGCGACGCGTGGGTCGACTCGGGCCGCTTGCTCGTCCCGTGGTTCAACGAGGTGCGCGACCAGGTCCGCAACCAGATCGCCGTGCACCAACTGCCCGGCGGCGCGGCGGTGGCGCGCATCGGCTTCGACGCCGAGGATGGCGCGCGGCGCGTCCTGAACCACGTCGTGTCGCAATCGGGCCGCCACTGGGCCTTCCTGCGCCCGTGGGCCACCAGCAACAACAACCCCGCACCCCAGCCGATCCTCGTGCGGGTCGACGCCGCGCGCGGCTCCCTGGATGCCGGCTCGACCATCAAGCTCGGCTTCGAGGACCGCGTGGTGGGCATGCCGCGCTTCCAAAGGCTCGAAGCGGCGCCCGGACCGTTGTACTTCCTCGGAGTGCGACCGGGACAAGCGCAGCGCGAAGCGCGCATCCGTTGCGTCGACCTCGAGCGCGGCGAGTTGTGGAACGCCTCGATCGGCCTGCCCTACGACGAGATCCAGCACGGGCTGCAGCCGCAACCAGCGAGTTCGCCGCGCGCGGTGGCCATCGCCCTGACCCAGTACGACCGCAAGCTGCCCACGCCCGACTTCAGGACGAGGCTCTTGTGGTTCGATCCCGCCAGCGGACTGTCGCTGGGCACGCGCGACGTCCCCGCCGCCGAACGTGGCGACGTCCCCCAGCTCGTTCCGCTCGGCACGCAACTCTTGCTGCGCACGCGCAACCAATTGGAGATCCTGCGATGATCCTCGCCCTCGCGACGACCCTGCTGACGCTGCCCGCGCCCGCGCCGGTCGACTCCGGCCTGCAAGTGCGCGGCGATGCTTCCGCCATCGTCGTCACGCAAGAACACGCGCGCGCCGTCGAGCGCGGACTCGAGTGGCTCGCCGCCAAGCAGGGCCCGGACGGCTCTTGGACGGCGCGCATCGGCTACAAGCTGAACAACGGCTTCAACTTCACCTCGGCCGACAAGGGCCACTTGGGCGTGACGGCCTTGGGCGGCATGGCGTTCCTCGCCGGCGGCCACCTGCCGGGACGCGGGCGCCACGGCCAGAACATCGAGAAGGCGCTGTCTTTCGTGCTGTCGTGCGTGCAGGAGGACGGCTACATCACGCATGCCGGCTCGCGCATGTACGACCACGCCATCGCGACGCTGTTCCTCGCGGAGATCTGCGGCATGACGCCGCGCGAGGACGTCGAGAAGAAGCTGCAGAAGGCGGTGGACTTCATCGTCAAGAGCCAAAACGCCGAGGGTGGCTGGCGCTACGAGCCCTACGCGGCCGAGAGCGACATGTCGATCGTGGTGTGCCAGGTCATCGCGTTGCGCTCGGCGCGCAACATCGGGATCCGAGTGCCCAAGTCCACCGTCGACCGCGCGGCGCGCTACGTGGTGGATTCGGCCGTCACGCGCGGCATGGGCTTCGGCGTCGGCATGGACGCCGAGATCGGCACCTTCCACTACCAGAAGGAGGTCTACTCGCGCTCCTCCTTCCCGCTGACGGCGGCTGGCGTGACGGCGCTGCACGGCCTCGGCATCTACAGCGACGAACTGATCAAGAAGGGCCTCGACTACCTCGCGCGCAACCTGCGCGACTTCAACCGCCGCCACGAGGAAGAAGGGCACTACTTCTACTGGTACGGCCATTACTACGCCGTCCAAGCCATGTACACCGCCGGTTCGCCGTACTGGGAGCCGTACTTCGAGGAGTTGCGCTCGTCGCTCTTGCGCAACCAGCAGAGGGACGGCCACTGGAAGAACGAGACCGGCCCCGGCCCGGCGCTCGGCACGGCCATGGCCGTGCTGATGCTCGAGATCCCCTACCGCTTCCTGCCCATCTTCCAGCGCTGATCGCGCGCCCACCAAGTTGGTCGAATCACGCCCAAGCCCCATCCTCGCCGGACTGCTGGCGCGCGCGCGCGCCCGCCTCGCCGGCATCGTGCTCCTGCACGGGGCCGCCAGCACCATGCTCGCGGCGCTGGGCTGGCTCCTGGTCGCCTACCTGCTCGATCGCTCGCTGGAGTTGCCGGCGGCGATCCGCCTGTTCCACCTGCTGCTGTTCGCAGCCATCCCCCTGTTCGTGCTGTGGCGCGAGTGGTGGCGGCCGTGGCGCGCGCGTCCGCGGGACGAGGAACTGGCGGTGCTCGTCGAGCGAGCCCATCCTTCGTTGGCGAGCGTGCTCGTCTCGGCGGTGCAACTCGAGCGCCGCCCCGAAGGCTCGCGCGAGTTGGTCGCCGCCACCGTGGCCCGCGCCGAGGCCGCCGCGCGCGGACTCGATCTCGCCGGCGTGTTCGATCCGTCCAAGGCGCGGCAACGCCTGCGTTGGAGCTTCGCGGCGCTCGCCGCCGTGGCCTTGGTTGGTTGGCTCGACGCCCAAGGCGCTCGCATCTTCCTGGCGCGCATCGCGGGCGCGGAGGTCTCGTGGCCGCGCCGCACGGAGCTGGTGCTCGAGATCCGCGCCGGCACGCCGGTGGACCCCGCCGATCCGTTGGTGCGGCGCGTGGCGCGCGGCAGCGACGTGCCGGTGGTGGTCGTGGCGCGCGGCGAGACGCCCGAGGAAGTCGTGCTGCATGACTCGTCGGGCCGCCGACAAGTGCTGGCTGCCACCGCGCGCGGCAACTTCGGTGCTCTGGTGCGTGGGGTTTCGCAGGACGTGGAGCTGTGGGCGACCGGTGGCGACGACCAGGACGAAGGACCCAAGGCGAAGCTCATCGTGCTGGTGCCGCCCGACGTCGCGGGCGTGGCGCTGGAGATCGAACCGCCGGCCTACGCCAAGCTCGCTTCCAGCTTGAGCTTCGACGGCGCGGCCAAGGCGCTGCAAGGCTCGCGCGTGCGCGTGCATGTCCTGCCGAGTCCGCCGGACGCGCGCGGCGTGGCGCGACTCGAACCCGACGGGCGCGCCCTGGACCTCGCGCCCGCTCGGTATCCCGCGGACACCGAGAGCGCGCCCGCCAAGCAAGGTCTCTCCTTCGAGTTCGTCGCCGAGGCCACCACCCGCTTCCGCTTCGAGCTGACGGATTCCAACGGCTTGTCGAACCCCGACCCCGGCCTGCACGGCATCGATGTGATCGAAGACAAGGCGCCGAGGATCGAGTTGTCGGCTCCGGCGCGCAGCGATCTCGACACGACCGCGCAAGGCCTGGTCGCGCTGCGCGCTCGCATCGAGGACGACTTCGGCGTGGCGCAAGTCGAACTGTCGTGCGAGCCGGTCGAAGGCGACCCGTTGCTCGTGCCGCTGGAGGCGGCGCGTCTCGATCCAGCCACGCTCGCGAGCGAGCGCCCGGCCTCGGAACTGCCGCGCGACCTGCGCGCGGTGGTACGACGACTCGAGGCGGCGGAGCTGTTCGCGCCGGGAGCCTGCGCGCCCGGAGCGGCCTGCGATCTGGTGGTCGTCGCGCGCGACATCAAGGAACCGCAACCGCGCACGACGCGTTCGCAACCAGTGCGCTTGCGCGTGCTCTCCGACGACGAGTTCCTGCGGCGCATCCAAGATCGCTTGACCCGCGCGCAAGGGTCGGCCACGAGCCTCGCGGAGCTCTTGCGCTCGAAGGAGTCCGAATGGCGCGAGCTCGAAACCGTGCTCGCCGCCGCCGTGGCCGAAGAGACTTCCGCCGCCGTCTCCGCCGCCGCGGCGGGCGCGCGACGCGTGCAGGGAGAGGCCCGCTCCTTGGCGCGCGAGCTGTGCTCGACCGCCGAGGCGATCTTGCTGGCGCGCATCGAGGAACGGGCGCTGGCCGCCGTGGCGCAACTCGATGGCCTGTCCAGCGACGCGCGCCGCGCCGATCTCGCAGGATGGACGCGCTTGGCTGAACAAGCCACTGGTGGCGCCTTTGGCAACGGCCTCGCTCCCAAGTTGGTCGAGATCGCGGCTTTGTCCGCCTCGATCTCGGAGATCCACGCCACCGAAGCCGCCGAAGCCCTCGCCGGCGCCGAATCGTCGAACGCCGACGCGCAGGCCGCCACCGCGCAAGCCCTGCGCTCGACTCGCAGCGCGCTCGAGGAGACCGAGCGGCTCCTGTCGAAATTGGCCGAGTGGGATACGCTGCAGTCGGTGCTGAACTTGACGCGCGACATCCTCGAGGCGCAGAAGAACCTCGCTGAACGCACCAAGCAGGGCGCGCAGGCCAAATGAGGCCGTCGACCAATCCCGCCCGCACACACGCACAGGCACGCACCATGATGAATCGAGCACGATGCACGCTGGCGGGCTTCGCCTTGGCCCTCCTCTTGTGCGGCGCCGAGTCGGCGCTCGCGCAGGACGGCGCCTCGAGTCCGCAACTCGCTGGCGACCAGGAGCTGCTGCTGCGCCAACTGTCGCGCCTGCGGCAGACGATGGAGGTATTGGCCGTGCGCTTCGAGGCCGAGGGGCGCACCCACGCGGCCAAGCTGCTGCGCGAAGGCTTGTCGCACCTCGACCAACGCTCGAGCGAACGCGAAGGCAAGACCTTGTCCGAGCTGATGGCCGAGGCGCAGCAGGACCTTGCCAGCGGTCGCAGCGTGCAGTCGCTCGAAGCGCAAGCCACGGTCGTCAGGAGCCTCGAGCGGTTGTACTCGATCTTGACCGATCGCCAAGGCATGGAGGATCTCGCCAAGGAGGCCGAGGCCTTGGCCGCGCTCAAGGCCGACTTGCAGAAGCTGGCCGGCGCCGAGCAGCAACTCGAGCAGGCCACGCAGGAGCTGCGCCAAGCCGCGCGCACGGACGAGCAGAAGGCCCTCGAGCAGGCGCTCTCCGCGTTGCGTCGCAAGCAAGACGAGTTGCTGTCGCGCACCCAATCCGAGAATCGGGCCAGCGGCGCCTTGGATTTGGCGCAGATCGCGCGCGCGCTGGAGGAGCTGCGCCAGCGGCAGGAGCGGGACGCGCAAGTGCTGTCGGCTTGGAAGCCGACCGAGCGAACCGCGCTCGAAGAGGCGTTGAAGCAGGCGGAACAAGCGGCTCGCGAATTGGGCGCCGCGGAACGCGGCATGCGCGCGGCGGCGCGCTTGCAGCAGGCAGCGCAAGGCGTGCGGGAGTCGCAGGCCGAAGCCCAGCGCGCGTCCGAAGCGCTGCGCTCCGCGGCGGATCGCGAAGCCCGCGCGGCTGGCGGCGACTCCAGCGCGCGCAAGATCTCCGAGCAATTGGCGCAGGGCGCCGAAGGCGCGGCGCGTGCCGCCACGCAGGACGATGCCGCACGCGCCAAGACGGCCGCGGAGCTCGAACGATTGGCGCAAGCGCTGTTGGCCGAAGCCCAAGCCCAACGCGAAGCAGCCCAACGCGCCGCCCAGTCGACCCAAGGCGCACGCCAAGGGGTTGAAGGTTCCGACACCCCTCTCGCCCGAGAGCTTCGCGCAGCCCTCGAGGCATTGCAGCAGGCTACGCAAGGATCTGCATCGCAACAGAGCGGATCGCAACAGACCGGGTCGCAGCAGAGCGGGTCGCAGCAGAGCGGGTCGCAGCAGAGCGGGTCGCAGCAGAGCGGGTCGCAGCAGAGCGGATCGCAGCAGAGCGGGTCGCAGCAGAGCGGATCGCAGCAGAGCGGATCGCAAC
>SXXH01000080.1 GCA_005789645.1 Planctomycetia bacterium
CCCATCCACACCTCGCCATCCGCGTGCACCTGCCCGTGGCAGCCGCCGAACAAGTCGCCGCAGAACTGGCGCGTGTTCAATCCGCTGCGGATGCCGCAACCCGATCCGCAGAAGTCCTCGCCCACGAGCGGCGTGTCGTACAGGTACATGGCGAACACGTCCGCGTTGCCTTCGCCGATGCCGTCGGGGCCGTTGCCGGTGCCGTAACGGTCGTTGAGCCAATGTCCGCACTCGTGCGCGACGACGCTCGAATACGCCGTGTTCACGCACGAGCCTCCGGCCGCGAAGTAGTTCGTCGAGCTGCCGTTGTAGTAGGCGTTGCAGGTCTGCGGCAGGTTGACGTTGGCCGTCATGACGAAGTCGGCCGTGGCGTCGCCCGGGATGATGGAGCGCACCCAGTCGCGCAGCAGGTTGACGTGGTGGAAGGCGTTGCCCGCCGCCGTCGCCTGCGCGTTCGAGTTGGGGTTCATGGTCAGCACCGCGTTGGTGTTCGGCTGCACCGTCTGCGACAGCGAGTACTCCGCGCCGGCGTCGTTCAGCACGTTGTTGAACGGGCCGCGGAACTCGACCTGCACGCTGGTGGCGCTCGCGAGCCCGGGGAAGCTGAAGGCGCCGTTCTCGTCGGTGTTCGTCGTCTGGCCGGCAGCCGTCACGCGCAAGTGGCGCATGGGCGTCGCGACCTCGGGGTTCGCGGCGATGTCGGGCAGCGTGCCCGGCGTGACGAAGGCGCGCACGATGCCGCGCACCTCGAAGTGATGGATGCCGGGCGCCGACCAGACCAAGCCGCCGCGGCGCGCATCGAGCGCGTAGTGGCGACCCGCGGGTTCGAGCTCGGGCGCTTCGTCGTACAGCTCGACGATCCACGCGAGGCGCGGAGCCCCTTGCTCGACCACGCCATCGGCCGCGCGCGGCGCGGTCCAAGCGAGGCGCGGCGCGACGATGCGCGATGCCTGCCGGCCTTCGTCGGCGACGAACCGCGCCCGAGCCAGCTCGAGCGCCGCCGCGGAGGAAAGTTGCGCCTCGCCCGCGAGCCGCTCGAGTCCTCGGAGCGCGCTGGACTGCACCGACAGCAAGCGGCCGTCGAGATCCAGCAGCACGTTGACGAAGCACCCGGGCGCGTCGATGCCCTCGTGCCGCTGGCGGAAGCGCACGGCCCACTTGTCGCTCGTGCCGATGGCCGACAGCGGTAGGTGCACGGTGTGCTGCAACTCGAGCGTCGTCGAGTCCACGCCGAAGAGGTGCCGCGTGCGCTCCAGGGCCACGCGCGCCACGCGCTGCGCCTCGACCTCGTCGAGCACCTCGCCGGCGAGGCGCAACCCGCCTCCGGCCAATTGCACCAGGGCCACTCCATCGGCGCCGCGTTCGCCTAGCCACGCCGCACCATGCGCCGCGCGCCAAGCCGAAAGCGCCACTTCCAGCGCACGCGCCTCGGCGGAGCGCGACTCCACGCCATCCGCACCATCCGCACGCGGGTGTCCCGCGGCCTCGGGCGACAAGACCATGGCCACGGCGCCAAGCCCAACGAGGCAGCTGGAAACGAAGGAGCGGAGCGAGCCGAGCGAGTGGGAGGTCATGTGGGGAGCAGTCGGGTCGGGGGGGCAAGAGGCGCACGAAGCACACCGCACGCGGCCCAAGGGCCACGCCAGACGCCCCGCGCTCACAGGCGAGAGTCAGAGAGGATACTGGCTTCCACGCATCACCGTGGACGCGTCGCCGCCCTCAAATGCTCCCCTTCACCTGCAATTCCCTCGCTCCAACTCCGCGCATGGACTCCAATTGCGGATTCCTTCAATTAGGCAGTTGAACTTGAGATTCAGCTGCTATCATCACGCCCGCCGGATCGATGGCGCACGGCCTGGCCGTTACCGCCCTCCGAACCGCGCCGTCCTTGCGCACCACGGGCCAGCCGATCTCGCGGCACCCGTATCAGGCGCAGGGGATCGATCGGGACGCCAACCGTGGCGACGGTTGGTCCGAGGCAACTTGGGACTGCGGCGAGCTCCCCGTGGGCTCGCCGCAGCTTTTTTGATGCTGGTCCCCTTCATTGTGCGCGGCTTGGCGCAGGTTTCGGGCTGTTGGGCCCCGTCAGGACCGCTGGAAACCAGCACGACTGCCCAAGTCCCCACCGCCTGCAAGCAGTGAGGGCTCGGATGCGCCGCCGAACGCGTCAGAGGAGGCTGGCGAGCATGGCTGGTGGGCCAGCGCAGCGGCCAAGGCCCATGCCGAGCTCCGTCTGCCTCATGGCCCCCGAGACTGGGACCGGACTTGGCCGGGAATGGCGAGCCCAACGGCGCGAAGCCTGTGGTTGTGGATGCGAATGTGGATTGGTCTTTGGTGTCGCCTCCGAGCGGATGAGGATCGAGGCTGGAGCCAGCTGCAGCCCGGGCTAGGACGCCCGATGACGTGTCTTGGCTGGCCGCCAAGCCCGCCCAGGCGTCTGGGCTTGCCCTGACAAGCTCGACCGGCGAGCCCTGCCGGCCCTCGGCCAGGTGCCGAGATGCTCCCCCTCAAGGATCTAGACGCTCGGCGGGAGAGCCCATGCAGCAGGCAAGTAGCGATCCGGCCACGAAAACCCATCCGCCGCCGCGCACAATCATCGGGGCCAGCATCGGAATTCGGTTGTCGCCCCCCCCGCCCATCCTGCACAACGACCACCAACCCACCAACCCCACCGCCGTGCCCCCCGAACCCGACCTCAACAAGGAACTCGCACGCGCTAATCGCGCGTTCTACAGGGCCTTCGAGGAGCTCGACTACGAGGCGATGCGCGGCTGTTGGGAGGATGACGACTCGATCCGGTGCGTGCATCCGGGGGCGCAGATGTTGCTTGGGCGGGAGGCGGTGCTCGGGTCTTGGCGGGCGATCTTCGCGGGGCGGCCGCAGGTGAGCTTCGAGTTGGCCGACCTCGAGTTCAGGGTCCTCGGCGCTTGGGGCTGGGTTGCGTGCGAGGAACGGCTGACCGCGCGCGACGACGACGAGCCCGATCCGGCGCGGCGCATGAGCGAGTTCCGCGCCGTGGCCACGAACCTCTATCTGTGGCGCGAGGGGCGCTGGCGGATGGTCCTGCATCACGCCTCGCCGCTCGCGCGTCGCATGGGGCCGGACGAGGACGCATGAGGATCGCGCTCGTGACTTCCTTGTGGCCCGCGCCCAGCCGACCGCGCGAAGGGATCTTCGCCGAGGAGCGCTGGCGCCGCATGGTCGAGCGCGGACACGAAGTGCGTGTCGTGCGGCCGGTGCCGTGGTGGCCGGTGCTCGGCGGGCCGTTGCCGCTTGGTCCGCGGAGCTGGCGCGAACACGCCGACGAGCCGCGGCGGGAGGAACGCGGGGGGATCGAGGTGCTGCGGCCGCGCTACCTGCACTGGCCACGTGCGCCGCGCGCCAACGCGCGGCGTTTCGCGGCTCGCGCCGCGGCCGAGTTGGCGCGCCTGCCGCGGCCCGACGTGGTCGTGGCCGACTACGCTTGGCCGGCGGCGATGGTCGCGCAAGCCTGCCGCGCGCAAGGGAGGGCGTTCGTCGTGCACGGCCGCGGCAGCGACGTGCTGCAGGTCGGCGCAGATCCCTCGCTGCGCCCGCTGCTGGCGCAAGCTGTCAAAACCGCTGGACAATGGTGCGCGGTATCGCGCGATTTGGTGGCGGCGCTGGACGCGCTGGGCGAAGCGCCCGGGCGCGGCGCGTTGGTGCCCAACGGCGTGGATGGCGCGACCTACGCGCCGCGGGATCGCCGCGAGGCGCGCGCTGGGCTGGGTCTCGACGCGCGGAGGCCGCTGGTGCTCGTCGTGGGGCATTGGATCGAACGCAAGGATCCGTTGCTGGCGCTCGAGGCCGCCGCTGCGCTCCCGGACATCGAGCTGGCGCTGGTCGGACGTGGTCCGCTCGAGGCCGCGCTGCGCCGCCGCGCCGCGCAGGCCGACCTTGCGGGGCGCGTGCGCTTCGTCGGCGAGCTGCCGCCCGCGGAATTGGCTCGCTGGTACGCGGCTTGCGATCTGCTGCTCTTGACCAGCAAGCGCGAAGGCCGGCCGAACGTCGTGCTCGAGGCCTTGTCGTGCGGGCGTCCCGTCGTGGCCTGCGCGGCGGGCGGCACCGGCGAGCTGCTCCGCGACGCGCCAGGCATGTTGGTCGAAGGTCGCGAGCCGGACCTGCTGGCCGAGAGGGTGCGCGCCACGCTCGCCGCGCCGCCGGCGCCCGAGGCTTGCCGCGCGTTGGTCCGACACCTCGACTGGGACGCCTGCCTCGACGCGCTCGAGCTCGTGCTCGCGCGCGCCGTCGCGGAGGCCGGGCGCGCCTGAGCCAGTCGTGCACGAAGCCACGCGATGAAGATCCTGTACCACCACCGCACGCAAGCCGAGGACGGACAAGCGGTCCACATCCGCGCCATGCAACAGGCCTTCCGCGACGCCGGTTGCGAGGTGCGCGAGTTCGCGCTCGTGCGGCGCGGCACGGAGTCGGCCCCGCGCGCGACAGGTCGCTCCTGGAACGCGATGGCGCTCGTGCCGCGCTTCGCCCGCGAGCTGCTGGAGTACCAGTACGGACGCTGGGCGCGGCCGCGCTTGGCGCGCGTGCTCCACGAAGAGCGCTGCGACTTCCTCTACGAGCGCTACGCCTTCGGCAACGAAGGCGGCGTGCAGGCGGCGCGTGCCTGCCGCAAGCCCATCGTGCTCGAGGTCAACTCGCCGATGGTGCTCGAACTGTCGAAGACGCGCGGCTTGTCGGTCCCGCGCCACGCGCGGCGCGTCGAGGAGCGCATCTTTCGCGCGGCCGACCGCGTGTGCGTCGTGACGCGCGTGCTCGGCGACATGCTGGTCGCGATGG
Organism: Planctomycetia bacterium; assembly: GCA_005789645.1. Classification (GTDB taxonomy): domain Bacteria; phylum Planctomycetota; class UBA1135; order UBA1135; genus SXXH01. Next base: position 4,813 of record SXXH01000080.1, read on the forward strand.
GCGTCGAACCCGAGCGCATCCTGGTGACGCAGAACGGCGTGCACCTCGCCGCCTACGCCGAGCCGGGCGACAGCGCGGCGCGCGCGAGGGCTCGCGAGGCCCTGCGCATCCCGCCGGCGCTCGACGGCCGGGTGCTGCTGGGCTTCGTCGGTTATTACCGTCCGTGGCACCGGCTCGACCTCGTGCTCGAGGCGCTCGCCACGCGCGAGCTGGCCGAAGCGGCGCTCGTGCTCGTGGGCGCAGGTCCCGCGCACGAAGGCCTGGTGGCGCGCGCCAAGGAACTCGGCGTGCTCGAGCGCGTGCACCACGCCGGCCGCCGCGCGCACGACGACATCCCGCGCCTGCTGCCGGCCTTCGACGTCGCGCTCGTGCCGGCCATCAACCCCTACGCATCGCCGTTGAAGCTGTTCGAGTACATGGCCGCGGGCCTCGCCTGCGTCGCTCCAGACCAGCCCAACTTGCGCGAAGTGCTGCGCCACGACCACGACGCCCTGCTCGCGCCCCCGGGCGACGGCGCGCGCTTGCAGTCGATCCTGGCGCGGCTCGTCGCTGACGCCGGACTCCGGAACCGCCTCGGCCGCGCGGCGCGGCGCACGATCGTGGAGCACGACCTGACCTGGGACGGCAACGCGCGCAGGGTGCTGTCGGCCGTCGAAGCGCTCCGCGACGCCTGAACGGGCGCACCCACTCGTGCGTATGTCTGCCTCGCCGCCCTCGCGTAGAATGGAGCCATGGTCGCCACGGCCCTCGAACCCCGCCGCCGGACGAAGGTGAAGGAGCTCGACGAGCCCCGTCTCGCGCCATTGTGGAAGGTCGTGCTGCACAACGACGAGACGACCACCTTCGAATTCGTCGTCGAGCTCCTGCAGGGTGTCTTCAAGAAGCCCGCGGCGGAAGCCGAACGCCTCACCTGGCAGGTGCACAAGAGCGGAGCGGCGGTGGTGGAGCTCACGAGCTTGGAGCGCGGCGAGTTGTACCTCGAACAGGTCCATTCGTTGGCGCGACCGCGCGGCTTCCCGTTGTGCGCCACGCTGGAACCCGAGTAGCTGGAGGTCCCTTGCAGCACTCGGCGACGACCAGCACGAAGCACATGCCAGGCGTGGGCGCGCGCGTGCTCGTCGTAGGCGGCGGCGTGAGCGGCTTGACCTGCGCATCGGCCTTGCTCGAATGCGGCTTCGAGGTCCTCCTGCTCGAGAAGGACGACCACGCGCGCATCGCTTCGAGCGTGGCTGCGGCCATCTGGCATCCGTTCGCGGTCGGCGGCGCGCGCACCGATCGTTGGGCGGCCGCGACCTTTGCCTGGCTCGTCGACTGCGCGCGCGATCCGGCGAGCGGCGTGCTCGTGCGGCGCGGCCTCGAGTGCCTGCGCGAAGCCGAGGCGCCGTTGCCGGGCTGGACCGCGCTGCACCCGGCGTGGCGCCGTGCGCGCGCCGACGAGTTGCCGCACGACCGGCCGGCCGGCCTCGTCTTCGACGCGCCAGTGGCCGAGATGGGCGTGTTCCTGCCATGGTTGCGGCGCCAAGCCGAGTCGCGCGGCGCGCGGATCGAACGGCGCGCGGTTGCGAGCCTCGACGAGTGCGCGCGCGAGGCCGGCATCGTGGTCAACTGCGCCGGACTCGGCGCCCGCGAACTCGCGCACGACGCGGGACTCGAGGCGTGGCGCGGCAGCGTGCTGCGCGTCGAGCGCGGCGATCTCGAGTCGTTCGTCCTCGACAGCCACGGCGCGGAGGCGACCTACATCGTGCCGCGCTCGCGCGATTGCGTGCTGGGCGGCAGCGTCGAGCCCGGGCGCGAATCGCTCGAGGCTGATCCGGCGACGCTGGAGGCCATCCGCGCGCGTTGCGTCGCGCGCCTGCCGCGACTCGCCGAGGCGCGCGTCTTGTCGCATGCCACGCACCTGCGCCCGTGGCGGCGCGAGGTGCGCTTGGAAGCCGAGCGCCGCCCCGACGGAACTCTCGTGGTGCACAACTACGGTCATGGCGGCGCGGGCGTGACCCTCGCGCGCGGTTGCGCCCTCGATGTGGCGGAGTTGGCGACGCAAGGCCGCGTCGCTCAAGCTCTTCTCCATGACGCGCCGCTCGAGGCGCGCCGGCGCACGCCCACCATGGACGCGCAACCCGCCATGCGGCCGGGCTGAGGGCCGCGCGGCTCCTCGCTCGCGGACTGGTCCGGCCCGAAGTGCATCAGGAACCGCCCGTGCGGCGTAAGATGGATCTGAATCGATGGTCGGACTCGCCCTCCGCGACACGATCCTCCGCCCTCCCCACCACACTCGCGATGGACAAGCAAGGTCACTACGCAGCCGCGGTGCTGCGCTCGGCGCGCAAGGCGCACGCCGCCGGCGTCGCGCTGCGCCTCGCCGAGCGCCACCCCGAACTCTCGGCTCGCTTCGACGTCAAGTTCTTCGGCGATGCCCGCGCCCACGCGGAAAGCCTGCTCGATCATCTAGCCATCGCGGCCGAATGCGGTCGTCCCGCGCTGTTCGATCACCAAGTCGGATGGCTCAAGTCCTCGTTCCAGGCGCAAGGCATGCCGCTCGAGGCCTTGCGCGGCTCGTTGGTGGCGCTGCGCGACGAAGTCGCCGAGGAACTGCCGTCGCAAGCCTCGCGGCAGCTGTTGTCCATCTGCGAGGACGGCATCAAGACGCTCGATGCGGCGCCGGCCGAGTTGCCGAACCACATCACCCACGCCTCGCCCCACGCCAGGGCGGCGCGCGACTACCTGCTGGCGGTGCTCGAGGGACGCCGCGACGACGCCTTGAGGTTGGCGCTGTCCCTCGTCGACGGCGGCACCCCTGTAGCCGATGTGCACCGCCATGTCCTGTCGGCCTCGCAAGTCGAGATCGGACGCATGTGGCAACGCGGCGAACTGTCGGTGGCCGAGGAGCATGTAGCCTCGCGCACGACCGAACAGGTGCTGGCGTTGCTGGATGCGCGCCTGCCGCGCGAAGCGCGCCTCAAGAAGCGCGTGCTCGTCACCAGCGCCAATGGCGACCTGCACGACATCGGCCTCAAGATGGTCGCGCAACAGCTCGAACTGGCCGGTTTCGACACGCTGTACCTCGGCGCCAGCACGCCGGGCGAGGACGTGGTGCGCGCCATCGACGACTTCTCCGTCGACGCGCTCGCCGTGGGCGCCAAGCTGACGATCAACCTTCCGGCCTGCATGGACCTGGTCGCCTGCGTGCGCGCCTCGGAGCGCGGTCGCGACCTGCCCATCCTCGTCGGCGGCGTGCCTTTCGTCGTCGTGCCCGACCTGTGGAAGGTGGTCGGCGCGGACGCCAGCGCGTCGCACGCCGCGGACGCGGTGCCGGCCTTGAGGATGCTGCTCGGCTTGTAGGCGCGCGTGCACGCCACCGCGCGCCTCAACCAGCGCGGGGTCGGCGCTTGGCGTCGGCGATGAGGCGCTCGACCGACTGCGAGTGCCGCGTGAAGCGCGGCTCGTCGACGACGCTCGGGGAGGCCTTTGCGGACGCAGGTCGCACTCCTCCCGAGGCGGTCCCGCCGCCGCCACCCTCCGCGAGCCAAGGCGCATGGTCGGCCACGTCCTCGTCCGTCAAGCGACCGCCGGCGGCGTGCTGCAGGCTCAGCTTGAGCCGCTCGCCCGCGAGGTCGAATTCGACCACGCGCACCAGCACCTTGGCGCCGGGGACAAGCCCGAGTCTGTCAAATCCATTTGACAGCCGCGGATCCGATCCGCACTCCTCCAACGGCACGAGGCCGTGCGCGCCGCCGGCCACCTCGACGAACACGCCGAACGAGGCCGCGCGCAGCACCACGCCCTCGAGCACCTGCCCGGCGTGGATCGTGCGCTCCAGCGCGGTCCACGGGCTCTCCTGCAGTTGCTTGACCCCGAGTCCGATCCTGCGTCCTCCATCGCGGATCGACAGCACCTTGACCTCGACCACCTGGCCGGGGGCGACGACCTCGCCCGGGTGGGCGAGGCGCACATGCGACAAGTTGGAGATGTGCACCAGCCCCTCCAGTCCGCGTCCGAGCGCCACGAACGCGCCGTAGTCCTCGACGCGCACGACGCGCCCCGAGAGCGTCGCGCCGATCTTCAGGCGCTCGGCTTCGCGCACGCGCTCGTCCAGCTTCTCCTTCTGCTTGGTGAGGCGGCGCGACACGACCACGCGCTGGCGCTGGGCATCGACCTCGATCACCTCGCAGGGCAGCGTGCGTCCCACGAGCTCCGCCACCTTCTTCTCGCGCGGGAGTCCGCTGTGCGAGCGCGGCAGGAAGCCGTGCAGCCGGCCGATCTTGACCTCGAGCCCGCCCGGCGCCTCGCGCACGACTCGCGCCTGCACGAGGGCGCCCACGACCATCTCCTCCCACGCCTGCAGGCTCTCCTCGCTCTTCAGGGCCACCGACCACAAGCCGGCTTCGAGGCCGCGCAAGGTGAAGTCGTAGGTGTCGCCGACCGAAGGCGCGCGCGCGAAGGAACGCAGCGAGCAGACGCCCTGCATGCGCGGTCCGAGTTCGACGAAGACGTCGTCTCCGAACACGGCGACGACCTTGCCGCGCCACACCTTCAAGGTGTGCTTGCCGTGCTCGGGAGTCTCCCCTTGACGCGTGGGGTGCACCATCTCCAGGACCTCCGCTGTGGCGAGCCGGCCAGGGCCGGTCCGCGAGCCATAGTACGGGTACCTTTCGGATCGTAGGGCCTCGACCTGGCCAAGGAAACCACCAAGGCCGCCGAATCGTGCGGGTGCGACGCGCGCGGGAAACGGCTAACTTCTGCGCCATGGCGACCCTCCATCTGCTGTTGGCACTCCCCTTGGCGCTGTGCCTCCCGTCCCGCGGCGTGGACGAGGCGCTCCGGCTGGAGGCCGGCCCGCTCAAGTTCCAGTGGGTCAAGGACCACTTCGAGCGCCCGGGCGGAGCGGAACTGGGCAACACGCACGGCGTGATCGTCTCGGACAGCCAAGGGTTCCTGTACGTCAACACGGACACGGAGAAGGCCATCATGGTCTACGACCGCGATGGCCGCTTCGTGCGCGCCTTCGGCGCCGATCTCGCCGGTGGCGTGCACGGCATGGTCGTCAACCAGGAGAAGGATGGCGAGTATCTCTATGTCGCGCACCATGCCTTGTCGGAGTGGCGCAAGCTGACGCTCGACGGCCGCACCGTCATGAAGCGCGGCGTGCCGGTCGAGTCGGGCAAGTACGAGTCGGCCGCGCAATTCCATCCGACCTCGATCGCGGTCGCCTCGGACGGCACGATCTTCGTCGCCGACGGCTACGGGTCGCACTGGGTGCATCGCTACGACAGCCAGGGCAACTGGCTGTCGACCTTCGGCGGGCTGGGCTCCGAGATGGGGCGGTTGAACTGCCCGCATGGACTGCTCGTCGACAAGCGTCGCGCGCCGGAGACGCTGCTGGTCGCCGACCGCGGCAACCACCGCCTGCAGGTCTTCGACCTCGAGGGGCGGGCGCTCTCGATCGTCGAAGGCATGTTCCGCTTGCCGTGCAGCATGCAGGAGCGCGACGGCTACCTCGCCGTGCCCGATCTGGCCGGACGCGTCACGATCCTCGACAAGGACAACCAGCTCGTCGGGCACATCGGCGACAACCCGGACGAGTCCTTGCGCGCGCAGAACGGCGTGCCGCGCGAACGCTGGCGGGACGGCGTGTTCATCGCGCCGCACAGCGCGCACTTCGACTCCGCGGGGAACTTGATGGTCATGGACTGGAACCACCTCGGGCGCATCAACAAGCTCGCGCGACTCGCCGACGACGCTGTCCAAGGCGCGGGCGCGCGGGCCGAGACCAGGCAGGCGAACGACAAGGACGAAGGCGTCGGATACACCGACACGCCGCTCTTGCCCGACGGCCAGTGGCGCGTGCACGACAAGCACCGCCCCGTGCCGCGCGTGGTGACGCCCGGCGAGCCGACGACCACGCCGCCGCCGGCGGACGCCATCGTGCTGTTCGACGGCGGCGACGCGTCGCGCTGGAGGAACGGCGACAAGGACGGCACTTGGAAGGTCGAGTCGGGCTGGATGGAGGTCAACGGCACCGGCGGCATCGAGACCAAGGAGGGCTTCGGCGATTGCCAGTTGCACCTCGAGTTCGCCACGCCGGCCAAGGTCGAAGGCGACGGACAAGGCCGCGGCAACTCGGGGCTGTTCCTGATGCAGCGCTACGAGGTGCAGATCCTCGACAGCTACCAGAACCGCACCTACGCCGACGGACAGTGCGGCGCGCTGTACGGGCAGCTGCCGCCGATGGTCAACGCCTCGCGCGCGCCGGGCGAATGGCAGAGCTACGACATCCTGTTCAAGGCGCCGCGCTTCGACGGAGCGAAGCTCGTCTCCCCCGCCAGGGTGACCGTGGTCCACAATGGCGTCGTCGTGCAGTGGGAGGCGGAATTCCTGGGCGCCACCGCGCACCGCGCCGTGGCGCAGTATGCGCCGCATCCGGCCGAACTGCCGATCGGCCTGCAGGACCACGGCAATCCGCTGCGCTTCAGGAACATCTGGGTGCGCCGGCTGTGAGCGCCCCGCACCTGGGCAGGCGTGGCGGCAAAAGTAGTATTTGAAATACTACTTTTGCGCCAGCGTGCGCGCTCCCCTGCGGCGATCTCCGCCAGCGCGGGCGATCGTTCGGATCAGGGCAGGCGCTCGAACAGGTACGGCCCCTTGGTCGACCCCCAGACCTGCTTGCCCTCGGCGTCGTAGCCGCGGTCCCACGAGCTCATGCCGATGGCCTCGAGGCGCACCTCGCTGCTGGCCCAGGTCGCGCCAGACAGCTCGCTGGGGCAGTCCTTGTCGAGCGTGGCCCCTAGGAAGGCGTCCTCGGCGACGCGCCTCACGACGACCGCGCAACCAGCGCGTTCGACGAGGTCCGCGGGCGTGATGGCGTCGAAGGCCCACGGGTCCTTCCACTGGCCGGCCCAGCGCAGCGGTTCGGCCGCGAAGGCGTGCACTTCGCTGACGACCGCGTCGCCCGCCGCGCGAAGGCGATAGACGCGCTGGCGATACGGCTTGTCGAGCTTCGTGGCGCTCGCTTGCTCGACATAGAGCCACGGACCGTCGTCGCGCGTGGTCCAGATCGGCACGACGCGCAAGCGGATGTCGAGGAACTCGCCGCCGCTCGCCTGCGCCTGGGCCTGCGAGGAGAACGAACCGCACAACCACTCGCGCACGACTTCGAGGTCGGGCCTCTCCGGCGGCGTGGAGCGACAGGCGGCGGAGGCCAGCAACAAGGCCGGCAGGAATCGTGCGTGGTTCATGCGACTACTCGTCAGCGGTGGGCCATGCGATGGGCGGCAAGCAGCTTGGCGTCCCCGGGCTCGAAGCTCAATGTCCCTGCCGTCGGCAGCCCGGGCACGACCACGTCCACGAGACGCACGCCATCGCGGTGCAGCGCCACGCGTTCGCCGAGGATGGTCAGATGCCACTCGTGCCCGTCGGCGCGCGGTTCCGGCGGCTTCGGCAGCGCATCGAAGTCGAGCGCCAGTCCCGCCGCCGAGGCGCGCACGCCGACCACGACCTCCGCGGCCCCTTCCATGGCGGAGGGATCGGCGCAACGCGCAAGAAGGCGCGCACCCTCGCCCGCCAACGCAAGGCGCAGCACCTCCTCCGCGCCGCCGAACTCGAGCGGCCGCGACAGATCCACGGCGCGCCACTCGCGCGCACCCGAGTCGACGAGTCGCGGATCGCGCCAGTGGATCTCGCCTTGCTTGCCGGAGTGCACCTGGAAGGCGAGGAAGCCCTCGAGGTCGATGGGGTCGAGCGCGTCGCAAGTCTCGATGCCATTGACCCACACGCGGTACCGCGGGCCGCGCGCCTCGATGCGATAGCGGTTCCACTCGCCCGGCTTGAAGGCGGCGCGCGCCTCCTCGCGCTCCGCTAGGTTCGCCAACCAACCGCGCCGTCCTTCGTCGTACAGGCCTCCCGACCAAGCGCGCGGCGAAGGATCGATCTCGACCTGCGGTCCGCGCACGCGACCATCGATCGCGCGCGAACGCACTTGGATGCCGCTGTTGCCAGCCACGGCGAGACGCACGTCGACCTCGAGCTCGAAGTCCCCGTGCGCGGAGCGCGTGGCGAGGAAGCTCTGCGCGCCACCGGCTACCTTGCCGACCAGCACGCCGTCGACGATGGACCACGCCGCGTCGCCGTGTCGCTCGAACTCGTCGAGTCCGCGAGCCAGGAGCGCTGCGCCTCCAATGCCCTCGAGCACGCCGACGTCGCGCGCGGTCCAAGGCTTGCCGCGCGCCACGCCGTCGGCGCGCGCTTGCGCCACGGAGGCGGTGGTCGCCGGATCCGCCGCGTGGCCCCACTCGCGACGCAAATAGGTCAGCACCGCGGCCACCTCCACGTCCGACCCGTTCCAGGCCGGCATCGCCAGGTCCCACTCGCGGCCATGCGACTCGAGCGGTCCTTCCAATCCGCCCAGCACGATGCGCGCGGCGATGCGAGCGTCGCCCAGCAGGCGCGGCGAATCCAGCAGCGGTGGCGCCTTGCCCGGCTCGCCCGCGCCCGAGGGTTGGTGGCAAGCGGAGCAGATGGCGCCGTAGACGCGACGGCCTTCGTCGAAGCTCCGCGCCTCGTCCGCGCTCAACGCTCGTGGCGCTTGGTGGTCGGCGAGGTCGGCGCGGCCCGGCCACGAGACGCTGCCGTGCAGTTCCTCGGCCTTGGCGCGCTCGAGGCCCTCGGCGGAAGCGAGATGCGCGAGGAAGCGCCGCGGCTCGGAGGGCAGCGCGTGCAGGCGCTTGGCGCTCGTCGCCAAGAGCCCGTCGACCATGGCGAAGCGCAACCACTGCGGCAGGTCGGTGCGAGTGGCGTAGATGTCGACGAGCTTCATCAGATCGACCGCCTGGCGCTCGCGTCCCGCCAGCAAGGCCAGTTCGTGGATGGCCTCGCGCCGACCTTGACCTTCGTCCCAGGTCGCGTGGTCCTTCATCAGGAGCACGCGCACGCAAGCCTCGAACAAGTCGACGGCGCGCCCGGGCCAACCCGAGAACGCGACGCGGCGCAGCTCGGGATCCGAGGCGTCGCGCAAGAGCGGCCCCATGGCGGCGGCGAGGTCGATGCGCCCCGACAGCGTGGCCCACGCCTCCCAGCGCAAGCGCTCCTCCTTGGCGCGCAGATGCTGCAGCAAGTGGCCGAGCATGGGAGCTTCGTTGCGCTCGAGCGGCTTGCGCCAGGCGCGCGTGGCGGCGAGGCGCACCTCGAGATCGCGATCGGAGAGCGCCGAGACGAGCAACGCTTGTCCCACCGCGTCGAGCTCGTCGAGCAGCTCGAGCGCCAAGCGACGCTTGCGCGGCGACTCGTCGCCCACGGCCGCGCGCAGCTTGTCGACCAGTGGACCGCGCTCGAAGTCGTCTTGCGCCAGCAGCCGCGCCGCCGCGTCGCGCGTCCAGCCGTTCTCCGAGTCGAGGAAGGCCAGCAGTTGGTCGGAGCGCAAGCCCGACAACGGCCGCGGCCGCAAGCGCGCGCCCTCGTCCGCCTTCGAGAGGCGCCAGATGCGACCCGCGTCGAGCGGTGCTTCGAGCTTGCGCTCGATCACTTGGCGGCGCAGGAAGCTCGTGACGAAGTTCTTGTGCTGGATGACCCCACGGTGCATGTCGACCACGTACAAGGCGCCATCCGGTCCATCGCACAGCGACACGGGGCGGAAGCGCTCGTCGGTCGAGGCCAGCACCTCGCGGCCGGGCAGCGCGTGGCGCGCCTCGATCGCGAAGCCGCCCGCGGCGGGCGCCACCAGTTCGAGTTGCTTGACGAGGTTCCCGGCGGGTTCGCACACGAACACGTCGCCGCGCGCCGTCGGCGGGATGGCGTCGCCGCGCGCGACGTGCGGCGAACACGCCGCGTCGGCGCGCTGGATGCGCCCGTCCCGCAGCCAACCATCGCGGTAGGCGCGGTTGACGCCGGGAGTCGGATGCGCCGGATGCACGGCCTGGTCGCGCGCGATGGCGGCGTTGAGCAGCGGCCCGCGATCGAGGTGCGGGTTGCGCGCCAGGACGAGCCCATCGACCAGATCCCCGCGCAGGAGGTCGGAGTTCGTGTTGTAGAGGACGCGCCCGGCTTCGTCGCGCGTGATGCCGTACTGTCCTCCGCCGGCGGCGCGCAGGGTCGTCCAGGCTCCGTTCCTCCACGCGTAGGCGCGGTCGTGGTTGGCGCACAGCCAGGCGCCGCGCGCGTGGAGCAGGCCGTTGGGGCCGTACTCGGGGCTGGCGATGCCCTCGATGCCGGAGTCGACCACCACGCGCTCGTCCGCGACGAAGTCCCCGTCAACGTCGCGGCAGAACAACACCTGCGGCGGCGCCACGACCAGCACCCCGTCGCGCGCGAAGGCGATGGAGCGGGGCAGCACGAGCCCCTCGAGGAAGCGCGTCGCGCGGTCCATGCGGCCATCATCGTCGTCGTCGAACAGCACGGAGACGCGCCCGTTCGGCTCGGTCTCGCCGCGTCCGTCGATGTTCGGCATGTAGCTGCGCATCTCGACCACCCACAAGCGACCATCGCCGTCGAAGGCCGCCTGCACGGGTGCTTCGATCAACGGTTCGGCGGCCACGAGGTCGATGCGCCAACCTGGCTCGAGCGCGAAGCGTCCCGCGGCTTCATCCGGCGCAAGGAACGGCGACGGCGGCGGACGCGACTCGACGGGCAGGTCAGGCTGCGCTTCGCCTTGGCGATCGCCGCGTTGCGCGAGCGCAAGAGGACCGTGCAAGAGGACGCAAAGCGTCGCCGTCAGCAGGAAGGTGGACCTGCATCGAGCGTGCTGCCTGTCGTGCGCGCGTGACATCGCAGCCCAGAATACGGCACTGTCGCCTCCAGGGGCGGACGCCATTGGACAGCCGGAGTGCTCGATTGCCATACTAGTCGGCATTGGCGCGAGCAGCGCCCCCCCCCACCAACCCTCGAGTGATGCACATGACCGCAGCCTTGTTCCTCCTTCCCGCTCTCTTGTCCCAACCCGCCGCCGCGACCGCTCCGCTGGCCCTCGTGCCGCAGGACGCCGCGACCACGGCACCCGCCGAGATCAAGTGGACCGGTTCGGTGACGCTGGGCGCCAGCACCGCGTCGGGCAACACGGAGACGACCAGCATCAACGCCTCCGGCGACGCCGAGCGGCGCGGCGAGAACGACCGTTGGACGGGCAAGGCGTACTGGAACTACGCGGAGCAGGAGGAGCAGCTTTCCGCGCGCAAGAGCGGCGCCAGCCTCAAGTACGACTACTTCGCCACGAAGGAGATCTACTACAACGGCATCGCTGGCGTGGACAACGACCTGTTCGCCGACTTGAAGCTGCGCGCCTACGTCGGCGCGGGCGTCGGCTTCCAATGGCGCGAGGAAGAGGCGTTCAAGTGGAGCTCGGAAGTGGGCCTGACCTACTTCAGCGAAGACCGCTACGATGATGAGGACGACGAGTACCCCGCCGCGCGCCTCGCGAACAACATCGTCAAGCAGTTCAACGAGAAGACCAGCCTCGAGAACAGCATCGAGGCGTTCCCGAGCCTCGAGGATGCCGAGGACTACTTCGCCAAGATCGACACCAAGGTCAAGACGAGCTTGTCGGAGCAGATGTACGCGCAACTGCAGTTCACCCTGAACTACGACAACACGCCGCCGGATGGCGTCGGATCGACCGACCGCCTGCTGACGCTGGGCGTCGGCTGGAGCTTCTGAGTCCAACCACCAGCCCCAAGCCAGGAACCAGATCATGGGAATGCTCCAGGAATTCAAGACGTTCGCTCTGCGCGGAAATGTCGTCGACATGGCCGTGGGCGTCATCA
>SXXH01000081.1 GCA_005789645.1 Planctomycetia bacterium
CGTCGTAGGTGGCGACATGCGTGCGCGCCGCGTCGCGGGCGGCGGCGCGCAGCACCGATCCGCCACCGGCGCGCCCGAGCTCGCGGCCGTCGGTCGCGTCCCACACGCGCAGTTCTCCGGTGGCGTCCACCGCGTGCGCGCGCTCCGCGCCGGGCGCTCCGGCGAAGCCCGCCATCCGCACAGCGCCGCGCAAGCCTCCCAGCAGCAGCGCGTCGGACCGGGAACCGGCATGGTGCACCTGCACCTGCGCGCCCGAAGATCGCTCGAGGATGCGACGGCCGTCGGCCGTGGCGAGCAGCTCGAGCGTGCGCTTGGGCGACCAGCTGCGCGCGATCTCGCGACCGGTGGCGAAGTCCCACAGGCACAGACTGTTGTCGTGGCCGGCGCTCCACACGCGCGAACCGTCGCTCGTGGCGCACAGCGCCTGCACCGCGCGACCACCATGGCCGACGAGCGGCTGCAGGCCGAAGGTGCGCAAGTCGAGGATCCAGGCGCGGCCTTCCTCGCCTTGGCGGCTTGCGACCGCGAGGCGCTCGCCGCCCAACCCGAAGGCCAGCGTGGTGGCGGGAGGATCGAGTCGCACGGAGCCCGGGGACGAAGCCCAGGCGTCCACCCTCAATGCCTCGAGCGTGCCGTCTGCGCGCGACAAAGCGAGCAAGTCGCCGCGCGGCGCCAGCGTGGCCGCGAGGCAACGCGGCGTCGACCAAGCGACCACCATGGTCCCGCCTTGCGCGGCCTCGAGCAGGGTGGCGCCGTCGTCCACGAGCAGGACTCGCCCCCCGGCGTGCTCGACGCGCCGCGCGCGACCACGCAAGGGCGCCAAGTCGACCGGCGCGCCATCGACGAGCGCCCTCCAAGCGCCCGCGGCGATGATCCAACGGCCGGCGGCGCGCGCCACGTGCTGCACCTCGACGCCCAGCTCGACCACGGACCTGTCGGCGAGGTCCGACGCGCCCACGATGCGCGCTCCGGAGCCTTGCGCGAGGCACAACTCGCCGCTCGCTTCGTCGAAGGCCAGCGCGACGGGCGGCGGTTCGAAGCGTCGCATGGCGACATCGACTCCGTCCGAGAGGCGCACGATGCGCACCGTGCCGTCGTCGAAGGCCAAGGCGCACGCCGCCCCGGCCGCATCGAGCGCGAGCGCGACGCAGCTGCGAGCTGGAGGTGGTTGCAGGAAGCGACGCTCGAGGAAGTTGCCGTCCAAGGCCTGCGACAGCGCGCCGCGCGAGAGCCAGTTGGGCGAACGCTGGACCGCCTCGACGCCGAGGATGTGCGCGCGCGCGCTGTCCTCCTGCGCCAACATGGCGCTGCGTTGCGCCAAGTGCCGCCCGAGCGAGTTCGAAAGCGCGTCGCGCTCGCGCGCCAACAAGTGCAGCGCCGCTCCCAGGCCGGCCGACAGCGCCAAGAACGCGCCCACGGTCGCGGCCGCGATGCGCGGATGGCGCCTCGTCCAACGCGCGAAGCGCAGCAATGGCCCCGCGGGTCGAGCGTGGATCGGCTCGAATTCGCGCACGCGGCGCAGATCCTCGGCGAAATCCAGCGCGCTGCCGTAGCGCCGCGCCGGGTCCTTCTCGAGCGCGGTGGCGAGCACCACCTCGAGATCGCGGGGCACGGCCGCGTTGGCCGCGCCGGCGCGCGGCGCGGGTTCTGAGAGGATCGCCTGGAAGGTGGCCGGCAAGGTGGGCCTGCTCCACGGACGCTCGAGGGTCAACGCCTCGTGCAGGCTGGTGGCCAGGGCCCACACATCGGCGCGACCATCGACTTCGTCGCGCCGGCCCTCGGCCTGCTCCGGCGCCATGTAGTCCGGCGTTCCGTGCACATCGCCTTGGACGGTCAGCTGCCGATCGCTCGTGCGATCCTCGGCCATGCCGAAGTCCAGGACGACCGGCCGCCCGTCCGGATCGACCATCAGGTTGCCGGGCTTGAAGTCGCGATGCACCACGCCCGCCTCGTGCGCGGCGTGCAGCGCGCGCGCAGCGCGCTCGAACAAGGCGCACACCGCGCGCACCTGGGTGGCGTTGGCCGGCGGGAAGAGCATGCCGCCCGACTGCGCCGCTCCACCTTGGCGCGCGCGCGCCAGCACGCAGGCCAGCGTCTCGCCCGGCACGAGGCGCATGGCGATCCACGGCGGCGAAGCACCCAGATCCGCGTCGAGGATCGCGCACAACGAAGGGTGGTCGAGTCGCGCGATGACCTCGGCCTCGCGGCGCAGGCGCTCGATGGTGATCGACTGCAGCCCGTCGAGCGAACCCGCGAGGATCTTGAGCGCCACCTCGCGCTTGAGGCGCGTGTCGCGCGCGAGGTGCACGGCGCCCTGGCCGCCGCGTCCGAGCTCGCGCAGCAGTTCGTACGGCCCGACCAGCGTCCGGCCCTCGCCGGATTCGATGCGCGCCCGGGGCGCGTCTTCGGGCGTGGATGCGCGCTGCAGCTCGAGCCATTCGGCGGCGATGGCCGCTTCGCTGCCGGGGAAGCGCCGCAACCATTCCTCCAGCGGGCGGAGCACGCCGCGCTCCGCGTCGAGTTCGTGCAGCTCGAGGAAGTCGTGCACGTCCGCCAAGTGCGGGTCGGCCGGCTGGTCGTGGCGAAGGGGTCGCGACACGATCCACAGCATACTGCCCCACCAACCACCGGGTGCGCCCGCGGCGCGCGCCACTTCGGCTAGGATGGAAGCGTCGCCGCCGCGCCGGCGCCCACTTCGGCTTGCAGCAACCCGAACCCGACGACTTGACTCGATCGTTGGCGCGCGCCGCGCGCCAGGACTCCTCGCGTTTCGACGAGTTGTGCGAACGCGTGGCCCCTGCGTTGGTGGCTTGGGCGGAGCTGAAGGTGGGCGCGAAGCTGCGCGGCTCCATCGAGCCGATGGACGTGGTGCAGGAGACCTGGTGCCGCGCCTGGCGCAGCTTCGAGACCTACGATCCCGAGGCCGCGTCGTTCCGCGCGTGGACCTTCCGCATCGCCAAGAACGTCGTCCTGGAGTGCGCCCGCAGGAGCCGTCGCGACTCGGCCGCCGACGCGGGCACGACCGCGCGACACGAAGTGGTGCACGCCGCGCCCGATCGAGCCACGGCGCTGTCGCGGCGCCTTGCGCGCGACGAGGGCGTGTCTTCGCTGCTCGAGTGGGCGCGGACGTTGGGCGAGGACGAGCATGCGCTTTTCGTCCACATCGGACTCGAGGGCTTGAGCTATTCCGAGGCGGGAACGCGACTCGGCTTGCAGAAGGACACGGTGGCCAAGCGCTGGCAGGCCTTGCGCGAGCGCGCGGCGCGCCAGCCGCGCTTCGGCGACTGGCTCGCCGAGGGCTGACCTGGGCCTCAGACCGAACGCAGCCAGCGCCGCAGGCGCGACCACCAACCGCCGCGCGCGGCGGCGCCGAGCTCGAGCGCCCCGAAGGCCGCCCGCAACCGCGCCGACTCCGTTGGCGTCAACTCGAGATCGCCCGCCTGCGCGTTCTCGCGAGCCTGGGCCACGCTGCGCGCGCCGGCGATGGCGGCCGTCACGCCGGGTTGGGCCACCACCCAGGCGAGCGCGACTTGGGCGCAGGTCGCGCCACGCGCCTCGGCGATCGGACGCAGGGTCGACTCCACCACGGAGTTGACCTTGGCGCGGTTGGCGTCCTCGAAGGTCGGGCGGCGATGACGGCCGTCGCTTTTGTCAAATTTTCTTGACGCTGGCGCGCAGCCGGACAGCAAACCCTGCTCGAGCGGCGAGTAGGCCAGCACGCCGACATCCTCGTCGCGGCACCAAGGCAGGAGCTCCGCCTCGATCTCGCGCGCCAACAGGCTGTACTTGGGCTGGTTGGAAGCCAAGGGCGCGTCGCCCAGGGTCGCCTGCGCGCGACGCATCAAGTCCGGCCCGTGGTTCGACAAGCCGATCTCGCGCACCTCGCCGGAGCGCCGCAACTCGAGCAGCGCCCCGATGGTGTCCTCGATGGGCGTCGCCGCGTCGGGCCAGTGCACCTGCAGCAGGTCGATGCGCTCGACGCCGAGTCGCGCGAGGCTCCGGCGCACCTCGTGGAGCGCGGACTCGGGGCGCGCATCGCGCCGCACCGCGCGCGCGACGCCGTCCTGGTCGGTCGTCTCGAACCACAAGGCGCCGTGCTCGTCGTCCCAACGCAGGCCGAGCTTGGTCATCACGACGACTTGGTCGCGGCGGCCGCGAATGGCGCGCCCCACGAGCCGCTCGGACAGCCCGAAACCGTAGACCGGAGCCGTGTCGATGGCGTCGGCTCCCGCGTCGATCGAGGCCTGCATGGCGCGCACCACCTCGTCCTCGTCGACGCCACCCCACGCCCAGCCACCTGCGGCCCAGGCGCCGAAGACGACCACCGGGACCTCGAGCGAACTGCGGCCCAGTCGGCGACGACGCATCTCAGCCGACCTCCGGCTTCCTGAAGACGAAGCGTTGGTAGAGGAACGACACGAGGAGCAACGAGAGCGCGAGGCCCAGCATGCTGGCCGCGCGCCACAGGCCGTCGAGGCGGCCGAGATCGAGCAGGAACACCTTGGCGATGGTGAGCAGCAGCAACGCGAGGCTCGCCCAACGGGCTGCGGCGAGGCGCGCCTGCAGGCCCAAGACGAGCAGCAGCAGCGAATACGCCGCCCACGCGATCGACAACATCAGGTCGCGCTGCGGCAGGCGCGACAAGCCGACGAAGCGCACGGCCTCGAATGCGTAGCCGTCGATGATTTCGGCGTTGACCCACGCGAAGACCGCCACGATCGCCCCCACCGCCGCGCACGAGGCGGGGATGCGCGAGGACGCGTCCGCCAGCAGCCAGCCCGCGGCGGCGAGGCACGCCGCCGGCAACAGCAGGTTCCACGCGTTGGCGTTCCACAGGATGCGCGTTTCGTCGAAGCTCGCGTGCGAGGCTTGCGCGAGCAACGCCGCGGTCGCCAGCGCGGCGACCATGCCCGCCAACCAAGCGTGCGGGACGTGGCGCGAGCGATGCCAAGCCACGGCGACGAAGAGCGCGTGGAAGGCCAGGGCCGGGCCCACGCTCCACTCGCCGCGCGCTTGCGAGACGCCGAAGGCCGCGCACAGGAGCCCCGCAGCGAGCCAGGCGTGCGGATCCCTCCCCCGCGCGCGAGCCGCCAACGCGAGCAAGCCCGCCAGCGCGCCCCACGCGAGCAGCGGCCAGCCGGCATGCGCGAGCGACCAGTGCCGCTGCGCCAAGGGCGCCACGATCCAAGCGGCGGCGAACCACTGCACGGCCCAGCCGCGACGAGTCCAGGCGCAGGCGTCGAGCGCGCAGGCGACCAACGCCGCCGGGAGGGTGAACGCGGTGGCGACCAAGAGCAGGGCACGCAGGCTTTGCGCGTCGACCTCGCGGCCGAGCGACACCATGGAGGTCAAGGTCGCAAGGGCGACCAGCGCATGCGGCAGGCGCGAGGCCGCGCGCAGCACGAGGAGCAAGGTCGCGCAGGCCGCCACCAACAACGCGACCACTCCGAGCTCCGGCGTGCCGACCGCGAAGCCACGCGCCGCCACGAGGCCGAAGGCCACGCAGGCGAACTCGAGCGCCACGGCGAGGGCCGCGATGCGCAGCCTGCCGGCGACGAGGAACGCGGCCAGGACGGCATGCGCGAGCACGGGCGCCACGAGCGACGACGCATAGGCGAGCGGCTGCATCATGCGCGCGTCCTCGAGGTCGTCGTGCTTGGCGCTCCACATCGACATCGCCGCTCCCGCCAACGCGAAGCCGGCCACCGTCCACCAGGCGCGGCCGCCATGCGCCAACCGGCGCAGCAGGACGAGCCCGGTCGCCAACGCGACGAGGCCCAGGCCTTCGATCGGCATCTCCCGAGCGCGCAAGGCCGCGGGCCACAAGAGCCACAGGCTCGGCAGCACATGGACCGACGCGGCCAAGCGCGCCGCCTCGCGGCGTGGAGTCTCGCCGGCGCGCCCCGCGTGCTCGAGACCCAGCGCGTGCAGGAGCGACAATCCCGCGATGGCGAGGCACAGTTGCCATCCTGCGCCGGTGCTCAAGTGAAACTCGCGTCCGGCGAGCCACGCCGCCAGCAAGGCGGCACCACCGGCCGCGGCGCCGACGGGCAGTTGGGGATGTCCGCCGCGCGCGGACACCACATGCGCGGCCGTGGCCAACAATGCGGCCAGGCAGGCGACCGGCCACAAGTCCGGCCCGAAGCGCGCATCATGGGCGAACCAGGCCGCGAAGGCGAAGGGCAGGATCAGCGCCGCCGCGCGCGTGAACGCGAACCCACGCTGGTCCTGGTCGGCGCGCACCAAGCCGAAGAGGGCGAAGAGCAGCGCGAACAAGCCGAGCACGACGAGCGCGAGGCCACCTTGTCCGGGCTCGGCGCGCAGGAAGATCCACAGTCCTTGCAGCAACGCCGTGCCCAGCACGCCGAGCGTGGCCACGGACGGCCAACGTCGGCGCGTGGCCACGAACAAGAAGGCCAGGTCGAGCAGCAGCACATAGCCGAAGAGCTCCACCGGATGGTTTCCGCCGCGCGAGAGGACGAGCGGAGTGGCGAAGCCGCCCACGAGTCCGACCACCGCGACGAGTTGCGAATCGCGCTTCAACGCGATCCATGCGCTGGCCGCGGTCACGAGGCACATCGCGCCGAAGGCAAGCGGCAAGCCGACCAGCCCGTAGAGCATGTGCGCGGCCCAAGCCACGGCGAAGAGGCCCACGCTGCCGCCGGCGTGGATGGCGTTGGCAAGCAGCGCGTAGCCGCGTCGGGCCAGCGAGGCCGACAGCACCAGCGCCGATAGTCCGACTCCGGCGCCAATGGCGAGGCGCGCGCGCGGGCCAAGCAGTCCATGCTCGATCGAGTATTGGACGAACAACCAACCAGCGATCGCCAAGGCGATGCCGCCGAGCAGGGCGGCGCCGCGCACTCCCAGCCAACGCTCGAGTCCACCTTGCTTGCGCTGGCCGTCCTCGCGC
>SXXH01000082.1 GCA_005789645.1 Planctomycetia bacterium
CCGGACTCGATGCTCGCGCCCGCCAGCGCCAGCGCCAGCGCGCCCGCCGCGGCGACGCCCAGCGCCGTCGCGCCCAGCACGAGCAAGGGGCTGGCCCCCGACGCCAGGAGCAGCGGTCGCTCTCGTCCCAACGCGGTGTGCGAGGCGCCGGCCGCCAGCCATGCGAAGGCCGGCGCCAACGCGACGAGCACCAGCCACCAGGCCCCATGGCGCGCCAGCATGTCGGTCTCGAGGGTGGATGCCGCTGTTCCGGCGAAGGGCGTGTTGGCGCGGTCGAAGGCGCCTCGCGCCAACCACGCCACCACGCAGACCAGCGCCAACACCGGCCAACGCGCGCAGCGCAGCGCTTGCAAGCGCGCCAGCGCCATCCAACCGGCCGAGTTCAAGGTTGCTCCCGCCGCAGTCGCGCGTACAAGCCGAGCAGGCCGTCGCGCGCGACGAGTTCGTGCGGCGCCCCGCGTGCCGCCACGCGTCCCGCCAGCAGCACGACCAGCTCGTCGGCGCCCGCGCCGAGATCGGACGGCAGGTGGGAGGCCACGACGATGGTGGCGCCACGCGCCTTGGCGCGCGCGAGCAACGCCGAGTAGGCCTCGAAGCCCTCGGCGTCGAGCCCAGCGGTGGGCTCGTCGAGCAACAGCAGCTCCGGCTCGTGGAGGAAGGCTTGCGCCAGGGCGAAGCGCTGCACCATGCCGCCGGAGCCGCGCGCGATGGCCTGCTTGGCCTGCGCCCCGAGCCCCACCTCATCGAGCAGTTCCCGCGCGCGTCGGCGCGCGTCGCGACCGAGGCCGCGCAGCGCGCCAGCGAGTTCCAACGCGCCGAGGAACGACAAGTCGCCGGGCCAAGCCGCTGCTTGCGGGCAATGGCCGATGCGACGCGCGACGCCCGGCTCGCGCGGATCGCCGCCCAGCACTTCGAGCAAGCCCGCGCGCGGCGACTCGAGTCCGGCGCACAGCTTGAGCAGCGTGCTCTGGCCCGAGCCGTTGGGGCCGGCGAGCGCGAGGACCTTGCCGCGCGCGCACTCGAAGTCCAATCCGCACAGCGTCGGAACCGCGGCGCGGAACAGTCCGCGCGCGTAGGCGTGCTCGAGATGTCGTGCGCGGAAGGCGGGTGATTCCAAGGCAGGCGGGAGTCTACCCTCGCGAGCGCGTCGGTCAGGCGAGCCGCGGGTACTTGCGCCGGAACTCCGCCTGCACCTCGGGCCGGTCGCGCAGCAGCTCGAAGTCCGCGAACTCGAAGCCCGGGGCGACGCTGCACGAGACGAGGCTCCCGGCCCCGAGGCTGCGCGCCATCTGCCAGGCGCCGGCCGGCACGACGTGGTGGGGCTGCGCGTCCGTCCCGAGGTGCACGCGTTCCACCTTCGACAGGTCGCGGTGGACGATGGTCAGCTCCAGCCGCTCGCCGGCGCAGTGGATCCACGCTTCGTCGCCCGCCACGCGGTGCCAAGCGCTCGTCTCGCCGGCGAGGAGCGCGTAGTGGATCAGCGTCAAGGCGGAGCGTCGGCGTCCGTCGGAGGTCGTCACCATTTCGAGGGAGCGGAAGGTCTCGCGATACCAACCTCCCTCTGGATGGGGTGCGAGTCCGAGTCGATCGATCCAGTCGCGGCTGGTGACTTGCATGCGTGGCGATCCTCCGGCCTCGCAGTCTAGCGCCGTGCGGAGCACGAGTGGCGGTCGGGATCGTCGCCCGCAGGACCGACTACGCGCAGGGGACCATCCCATCCGGGCGCTGCGCTTCCTACGCTAGTCCACGCACATGGCCTCGCCCGGATCCACGCACCAGCTCGAGTTCCTCTGCGGCCCGCTGCAGGGCCGCGTCGTCCCCTTGCAGGCGACCACCGTCGTCGGGCGCTTGGCGGGCGAGTGCGATCTCGTGGTGGCCGACGCCAGCGTGTCGCGGCGCCACGCGCGACTCGAGCTGGAGGCGGAGGGCTTGCGCGTGGTGGACGAGTCCTCGCGCAACGGCGTGTGGCTGGGCGCGAGGCGCGTGTCCGAGGCTCTGCTGCGCTCCGGCGACGAGTTCAAGCTCGGCGATGTGCGGGTGCTCTATCGCGTCGCGAAGGACTCCGTGTCCGGGCCCGAGTTGGACTTGCCGTTGGAGGAGCTCGATCTCGAGTTGCCGGACTTGGACCTGTCCGAGCCAAGCCGGTCCGAGTCCGACCGGCCAGGGCACGAGCAAGCAGCCCCTGCGCGGCGAGTCGGGGCGGCGCAAGCGGCCGCGCTGGCGCGCGAACCGGCGAATCGCCGTCCCGAGCGCGCGTCCGCGGCGGCGACGCGCGGCATCTTGCAGTACTCCCGCCACGAGCAGGCCGCGGGCCTCTCGCAGGGCGACTTCGCGCAGCTTCCGGGTTGGATGAAGGCCGCGGCGATCGCGGTGGCCTTGGTCTTGTTCGCGGCCGTCTTCGCCCTCGCCTTCCGCGGCGGTGCTTGGTTGCGCGGGGCTGGCGGTGGTGCGGCGGCGGGTGCGGAGGCCGACGGCGAGGTCGAGCCGCCGGTCGAAGACGGCTGAGCATGGCTGTGGCTGGCGGCCCGCGGATGGAGGGCGATGTGTAAAGTAAACATAACGCAGTCCGCGCTGGAGCCGGCCTAGGCGCGGGCGCCGGCGGCCGCCAAGGCCCAACCGTCCACCAGGCGCCGCGCGCAGGCGTCCCAAGTGCGCTCGGCGGCGATTTGGCGCGCTTCACGCGATTCCGCGGGATCGCGCCGCAGTTCCGCGCGCAAGGCGCGCGCGCAGCCGGCGGCGTCGTCCGGCGCGAAGCGGCTGGCGCGCGGCGCGATCTCCGCCAACGCCGGGATGTCCGCGGCGCACAGCGGGGCCTCGGCCAGTTGCGCTTCCAACGCCACCAGCGAGAATCCCTCGACGAAGGACGGCACGCACACGACCCCGGCTTGGGCGTAGAGCACCGGCAGATCGGACTCGGCGACGATGCCGCGCCACTCGATGCGCGCCGCCACGCCCAGGCTCTCCGCCAAGGCGCGCAAGCGCTGGTCCTCGTCGTCCTTCGCCGCGCCGTGCACGACGAGCCGCGGCAGCGATTGGTCCAGCGCCAAGGCGCGCAACAGCACCTCCAGGTTCTTGCGGCGCTCGATGTGGCCAACCACCAGGATCGGCGCGTCGCTCCGCGCGGAGCGCGGCAGGGGGGCGAAGTGGTCGCCGCCGTTGCCGACGAGGTGGATGCGCTGCTCCGGAACCCCGAGCAGGCTCGCGACTTCGCGTCCGACCGCGGCGCTGACCACCATCCACAGCGCGGCGGCGCGTTTGGCGCGCGCGTAGGCCGTGCGCGCCGCCAAGCGCCGCGGCATGCTGGCGACGCGCGCGTCCAAGCCGCGCAGGTCGTGGACCAGCAGTGTCAAGGGAAGTTGACAGTCCGGCGGTGGCAGGTGCGCCGTGTGGACGAGGTCGAATGGCCGACCGTCCGATTCGGCCGCGCGCAGGGCCCGCGTGCACTCGCGCGCCTCGAGCGCCGCGCGCAGCACCACGGGACGCGCCGGCGCCGAGCCCGGCAGGAGCTCGACGCCCGGAAGGTCGCAGGCCGGTGCTTCGCGTCCGCAAAGCACCGCGAGCGAGCCGCCACCCTCGGCCAGGGGGCGCGCCGCGCGCGGCAGCAACTCGGCGTTGTGGCGCCGCACGCCGCCTTGCGGCTGGCCGAGCACCGTGCCGAGCACCAGGACGCGCGGCGCGCGCTTCAGCGGAGCGAAAGCCATGCCTCCTCCATGCGTCGCGCGCTCTCGTCCCAGCTGCGTCGCGCGGCCACGGCGCGCCGCGCCGCCACGCGCTTCGGATCGTCGCGCTCGGCGACGGCTCGCGTGAGCGCGCGTCCCAATTCGTCCGGCGCGCGCGACGCGGCGACCACTCCACCCTCCGCCGCCACCTCGGCTTGCGCGCTGCCCGCCGGCACCACCACCGGCACGCCGCGCACCAACGCCTCGAGCACGGGCAGCGACCAGCCCTCGCTCAAGGAAGGCACGGCGACGCAGGCGGCGTGCTGCACGAGCGCCTCCATGCTGGGCTCGTCGACCACGCCCACCGACCGCAAGCGCGCGTCGCGCGGCTCCGCGGCCGACTGTCCCGCGCTCGATTGGTCGGCGCCCGTGACGACGAGTTCGAGTTCCGCGCGAGCAAGCTCGTCGCATGTCGCGAACGCAGCCAGCACCGCCGATGCCTGCTTCTTCGGTCGCGCGCCCCCGGGCACCAGCACATAGCCGCGTCGCCGCGCGCCGAGGGCTTCGACCAGCGTCGCGTCGCGCTCGATGCCGGGAGATACGCCCCAGGGCACCACGGCCAGTCGCGCGGGACGGCAGTCCTCGCGCAGCTCCGCCGCCACGGTCTCGGTCATGGTGACGACGAGGTCCGCCAGGCGCGCGCCCAGGTGCGCCCACACGCGATGGCGCAGGCCGGCGTTCTCGGCCTCACCATGCAACCAAGGCAGCTCGTGGACCGTCTGCACGCGGCGGCACGGAGCCCACAACGGGAAGGCGCTGGTGAACGAGTGCAGCGCATCGAGGCGGGCGCTGCGTGCGAGGCGCGCCAAGTCGTGGTGGCGCCAGCTGCGCACTCCCCGGCCGGGCGGTGGACTCAGGCGCACGACCTCGACGCACCCGCGGCGTTCGAGCGCCGCGCACAAGCTGAGCGCCGCGCGGGCGACCCCGGGCGAGCCGTGGCCGGCGGCGGGGGATAGGTCGAGTCCGATGCGCACGGTGGGGTCGTCGGGCTTCCGCGCCCGCGTTCCTGTATACCACTAGGCCATGAGAACCCTCTTCGCCGCCTTGTGCCTGGCGTTGGGCTGCGCGTCGTGCTTCCTCGCGCGCGACTCGACCAACGAGCCGCTGTCGCGTCGCGACCTGTCCAAGTTCGTCGTCGGAGAAAGCACGGCCAAGGATGTGGCCGCCTCCATGGGCGCGCCCAACGAAGTCGTCCAGCTCGGCCGTCGCAGCGCGTGGCGCTACGACCACAGCCACGGCAAGGTCGCCGGCCTGACGTTGATCGTGGTGACCTTCGTCAACCGCGACACGCGCACGGACCGCGTGTGGTTCTTCTTCGACGAAGATGACCGCCTGTCGCACATGGGATCGAGCTTCGAGGCGGACGACGCGGGTTGGGCCATGCCATGGCAGGACTTGTCCGAACGCTGATGCTCGGCGCGGGCTGCGCCTCCTGCGTGCAGCTCGACTGGTCGCGCGAGCGCGTCGACCTGCGCCCGACCGACGAGGAGGTGCATGCCCTCGTCGCCGGCACGGCCACGATGGAGGACGCGTTGCGTCGCCTGGGTGCGCCCCTCGAGGCGTGGCAACTTCCCAAGGACGGCGTGGCCTTGGCTTGGGGCGGACTCGAGCAGGAGGAGTTGGGGGTGTCGGTCTCCCTTCCGCTGCAGCGCGGCGTGGACGCGAGGTTCGACTACAGCGACGCGCAAGCACTGGTGCGCGGGCATGTGCTGTTCTTCGACGGCGCGGGGACGCTCGTCGCGACCGGCGAGGGGCTGTTGGACGACTTGCGCAAGGAGAGCGAGCGGCGCCCGTCCTTCGTCGAGTGAGCCGCGCGCGCATCCCATGGCCCCCACCATCGCCAGCACATGTCCGCTCGATTGCGCCGACGCCTGCGGCATCCTCGTCGAAGTCGGCGACGATGGCGAGCTGCTGCGGTTGAAGGGCGATCCGCGCCACGGACATTCGCGCGGCACGCTGTGCGGCAAGACCATGCTCTACGACGAGCTGCGCTCCTCGGACGAGCGCGTGCGGCATCCGCTCGTCAGGAAGGGTGGCCGGCTGGAGCGCGCCAGTTGGGACGAGGCGCTCGATGTCGTGTGCGAGCGCGTGGCGCGCCTGCGCCCGGCCGACATCCTCGCCCTGTGGTACGGCGGCACGATGGGACTCGTGCAACGCAAGTTCCCGCTGCGCGCCATGCACGCTTTGGGCGCGACCTTCCACGACGGCGGCGTGTGCGACGCGGCCGGGCAGGAGGGCTACGCCTCCGTGCTCGGCCGGTGCATCGGCCCCGACATCGAGGAGGTCGAGCGCTGCGACCTCGTGGGATTGTGGGGTTGCGACGCGGCGCGCACCGTGCAGCACATCCAAGCCCCGCTGCGGCGCGCGCAGCAAGCGGGCGCGGGCTCGTTCGTCGTCGACATCTGGCGCACCGACACGATGAAGGATGTCGAGGCGCGCGGCGGCGAGGGCTTCGTCGTGCGGCCCGGCAGCGACGCGATGCTGTGCCTCGCGTTGGCGCGCCTCGCCTTCGAGCGCGGCGCGGTCGATGCCTCGCGTGCGCGGACCGAGTGCCTTGGCTTCGACGAGTTCGAGGCGCACGCGCGCTCGGGCCACGACCTCGCCGCCTGCGAGCGCGCCACGGGGCTCGCACCGGAGCGCGTGTCGCGCCTGTTCGAGTTGCTCTCTCGCGCGCGGTCGCCGTTCATCAAGTCCGGCATCGGCTGGACGCGTCGCAGGAACGGAGCCATGGGCATGCGCGCCTTGGCCTCCTTGTGCGCGATCCTCGGGCATGCCGAACGTCTGCACTACGAGAGCTGGGAGCACTTCCAGCTGCCGGAGGACTGGATCATGCGGCCGGACCTCCGGCCGGCCTCGGCGCCGCTCGCGCACACCAGCCAAGTCGGTTTGGGCCGCACGCTGGAGGACGGCGCCTTCGGCGCGGCCTTCGTGTGGTGCCACAACCCGGCGGTCGTGTTGCCCGACTCGAACCGCGTGCGCAGCGGGCTGGCGCGCGACGACTTGTTCGTCGTCGTGCACGAACAAGTCATGACCGACACGGCGCGACTCGCCGACGTGGTGCTGCCGGCGACGGTGTTCCTCGAGCACCACGACGTGTACAGGAGCTTCGGCCACCGCCGCCTGCAGCGCGCGCGACCCGCCTTGGCGCCGAGTGGCGAGGCGCGCAGCAACGTGCAGGCCTTCGCCGCCATCGCGCGGCGCCTGGGCTTGCCGCCCGAGTGCCACGAGGTCGACGACGAACGCTTGTGCGAGGACTTCGTCGCGCGCTGCGCTGGCCGCATGACGGACGAGCAGCTCGAGCGCGTGCGTGCGGGCGAGCCGGTCAAGCTGGATCCGTTGGCGTGGCGCGATCGGGGCACGCCTTCCGGCCGAGTCGAGTTGTCGAGCGACGCCTGCCGCGCCGCGGGCCAGCCCGCGCTCGCCAGTTGGACGCCCGACGACGCCTGCGGAGACCAGCGCGGCCACTGGCTGGTGCTCGCGCCGAGCGTCCACACGCACAACTCGACCTACTCGCACTCGGCGCGCCACCGACAGAAGGCCGGTCGGCCGCGCGTGCACCTGCATCCGGCCGAGCTCGAGCGCCTCGGGCTCGCCGTGGGCGCGCGCGCGCGACTCTCCAACGCGCACGGTTCGGTGGTGCTCGAAGCGGCCGCGGACGATTCCATGCCACGCGACTGCGCGCGCATCGACGGCTTGCCGCGCGGCGAGGACCTCGTGGAGGGCGTCGGCGCCAACGCGCTCGTCGCCGGCCAGGTCTCGGATCTCGGCGGAGGCAACGTCCAATACTCGACCATGGTCGACGTGGCGCCGGCCTGAGCGTCGATGCTGTCAAATTTGTTTTACTGAGGCGCCCAGGGTCCGTCGAGCACGAGCAGCACCGGCGCGGCGAGCGGTCTTCCGTCTGTCGAGCGCAGTCCGACCTGCAGCTCCACGCGATCGTCGGGGCGCCAACCGCCCGGCGGCGGCGCCAGCACGATGCGCCCCGATTCGAGTCCGACCAAGGCGGCGAGCGGCGCGGCGCCGCGGAAGCACGCCACGCCGAGCGGCAGGCTGGTCGGGTCGGGTGCGCCTCCGGCGAACTCGAGCGAGAGCACGGCGTCCGGAGACACCGGCGTGGATGGGGATGGAGTGCAGCGCGCGACGTGGAACGCCATGTTGGCGAGCGGCTCCTCGCGCCCTGGCGTTCCACCGAGCGGCGCGCCGAAAGGCCCCGCGTCGGGCTGCACGCCGTCGAGCGCCGGCCAACCCGCTTGCACCAATCCGCCGCCCGGCGTGGCGCGCCAGTCCTCGTTCGAGTCCTCGGCCAGCAGGAACCAGCCCACAGTGGGCATGCGCCGTGCGGCGGGAGCGGGCACGAGTTCGAGGATCGCGCCCGGCGCGGCGACGACTTGGCGCGGGACCTCGTCGCCGGCCAACTCGAACCATGCACCGACGCCCGCGGTCGGCGCGGCGTCGAGGCGCACGCCACCGGCGACCAGCGCTTCCACCCGCGCGTAGTCGATGGGCAAGCTGGCGTGCAAGCTCGGGTCGTGCTCGTCGCCTTGGATGCAGCCGTGCGCGACGACGCCCACCCAGGCGTTCGGCTGGGCATCGGCGCTGCACGACACGGCGACGCCGCGCGCGGCCTCGGCCACGAAGCCGCCCTGGGCGTTGCCGGCGAAGGCGCAATGCGACGCGCACACGGCGATGTTGCCGAAGGTGCTGCGCAAGCCGGCTCCCAGGTTGCCCCACGCGGCGCTCGCGGAGACGGTGGCGAAGCCCGCGTGCGATTCCGAAGCGACGCGGATGCCGTCGCCGGCGTTGGCCGCCGACGCGACGCGATGCAGGAACACGCTGCAGGCGGCGTCGAGGTCGAGATTGACGCCCGAGAGTCCGTTGTCGCGCGCCGACAAGCCGCGCCCGACGATGCGCGCGTCCCAGGCCGGAAAGGCCTCGTAGTCGATGTCGATCTTCAGGCCATCAAGCGCGTTGCCGACGAAGTCGTTGTCGACGAGCTCGAGCGTGAAGCGGCCACCCGGCCCCGTCGCGCCAGCGGGGGCGGACAGCTGCGCGTCGAGGCCTTCCTGGGCGTTGCGCGTGAAGCGGCAGCCGCGCACGACAAGGGCGATCGACGCGCCCGCGGGGGCGTGCAACTTGCCCAACGCGGCGCCTTCCGCGCCGTTGCCGTCGAAGTCGCAGCCCTCGAGCACGAGGTCGAAGCTGCCATCGACCGAGAGGCCGGCGTTGACCGCTCCGCGCGCCGAACATTCGGCCAGCACGACCTCGGTCTCGGGCGCGTCGGGCGCGGAGCGCAGGCGGAAGCCCCGCACGCAACCTTCGATGGCCACGCCGCAGGCTTGCAGATCATGGCCCGAGGACTCGATGCCTGAACCGGTAGTTGCCAATCCAGCCAGTTGGAAGCCATCGATGGAGGCGAGCGCGCCAGGCTCGCCCGGTCCCAAGGTCACGAGTGCCGGGTCGACCGTCGCCGCGGGATCGTCGGCCGCGACGAGCCTGGTGGGAAAGAGCAGTGGGTCGCGCCTTCCGAGGGCGAACTCGGGGCCGAAGCCGCCGGCGAGGTGCAATCCCGTCGTCAAGGGCAGTTGCACGGCCAGTTGCTCGCCGCCAGCGACCCAGACGACGCGCTTGCCGGAGATGGGCGCCAGCACCAGCGCCAGCGTCAGATCGCGCAGCGCCGAGGCGGGAGTCGCGCCATCGAGCGTGTCGTCTCCACCGAGCGGATCCACATACAGCGGCGCGCCGGTGTGGCAGGCGAGCACCGGGCCCAAGCCGATCCACTCCCCGCGCACTTCGTCGCGCGCCGCGAGCCGCGCGTGCAGGAGTTGATCGACCGGCAGGTCGCTCCACAGCGCGTCACCCGACGACTCGACCACTTCGCGAGGTTCTTCGTTAAGCAAATTTGACGGATCCGAGCCGACGAACACCGCCAGCCTCGCGGGCAGGGCGCGCTCGCCTTCGGGCAGCCGCCAGCGCACGCGCACGCGTCCGTCGCCGCCCACGGCCGAGACGAGGCCGAGGCTCGCCTGCGCGTCAGGCAGCGGATCGAGGGGCGCTCCGCGCCGGAGCAAGATCCGAGCAACGCCATCCTGCACCTGCGCATGGCCGCCTTCCTTGGGGCTTGCGATACGCGCGCGCAGCAATCGGCCGAGGAGGTCTTCCTGCGCGAACTGCAGATCGAGCGCGACACTCGGGCCTTCGGTTTGTGGTTTGCGCTGAATGCGTTGCGCATGGCGTTGGTCCACGCGCCGCGTCCACGCACGCGCCACGCGACCCCGTGGCTGCTGCGCGTCGCCGCCGAGGCGGCCGAGGAGTTGGCCGCATGATGCGCTTGTTCTTCGCGTTCCTCGCGCTCGCCGCTGGCGTGCTCGCCGCGCATGCGCAGGAAGGCGCCGCGCCGAGCATCTCCGACCTCAAGGTCGGCCATTGGATCGAGGCCAAGGGCACGCTGCAGGCGGGCGTCTTCGTGGTGTCCGAGATCGAGGTGCAAGAGCCCGCCGACGAAGAGGAGCTGATCGGCTGCGCGACGCGCGTGAAGGGCCTCGACCAGCGCTTCGAGCTGTTGGGGATGCGCGTCGACATCGACTCCGAGACCAAGTGGAGCCAAATCGCGCTCGATTCCCTCGAGGGCCGGCGCGTCAAGGTCGAGGGACGCTGGAAGGGCGGCAAGCTGTCCGCCAACCAGGTCTCGGCGCGCGGAGACGGGCGCGATCGCATCGTCGGGCGCATCGACGCCATCGCGGGCGAAGCGCCGCGCCTCGAACTCGCCGTGATGGACTTCCGCTTGCGCCTCGCGGACGGCGCCACCTTGGACAAGCCGGATGCGATCGGCTCGGCCAAGCTCGCGCCAGCGCGCGAAGTGACGCGCCCCGACTCGATCGGGCGCATCGAGGCCGACGACTACATCCCGGGATCCCTGCGCTTGTCGGAGACCTTGCGCCTCGGGGCCTTGTTCGACACCAAGTGGACCCGCGAGGTCGACCGCGACTTGGACTCGACGGAGCCCGACGCCATCGACAGTCCACGGGCGGCCTTGCGCCTGCAGCTCCTGTGGCTGCCGAGCGACACGACCGCGCTGCTCGTCTCGCCGCGCGTCGAGTGGTCGGCCTACCTCGACGAGGGCGGCGACGACTCCGAAGGCTTCGACTTCGACCTCGTCGAGGTCTGGGTCCGCCAGGATGATCCGTGGGGGCTCGGCCTGCAGGCGCAGCTCGGTCGCATCGACTTCGACGACGACCGAGAGTGGATCTACAAGCGCCACCTCGACTCCGCGCGCCTGCGGTGGGAGGGCGGGGGATGGCACGCCGAGGCGGCCGCCATGACGCTCCTCGACGGCGACTCCGATTCGGATTCGGACCTGCGCGACGAATCCACGGACAGCCTCTGGGCCTCGGTGGGATGGTCGGACGAAGACCGCTCCGCGTCGTTGTGGGTGCTCGACCAGCGCTTCACCGGCATCGATCCCGACCCTGCTGATGGCGAGGACCCGCTCGATGGCGAGGACTGGCCGTTCTTCATCGGGGCGCGTGTGCTCGGCGAGTGGATCGAGGACGTGGATCTGTGGGCCGACGCGGCCGTGGTCCGTGGCTGGCGTGGCGAGACGGACATCGAAGGCTTCGGCTTCGACATTGGCGCGACCTTCGAGCCCGATGCTGTAGCGCCCTTCTACTTCACGTTGGGCTGGGCGCACGGGAGCGGTGACGACCCGGCGACCGGCGACGTCGACGAAGGCTTTCGCCAGAGTGGTTGGCAGCGCAACAACGGCAAGTTGGGCGGCGTGACTTCGTTCCGCTACTACGGCGAGGCGATCGAGCCGGAGTTGTCCAACCTCTCGATCGCGACCGTGGGCGTCGGCATGCGTCTCGGTCGCAAGAACTCGCTCGACCTGGTGTGGCATTCGTACACCCAAGACGAGGCGTCGCCCTTCCTCCGCGACACCACCATCGACGAGGATCCCGACGGCGTGTCGCGCGACATCGGCATGGGCGTGGACTTGATCTTCGGATCGAAGGCCTTCGATGGGTGGGACTTCGAGCTGGTCTACGGGCGCTTCTTCCCGGGCTCGGCCTTCGACGACGCCGAAGACCTGTGGATCGCCTCCGCGCAAGTGCGCTACCGCTTCTGACTCGACCCGGCGTCCGGGCGCGGTCACACTGCGCGCCATGGATCTCTTGCTGCGCGACAAGACGGTGGTGGTGACGGGCGCCTCGGGTGGCATCGGCCGCGCCTTGGCCGAGGCCTTCGACGCGGAGGGCGCGCGTCTCGTGCTCATGGGCAACTCCGCCTTCGATGCGCTGGAGGATCTTGCGCGCGCGAAGGGTTGGAAGGACCACTTGCTGGTCAAGGTCGATTCGACCGATCCCGAGGCGATGATGGCCGCCTGCGAGCGCGCCGCCGCACGCTTCGGTCGACTCGATGCGTGCATCGCCAACGCCGGGCGCTGGACGCCCGAACACGCGTTGGTGCACAAGGCCTCGCCCCAGCGCATCAAGGACAACATCGCCGTGAACCTGCTCGGTTCGATGTGGACGGCGCGCGGCTTCTTCGCCGCGCTGGAGCGCAGCGGTCCGCGTCCCGACGGCCATGGCGCGAGCCTCGTCTTCATCGGCTCGACCGCCGGACGCTTCGGCGAGAAGGGTCATGCCGAGTACGCCGCCTCCAAGGCGGCCATGCACGGGTTGACCCTGACCTTGAAGAACGAGATCGTCGAGCTCGATCCGTTCGGGCGAGTGAACCTGGTCGAGCCGGGTTGGACCGTGACGCACATGGCGCGCGCGGCCCTCGACACGCCGGGCGTCGTGTCGCGCGTCGTGCGCACGATGCCGCTGCGCCAGCTCGGCCGCGCCGCGGACGTCGCTCGCGTGTGCGTGGCGTTGTGTTCGCCCGCCGTGTCGCGCCATGTGTCCGGGCAGACGATCACGGTCGCCGGCGGCATGGAAGGCCGCACCTTGTGGGATGCCGAGCAGGTCGACGAGGCCGCGGTGCGCGCGCGTGCCAGATCGGACGCCGACTAGGGTGGCATGCTCAGCCGCGCGCGGGGAGCAGTTCGCGCCACGCGGCCAGCATGTCGGCCGCGCACATGCGCCAAGTGAAGCCGCGGGCGCGGACACGGCCGCGCGCGACGAGGTCTTCGGCCAGCTCGCGCTCCAGCAGCACCGCGCGCAATTCGCGCGCCAAGGCTCCGGCGTCCAGCGCCGGAGCGAAGAGTGCCGCTTCGCCCAGCACCTCGCGCAGGCAAGCGATGTCCGAGGCGACCACGGGAGCGCCGCAGGCCATCGCCTCGAGCGGCGGCAAGCCGAAGCCCTCGTCCAGGCTCGGGAAGGCGAAGGCGGCCGCGCCCGCGTACAGCGCCGAGAGATCGGCGTCAGGCACCTGCTTCAGGCGCACGACGCGTTCCCTCGCGCTCGAACGCGCGAGCAGAGCCTCGAAGTCGAGCGCTCCGTGGCCGTCGGGCCCCGCGATGATCAAGCGGTGCGGCAGTCCATCGCGCACGAGGATCTCGAAGGCCGCCAGCAAGGTCGCGTGGTTCTTGCGGCCGTCGACGCGCGACACGATGAGCACATAGGGCGTGCGCGGCGCCACCAGAGTTCCAGGCATGTGCCGCAGGACATGGTCGCAGCCGAGCGGGACCACGCGCAGCCGCTCCAGCGGGACGCCCAGCACCCGGTGGATGTCGTCGAGCGCGGTGCGCGTGGGGGCGAAGACCAGGCTGGCGTGCTCCACCTGCTCGCGGATGGCGAGTTCCATGGCGCGCGCGGCGTCCTTGCTGATCGAGCCGGTTTCGCGCGCCCAGATGCAGTCGTAGACGACGCATGTCTCGCGCGCCGCGCGCACCGGCAGGCGCACGGGTTGCGCATGGTGGAAGATGTCCACGCCGCCCAGCAAATCGTCGATGCCGCGTCGCGAGAGGCGGCACAGGGGCTCGATCCAGCGCGAGGGGAAGCGCAACCGCGAGAGGCGCGTGCGCTCGTCCAAGCCTAGTTCGGAGCGCTCGAACGCGGAGCGCCGCAAGGTCCAACCGAACAAGCGCAGATCGTCCTCGAGGCCGAAGCCGGCCAGTGCGCGCGCCAACTCGCGCGTGGCGCGGCCGATGCCTTCGCGATTGACCAGGGCCGAGCGGTAGTCGAGTCCGATCCTCATGGCGTGCTCCATGCTGCGTGGACCGCCTGCGACAGCCACCAACCAGCGACGAGGCAGGCCGGTGGAACCAGCCACCAAGGACGCGCCACGCGCGGCGCCGCTCCGCGTCGAGCGAGCGCGATCCAGCCCGCGATGGCCACGAACGCCTCGGTGGCGAGGGTCGCTTGCGCGGCGCCGTCGATGCCGCGCGTCGGCACGAGCCAGGCGTTCAGCGCGAGGTTGAGGGCCAGGGCCGCGGCAGAGATCTTGAGCACCGCGCCGCGGCCGCCGCAGGCGACGAGGCCGGTCAAGAGCGCCGCGCCGAGGTGGATCGCCACCACGGCGCCGAGCAGCCAAGGCAGCGCGTGGCGCGCGGCGCGCGCATGCTCGCCGAACAGCGCGAGCACTTCGTCGCTCCACGGAGCCAGCAGTGCGGCTCCCGCGCAGGCGAGCGAGACCAGCGGCAAGGCGATTGACTCGATCGCGGCGCCAAGTCCGCCACGCGCGTGCTCGCGCGCGAACCAGGGCAGCGCCGCGCCTGTGGCGAACAGCACGACCATGATCGACGCCGAAAGGACGCGCATGCCGATGTTGTAGGCGCCGAGCAGCTCCTCGCCGCACCAGGTCCGCACATAGAGGTTGTCGACCCAGAAGTACGCCTGTTGGAACAAGGCCGCGAGTCCCAGCGGCAGGCTGGCGCGCCACATGAGGGCTGCGTCCGAAGCGGCTGGCTCCGGCGCCAAGTCGCGGCGCAGCATGGCGTGCAGCACGAGGTTGCCAGTCGCGCTGCCCGCCGCGATCGCGAGCAGGTGGTGCGCGGGATCGTGGTCGCCTAGCCAGAGGAGCCAGCTCGTGCCGACCACCCACAGGCTGCTCGACAAGGCGCGCGTGGCCGTGTGCAGGCGGTAGTCGATCGCTTGGCGCTTGGCGACGGTCGACAGCTCGAGCGCGTGCGTCAGGGGATACAAGGCCGCCAGCACGATCCATGCGGCGCTTGGTTCGTCGTACGTCCAAGCGGTCAGGGCGACGAAGCCGGCGCCTGCGAGTCCATGCAGCACGCGCAGGCGCCGCGCCGCCGCCAAGGAGGCTGGCAGCTCGCCGGGCGAGGCCGCGGTGCGCGCGACGACGGTCTGTCCCGTTCCGAAGTCGACCCAGGTGTCCAGCACGCTGAACACCGCCAACCAGAACGTGAAGCGGCCGAAGCCCGTCGGTGGCAGCGCATGCGACAGGCGCCACAGCACGAAGAAGGTGCACAGGGACCCGAAGACGCGCCCGAGCACGAGCAGCGCCGTGCTGCTCCAGACCCGCCTGCGCGTCACGGAACCGTCTTGCATGGAGAGAGGATGCGCGATGGTCGCGGTCGCGGGAAGCTCGAGCCGACGACGGGAACGGATTCGTCGCCTGGTCGGCCTCGCCGTCGAACCATGTTGCCAGCGACGTTCCCGGACGCGATCATCGCGCCATGCACCCGCGCAAGCGGTTGGACGTCGGCTGGGGCGATCTCTTCCATGCGGCCTTGCACTCCGCCGCCGACGAGTCGCGTCGACGGGTGGAGCTCGAGGCGGCGGCGGGTGGGCCGGATTGGCTCGCCACGCTGTCGGTGCGCAGCGCGCTGGATCTGGCGCTGTCTTGCGCGGCCTTGCCCGTCGGCGCGCGCGTGATCGTCTCGGCGCTCACCATTCCCGACATGCTGCGCGTCCTGCGCGCGCACGGCTTGGAGCCGACGCCCATCGATGTCGACCCGCGCACGCTCGAGCCCGATCTCGGCGCGGCGCGGCGCATCCTCGAGGCGTCCGCGCCGGATGAGCGTCCGCGCGCGATCCTCTTGGCGCACCTCTTCGGGACGCGCCTCGATCTCGCCGCGTGGACCGACTTGGCGCGCGAGCATGGCGTCGAGTTGTGGGAGGACGCGGCGCAGGCGTGGACAGGCGATGGCTGGCGCGGCGACGCGCGCAGCGATCTCGCATTCCTGTCGTTCGGCCCGATCAAGACCGGCACGGCGCTCGGCGGCGGATTGGTGCGCGTGCAAGATCCAAGGCGTCTTGCCGCCATGCGGCGACTGCACGATTCATGGCCACGCCAGCGGGCCCGTTCCTACGCGGCGCGACTGGCGAAGTACGCCTTCTTGAAGGTCGTGGCGACGCGCGCGTGCTTCGGGGCGTTCGATCGGGCGTGCCGCTGGATGGGCACCACCAGCGACGACTTGATCGCCGGCAGCGTGCGCGGCTTCTCGAGCGCGCGCTTGATGGAGGAGCTGCGTCGTCGGCCGTGTTCGGCCTTGTTGGCGACCATCGCGCGGAGGCTCTCGCAGGAGGAGCGCGGGCGCGTGGCGCGTCAGCGCGAACTGGGCGAGTTGTTGCGCGCGCGGCTCGCTCCGCGGGTCGAACTAGTGGGCGGCGCCGCGCGCGTGCGCCATCAGTGGGTGGCCGCCGTCGCGAGCTCGAATGCCACCCGGCTCGTGGAGGAGTTGCGCGCGCGGGGCTACGACGCCACCGCGCGGGCGACGCTTTCGTGCAATGGCGCCCAAGAGCAGGCGCAGCGCGCCTCGTGGCTGGCGCGCAACCTCGTGTACTTGCCGTTGCACGCCGAGATGGGTGCTGGCGAAGTCGAGCGTCTCGCCGAGGTGCTGCTGCGCTGCGGCCTGTGCGACTCGCTTGCTTCGCCCCCACGCGGCCAAGCGATGGCTCCGGCATCCGGGGCGGAGCCGCGCGGGCCGACGAGTTCCACGCGCGCCGAACTGGTCGGTTCTACGCGACCCTAGGTCCGCATGCGTCGCAGGACTTCGGCCGTGAAGGCCTGCGTGCCGAGCTCGCCGCCGATGTCGCGCGTCTTCCGACCGTCCTTGATGGCCGAGTAGACCGCGCCCGTCAGGCGCCGGCTGGCCTCGGCTTCGCCGACATGGCGCAGCAGGTTCGCCAGCGACAAGAGCGCCGCGGTCGGGTTGCACAAGTCCTTGCCGGCGATGTCGGGCGCCGTGCCGCCGGCCGGATCGAACATGGCGCAGCTGACGTCGCCCGCCTCGTCGAAGGCGAAGCTGGACGAATCGCCCAGGCCGATCGAGCCGATCAGTCCGCAGGCCGAGTCCGACAGGAAGTCGCCGTACTCGTTGGGGCACACGATCACGGCGTACTTCTCGGGCTTCATGATGATCCCGGCGAGAAGCGCGTCGAACAGCTCCTTGCGATGCGGGATCTTCGGGTAGCCCTTGGCGACCTCCGCCACGACCTCCTCGAACAGT
Source organism: Planctomycetia bacterium (assembly GCA_005789645.1). Lineage (GTDB taxonomy): Bacteria > Planctomycetota > UBA1135 > UBA1135 > SXXH01. The sequence continues at coordinate 17,074 of SXXH01000082.1, forward strand.
CCGTCGGTCGCCTGCTGGATCGTGTACTTGCTGGCGGAGACGACATGCGTGCCGCGTTGCCGGGCGAGCTCGAAGGCGTAGCGCGCCGCGCAGAAGCTCGGTCGGCGCTCGATCACGCGCAAGGACACGGCGATGTCTTCGCCCAGGCGCCGGCCGGGATCCTCGTAGGTTCCGCCCGTGGCGATGCGCACGACGTCGATGTCGATCGTCTGCTTGAAGTTGTTCTCGATGCCCGGGATGGTCGCGACGGGTCTGTGGATGACCGCGAAGTCGCACTCGTCGCGCAGGATCTTGTTCGGGCTGTCGGCGGTGGTGGCGGTGGGGTACTTGATGGAGACCTTGTGCTCCTTCATCAAGGCCACCGCCTCGGCGTAGAGGGCCTTGCCCCGCCGACGCCGGTTCTCGTCCGACAGATCGACGGGCACGAACGAGAGCGAGCAGGGGAGCTGGGCCGCGACGGCGTGGACGCTGGCCGAGAGTTCGCTCGAGATGCCGTCGCCGAGCAGCTCGACGACCGTGTAGGAGTTCATGCGACTTGGACCGGATCGGTGGCGACCGAGGTGCCTCCCCGGTCGAAAGAGGCTACAAGGATAGCGATGCCCCGCCCAGGTCGCAGCGGCTCTTCCACGGCTTCCGGCCGCGGGCGTCCTTGGACGCTCGAAGGCGCGACGCGCCTCGTGCGCGCGGGGGCGTGGATCGCGCTGTGTACAGCGCCGGCCAGCGCCACGACGCGCTCGACCGAGCTTGCCGTCGTTTCGCCCGTCGAGGCGTACCGCGTCGAGCCCACGGTGCGCTTGGAGGTGCTGCGCAACGGCGTCTTCGCCGAGCATCCCGCGCCGCTCGTCGACGGACGCGGCGTGCGGCCGCTGCCTTGGTGGCGCACGCCGCGCGGCGCCGAGCATGTGGCCGAGGGGCGACTCGCGCTGCGCGACGGCGAGCGCGCCGAGCAGCCGCTGGCGCTCGATCCGACCCTGGCGCGCAGCCTGCGCTTGCGCGGCGAGGTCGAGGGACCGGCGCGCCTCGTGGTGGTCGACGGCGAGGAGGGCCAGATCGTGCTCGAGCCGCGCGGCGAGTTCGCCATCGACGGCGCCGAGCTGGAGGCGCGGCTTGGACGGCCGCTCGTGCCGCGGATCCTGCTGCGCCTCGAGGCGGCGGGCGGCGAGTGCCGGTGGAGCAAGTTGGAAGTCGACGCGGAGTTCCCATGCCCCTCGCCGGAAGCGCTGGCCGCGGAGGTGCGCGCCGAGCTCGAGCGCATCGTGCTCGAGTGGGAGGAGCGGGCGCTCGACGAGTTCGGTCCGCGGCGCACGCGCTTCGTGGCGCGCGCCTTCGACGCCGAGACGGGCGCCGAGCTGCAACGCCTCGCCGCGTGCGCTCCCTACATCCCGTTCTGGAAGAGCGCGTCGGTGCTCGCCGCGCACGGCGGGTCCGAGCGCGTCCGCGCGCTGCACGCGGCATGGTGGGACGACTTCTTCGAGTTGGGGTTCGCGCCCGGCACGGGACTGCCGACGATGTGGGATCCCGCTCGCGACGAGCGGCTCCTCGACCGACCGGTCGAGATCGCGCTTCCGTTGGCGCATCTCGTCGAGGTGGCGCGCGAAGGCGAACCCGCGCGACGCAGGCCGGCGCTGGAGCGCGCCGTTCGCATCGCCGAGCTGGTGCTGGAGCGCGGGCTGCTGCCGGACGGCGGGGTGGCGGCGAGCTACCGCCCGGGCGACGGGCGGCCGAACCTGGACACGGCGCTGCTGCGTCGACTCGACGTGCCGGCCCAATTGGCGCGGCTCGCCCCGCTCCTCGAGCGCGCCGCGGCCGAGGGCGCGCCTGTGTCAAGTAAAATTGACAGTAAGGCCCTGTTGCGCGCGGCGCACGAGGCCTTGGCTGCGCTCGAGTACGCGCACCACTGGGCCGGTGGCTGGCAGGCGATCGATCCCGGCTTCGACGACGAGTTCGGCCACTATGGCGCGCGCGCGGCGCTGGTGGCGCGCGACCTGCCCGACGAGCGCCAGTTCCGGCGCTTCGCTCTCGAGGGCTTGGATCGCTACCTCGAGCCGTGGCGTGGCGCCACGGCGCTGGGCGGCAACCTCGCGGCCGACCAGGTGCGCTGCTGGCAATTGGCGGCGGATCTCGCGCTGGCCGAACCGTCCATCCTGCCGCGCCTGCGCCCCGCGCTGTCCGACGCGGCCCACGCCCACATGCAGGGCGAGCAGTATGGCAATGGCGCGTTCGGCGACGTGACCATCTACGCCTTCGATCCGCGCACCGCGCTGCAGGTGGGCGACCTGCCGGGCACGCCTTCGAACCTCCTTCAGGGCTTGGCGACGCTGGCGGCGCCGCATCTCGGCCTGCCGCGGGAAGAGGTGCGCGCGCGCTACGCCACGGTGCTGCGCACGAGCGTGGCGCGCTACCGTCGCGCGCACGGCTTCCTTGTCGATCGCGCGCCCAAGGCCGGCGCGAATCCGGCGTCGGGGTCGTTGCGCATGATGCTCGGCCTCGAGCGCATGCTCGTCGCGCTCAACGCGTCTTCAGCACGCTGATCGAGTCGCCGAAGGCGTTGGCGACGAGGATCTCGGGCGCCTCGTCGCCGTCGAGGTCGACGAGCAGGAGCCCCAGCGGTCCGAGTCCCGCGCCGATGTCGGCGGCGCGCGCGAGGACGCCGAGGTCGGTCGCGCGCCAGGCGTTCAGGTGGTGGCTGTTCTGCGCCGAAACGAGCACTTCGGCTCGTCCATCGCCATCGAGATCGCCAGCCACGAGGTCGTAGGGGCGCAGGCTGGTCTCTTGCGGCTCGCACCAAGTCGAACCGTCCGACGCGCGCAGCGCGTGGAGGCGGCCTGGCCCATCGCCGAGGAGAGCGAGGGCGAGGATCTCGGGCGCGCCGTCCCGGTCGAGATCGCCTTGCGCCAAGGCGAGGCAGGGCGCGGAGAGGTCCACGCGCCAGGACTCGGTCGCGGGCAGTTCGAGCGAGCCGCGCGCATCGAGCGGCAGGCAGGCGAGCGCCTTGCCGGAGGCGTGCCCGACATACAAGCGCCGCGACTCGCCGTCGAGCAGCAAGGCCGTCGGCGCGCCGCTCGTCGCGCGCGTGGCCGCGAGTCGCAGGCTCGGATTGCCGTCGGCGCCGGGGACGATGCGCACGACGTGCAGCGCGTCGCCTTCGGGATCGGCCACGACGGCTTCGACGCGTCCATCGCCATCGAGGTCGACCAGCGCGAGGTCCTTCGCGCTGCGCCCGACCTGCAGCGGCGCCACCAGCGCGCGCTGGGCGAGTCCGCCGCGTCCGTCGCCGAACAAGGCGACGAGGCGCCCACCCTTGTCCGTGCGCTGGGCCAGCAAGAGGTCGAGCTTGCCGTCGTCGTCGAGGTGCAGCGCGCGCGGCGATTCCACGCTGCCGAGGTGCTCGACCACGCGCTTCTCGAGCAAGTCCGCGGGTCCGCCGCGCAACATCGACAGCGTGCCCTCGAGCGCGTCCAGCGTCAGCACATCCAGCCGTCCATCGGCGTCGAAATCGGCCGCGAGCAGCTCGTAGGGCGCGCGCCCGGTCGCATGGTCGCGCGCGGTTGTCCAAGAAACTTGACGCGTGCCCGCGCCACGCTCCCCGTGCAGGAGCGACACGCGCTTGGCGTCGCCGTTGGCGAAGGCCGCGTCCACGATCCCGTCGCCGTCGAAGTCCCCCAGGCAGGCGTCGAGCGGATGCTGGCCCGCGTACACGGGGCCGGGCGCGCCCATGCCGTGGCCACGCCATTCCTGGCCGCGCAAGGCGAGCGACCACGGGCCGCCGTCGGGATCGAACTCGAGATCCACCGGCACGATGCCTGCGTCCAGCCGCTCGACCACGCGCAGCTGGCTTGGTTCGAGGATCCACAAGTCGTGGTCGCCGCCGGCGACGAAGATGCGCTGATCGCCGCGCCACGAGCCGCGCGCCAGTCGTCGCGGCAAGCCGTCGAGCGCGCAAGCGGCTTCCTCGCGCAGCGCGCCGTCGACGATGCGCAGGCGGACCACGCGGCGCGTGCCTTGCGAGGCCACCAGCACACTGGCTCCGCCGTCCTCGGGCAGGAGCGCCGTGGTCTGCTCGTCGGGCAGCCGCGCGTGCACGAGGAGCACGCCCTCGCGCCAAGCATGCAGGTCGTCGTCGATGGTCGCGACCCAGATGGACGCGCGACCGGAGGCGTCGTGGCCGCCCACCGCCAAGGCGCGTGGACGCGACGGCAGGTCGGCGCGCCACGCCACGGGCAGGGCGCCCTCGTCGGAGGAGAGCAATGCGCGCGCGTCGGCGACCACGACCCCGGGCTTGGCGCGCGAGGCCAGCACGACGCGCGCGTCGTCGGATGTCGAGCGCGGCGCCTTGGAGGCGAGCCACGCCGGGCCGAGCGGGAAGTCGTCCACATCCAGCGCGCGCGGCGCGACCATGGGCTCGAGCCCGCGGCCTAGATTCGAGTAGAGCTGCAAGCTGCCGGGGCCGTAGCATCCGGCCAGCAACTCGTCGCGTCCGTCGCCATCGAGGTCGCCTGCGAGCAGCGCGGTCGCGCGCGCGCCGTTGGCGGTCATGTGCTCGTGTCTCGCGGCGATGCGGCCGGGCTTGGTGGACGCGACGCCTCCATCGGGCTTGGCCGCGTCGCGAGGCTCGGAAGCGAACGACCCGCCGGCCCGCGAAGGCATGGCCGCCGGTTCGCACGCGGCCGCGAGCGAGAGCGCACAGGCGAGGCTCGGTACGAACGGAAGTTGGGCCACAGTGCATCCAGAGTAGGCGCCACGAGGCCTCCAGACCAACCCTTTGGCTATGCTGCGCCTCCGGCACGCCGTTCGCATGCCGTCGCACACAGCGCATGCGCCGCCGCTCGTACGCCTGGATCGCCTTGTTCGTCGCCTTGGGGGGCGGCGCTTGGGTGCTGTTTGGTCCACGCCCCGATCGGCGCGCGCCGGACGCCGTGGAAGCGGCCCCTGCCGTGGCCTCGGAGCAGTCCGAGGCCGCCAAGCCCGCACCCGTCGAGTACGCGCCGCTGCCGGTCTTCGAGTCGCTCGAGACCACGGTGGTCTTCCCGCTGGAGGTCGTGCTCGACCTCGCGCGACTCGACGCCGGCGACGAGGGCGCGGGACGCAGCGGAGCGACCGCGCGCCTGTCCGGCATGGTGGTGGACTCCGCCGGAGCGGGCACGCGTTGCGAGTTGCGCTTCGCCGGCGGCCTCAACCAGGGCCGCGTGCTGTTCAGCGACGGTCTCGGGCGCTTCGGCGCCAACGACCTGTACCCGGGCCTCGCGCTGGTGCAGGTGGTCGCACCCGGGCTGCCGGGTTGCCTGCGCGAAGTGCGCTTGCGCAACGAGCGCGACGCCCTGCTCAACGTCTCCTTCGCGCGCATGGCGCGCGTCGCCGGCAAGGTCCTGGGGCCGGATGGGCAAGGGGTGGCCGAAGCGCGGGTCCAACTCGATGGCCAGTCGGCGACCACGGACGAACAGGGCGGCTTCGTGCTGCCGCAGGTGGCCGCGGGGGAAGCGCTGTTGTTCGTCGACAAGCCCGGCCTCGCCAGCGCGCGCAGCATCGTGGCCGTGCCGGTCGGCGGCGTCGTCGAGCCCGAGCAGCTGACCATCGTGCTCGAACGCGGCGCGCGCCTGACCATCGCCGTGGACGAGCCGATCAACAGCGGCGTCGAAGCGCTCGTGTACCTCATGGCCGAGGCGAGCGGCGCCCAGCGACGCTATCCGTGGCATCGCGTCAGCCCTGTGCGGGTGTGGCCCGGTGGGCAGGCGACGGTCGAGGACTTGCCGAGCGGGCCCTTGGCGTTGCGCCTCTTCCACGCGGGCGCGCGCGCCAAGCCCGAGCGCGTGCAGGTGTCCTTGTCGCCGGGCGAGGAGGAGATGGTCGTGCTGCACATGGAACCGGCGCCGGTGGTGGCGGGCGTGGTCACTCTGCGTGGACAGCCCGCGCGCGACGCCGTGGTGCGCCTCGAGACTCCCGATCGCGTGGGCTCGTTGCTCAAGTCCTACGGCCAGTCGAACTGGATGCAGCTCGAGGCGGAGGTCTACAGCAACCTCCCGAGCGCCGTGCAGGAGATCCGCGCGAACGGACGCGGCGAGTACTCGATCAGCTCGTACGAGGACTTGTCCGCGCGGCGCTTCTTGACGGCGGTCAGCGCCGATGGACGCTCCCGCGCCGCGCGCCTCCTCAAGGGAGGCGAGACGCGCGTCGACCTGCAGCTCGAGGCCGTGAGCGCGGGCGCGAGCGTGGTCAGCCTGCGACTGCCCTCGCGCTGGCAGGCGTTGCCGGTGCGCATCGTCGTCAACGGCGAGCCGCGCGATCCGTTCTTGCTGCCGCCGGGGCAGGACCTCGACATCGAAGGGCTGCCGAGCGGCGAGTGGCTCGTGTCGGCCACCTGGAATGGCGAGGCGCTGGTCGAGAAGCGCAGTCTCGTCCTGCGCCAGGAAGCCACGATCGCTTGCGAGTTGCCGGAGGGCGCCATCGCCGGGCAGGACGAGGACACTCGACGGCGGGCCGGAGCCCGCTGAACGGCGCGCGAGGGGCCCGGCGCGGCGTGATCGCGCGCGCAGGGCCCGTTACATTGGGGCGATGCGCACGCTGACACTCGATGGACGCTCGCTGACCCTCGCGCACCTGAAGTCCGTGCTGGCGGGCGAAGAGGTGCGCCTCGTCGTCGCCAAGCCGGCCATGGCCGAGGTCAAGCGCGCGCACGCCATCGTGGCGCGCCACGTGGCGCAAGGCGACGTGGTCTACGGCCTCACGACCGGCTTCGGCAAGTTGAAGAGCGTCGCCATCGCCCAGGAGGACTTGGCGCAGCTGCAGGAGAACCTCGTCGTGTCGCATTGCGTCGGCGTGGGCGAGCCGCTGCCGACGGGCATCGTGCGCGCGGCGCAGGTGCTGCGCCTGAACGGCTTGGTGCGCGGACGTTCGGGCGTGTCGCCGGCGCTGGTCGAGAGGCTGGTGGCGTTCTTCAACCTGGGTTTCGCGCCCGTGGTTCCCGCGCAGGGTTCGGTGGGAGCTTCGGGCGACCTCGCGCCCTTGGCGCACATGGCGGCGGCGTACCTGGGCCACGGCTCGTGCGAAGTCGGCGGCTTGCGCATGACGGCGGCTGCTGGCCTCAAGAAGCTCAAGCTCGCGCCGGTGGTGCTCGGCGCCAAGGAGGGGCTGGCGCTGATCAA
>SXXH01000007.1 GCA_005789645.1 Planctomycetia bacterium
GCAGGCTGCCGGCGGAGCTCCAGCCGGGGGTGGCGAAGGGCCTCAGTTCGGCGGCGAGGCGCGCCGCGTCGAGCGCGGAGAGGGCTTGCAGCGTCCCCAACGCCCCGAAGCCGAGGGCGACCAGCCAACGCAGCTTGGCGGCGGGTGCGAGCGCCAGGCGCAGCAGCGCGGCCAGCGCGCCGAGCGACATGCGGACCAGGCCGACGAACGCGTCGAGCGCGCGAGAGACGCCGCGCGCCGGCAGCTCCGCGATCGGCGCGAGCGCGTCGGCCGCGCGTTGCATGATTGGATGGCGCTCGCCCAAGGCGCCGCGCAGCTGCACGGGCAGGAACACCAGCGCCGCCAGCAGCGAAGCCAACAGCGAGATGCACAATGGCATGCCGAGTTCGGCGAGGATCGTCGACAAGGTCGGGTTGGCGCCGCCGAACATGATCGGGGCGAACACCACCACCGAAGTCAGCGTGGCGAGCAGCACAGCCAACCCGACCTGCGAGGCGCCGCGCGCGCAGGCCTCCACCGGCCCCTTGCCCTCCGCGCGCAGGCGCACGACGTTCTCGACGACGACGATGGCGTTGTCGACCAGCATGCCCAGGGCGAGCGTGATGCCCGTCATGGTCAGCACGTTGAAGCTGCCGCCGGCGAAGCGCTGCCACAGGACCGCCACCAGCACCGAGAAGGGGATCGACAACGCCACGAGGAGCGTCAAGCGCAGGCGGCGCAGGAACAGGAACAGCACCAGCACCGCCCACATGCCGCCGTCGATGGCGGTCGAGCGCACGCCGTCCAGCGAGTTCTGGATGAACTCGCCCTGGTCGAAGAGCGGCATGAACTCGAGTTGGCCCGCGAGCTGCGGATCGGCGGCGAGCGCGGCGAACTCGGCGCGCAGGCGCCGGCAAGTCTCGACGGTGTTGGCCGCGCCGTCCTTCTGCACCTCGCCGTAGTACGCGTAGCGTCCGTCGATCCTGAACAGGTTCTGGCGCACGCTCTTGACCGCGGCCACGCGGCCCACGTCCTTGATGCGCAGTCCGTCGCCGATCGGCAGCTCCTCGATCTCCTCCGGCGAGCGCCAGCGCATGTCGACTCGCAACATCGTGCGTCGTCCGCCGTCCTCGACCTCCCCGAGCGGCGTGGCGTAGTTGTCCGCCGACAAGCGCGCCACCAGCTGGCCGATGTCGAGGTTGGCGGCGCGCACCTTGTCCTCGTCCAGGAGGATGCGCAGCGAGTCCTCGAGCGAACCCCACACCTCGACGCGCCCGACGCCATCGACTGCCTCGAGGCGGCGCTTGACCACGGAGTCGAGCAGGAAGTCCGTGCGGTCCGAGTCGCCCGGATGCAGCACCGCGAAGAACATCGCGGGCAGGTCGCTCTGGCTCCAGGACCAGATGCTGGCCTCCTGCACGCCCGACGGCAGCGACGAGCGCGCGCGCTCCAACCGATCGCGCACCTCGGACTTGGCCCAGTCCATGTCGAGGTCCGCGCGGAACTGCAGGAAGACGCCCACCGTGTCCTGCGAGGAGTTCGACTGGATCGACTCGACCCCGGGCAGCGTGCGGAACTGCTCCTCGAGCACGCGCGCCACCTCCTCCTCGTTCTCCTGCGCGCTGGCGCCGGGGTTGGAGAGGAACACCTGCAGGCCCGGGCTGGTGATGCCGTCGGGCATCAGTTGCAGCGGAATCGTCAGGTACGCGGCGACTCCGACCACGAGCACCGTGGCGTACATCACGAAGAGCAGGACCGGTCGCGCGACCAGCGACTCGTGGAAGCCCGCCTGCTTCACGCGCGCTCCTGGCGGCGGTGCAGCAGGTGGTAGACGGCCGGCACGACGACCAGGGTCAGCACGGTGGAGCTGGCGAGGCCCGCCACCACGGTCACGGCCATCGGCGCGCGCAGCTCCGCGCCTGGACCCGAGCCCATGGCGCCGATCCACGGCACGAAGGCGAACCAGCCGGTCATCGGAAGCAGGCCGATGATGGTCGTGTTGGCCGTCATGTAGATCGGACGCAAGCGCGTGCCGCCCGCCTCCATCACGGCTTCGCGCACGCCCATGCCGGCGGCGCGGTTTTGGTTGACGCGGTCGATCAGCACGATGGCGTTGGACACCACGATGCCGGCGAGCAGGATCAGGCCGATGAAGACCACGACCGACAGCGGGATGCCCAGCGCCGAGTTGGTCCACACCACGCCCACGAAGGCCAGCGGCACGGTCACGAGGATGATCAGCGGCTGCAGCAGCGACTCGAATTGGCCTGCCATCACCACGTAGACGAGGAACAGCGCGAACAAGAGCGCCAAGCGCATCGACGCTTGCGCCTCGTCCATCTCGCGCTTCTGGCCGCCGATCTGCACCACGGTGTCGCCGCGCGGCACGAGTCCCGCCAGCGCCGCTTCGACGCGCTCCGTCAGGCCGCCCAGGTCCACTCCGGTCGACGCGGCTCCGACGACCGCCGCGCGCGTGTTGCCGATGCGGCGGATCTCGGCCGGACCTGCGACGATCTCGACCGTCGCCACGTCGCGCAGGCGCACGGGCGCGGGGGCGGTGGGGTTGACCACGAGGTCGAGCACGAGCTCGAGGTCCGAGCGCACGAATTCGTCGCCCAGCACGCGCACGTCGATGCGATCGTCGCCGTCGACGAAGCGCGTGCCGACCTTGCCCAGCACGACGTCGCGCACGAGGTCGCTGGTCCGCTGCAGGTCGAGCCCGTACTCGAGCGTCTTCTCGCGATCGAAGACGATGCGCGCTTCGGGGTTGCCGGCGCGCAAGCTGGTGCGCACGTCCGACAAGCCCTCGACTCCCGAGAGCCTCCGCGCGACTTCGTCGGCGGTCAGGCGGATGTCGTCGAGGTCCCAACCGAGCACCTCTACTTCGAGCGGGGCTTCGAGCGCGAATGGAGTGGGGCGCGCGAACTCGACGCCGCGCACCGCGGGATGGGCGGCGACCGCCTCGCGCACGCGCTCCAGCAAGGCGTCTTCGGCGCGCGGCTCGGCATGCGTGGGCAGGAGGCGCACCGTCAACCGCGCGGTGTGCTTGCCTTCGGCCTCGGTGGTCAGCGCGTCGCGCTCGACGCCCGCGACGACGGCGGTCAGGGCGACGCCCTCCAGGGCGCGCACGGCCGCGTCGATCTCCGAGAGCACGGCGTCGGTGGCCGGGAGCGGCGTGCCCGCGTCGAGCTGCACCTTGGCGGTGAACTCGCCTTGGTGGATCTCGGGCAACAAGTCGACGCCGAGCTTGCGCGCCTCGAAGGTGGTCGCCGCCAGCGCGAGCACCGCGAGGAACACGACCAGCCAAGGCCGGTCGATCGCCGCGCCGAGCAGGCGCGGGTAGGCGCGCTCTACGCGGCTCCACAGCGAATCGTGCAACCACAAGAGCGGACGGAAGAGCCAGCCGCAGGAACGGGCCGCGCCACCGACGCACAGCGCCAGCAGGCGCAGCAGTCCGAAGATGGCCATGCCGGGCAGCTTGGTCGCGATGCGCGGCCAATTCCCGGGGGCGCGCCAGTTCGCTCCCTCGAGCCACGGGCGCGGCGCGGTCGCGGGCGCGGCTGGTTCGCCCGCCGCGAAGCGCGAGGCGGCGAGCACCGGGATGACGAGCAAGGCCACGACCAGCGACACGACCAGCGAGACGACCACCGTCAGCGCCTGGTCGCCGAAGATGCGACCGGCGACGCCGTGCACGAACACGATGGGGGCGAAGACGGCGATCGAGGTCAGCGTCGAGCCGGTCACGGCGCCGGCGACTTCGCGGGTGCCCGCCACCGCGGCGGCGAGCGGCGCATCGCCCAGCTCGCGGCGCCGCATGACGGACTCCAGCACGACGATCGAGGCGTCGACGATCATGCCGATGCCCAGCGCCAATCCGCCGAGCGACATGATGTTCAGCGACACGCCGGAGAGGTGCATGGGGGCGAAGGTCACCACCACCGAGATGGGGATCGACAACGCGATCACCAAGGTGGGCGGGAAGCGCCGCAGCGCCAGCCAGATGACGAAGATCGTCAGCAGGCCGCCGATCCAGGCCGAGTCCTCGACGTCCTCGATCGAGGCGCGGATGAAGGTCGACTGGTCCGAGAGCACTTCGATGCGCGCCTCGCCCTCGAGCTGGAACGCGAGGAAGCGCAGCGCCTGCGCGTCCTCGAAGGAGGGGGGGCCGCGCTCTCCGCGCGCCTTGCGTTCGTCCCAGCGCCTTCGTTCCGCGCTCGAGCCGAAGACCTTCCCGCGCACGGCGTCGACCAGCTCGACGATGTTCGCGCCGGCCTCGCGGTAGATGGCGATTTCGACCGCCTCGCCACCATCGAGGCGCGTGACGACCTCGCGTTCCTTGTGGCTGCGCTCGACCACGCCCACGTCGCGGATGCGGATGGGCGCGCCGTTCCTGCGCTCCAGCACGAGGTCCGCGATCTCCTCGACGTCGCGGAACTCGTTGAGCGTGCGCACGAGGTACTCGGTCGACCCTTCGCGCACGAGGCCGCCGGAGGCGTTCAGGTTCTCCTGCGCGAGGCGCGTGGGCACCAACGCCGGGTCCAGCTTGCGCGCCGCCATCTTGAACGGGTCGACGCGCACGCGGATCTCCTCCTCGAGTCCGCCGCGCACCTGCACCGCCGCCACGCCGGGGATCGCCTCCAGCTCGCGCTCGACGCGCTCTTCGGCGATCCAGCGCAGGCGCACGAGGTCGCGCTCGCCGCCGCGCGCGTCCGGCCGCACCAAGGCGAGGCGCAGCACCGGATCGAGGTTGGGGTCGTAGCGCAGGATCAGGGGCTTTTCCGCGCCCGGAGGCAGGAAGACGCCGTCGAGCTTGTCGCGCACGTCCTGCACGGCGAAGCCCATCTGCGCGCCCCACTCGAAGTCGAGCACGACGTCGCTCGTCTCGGCGCGCGAGGTGGAGGTGGCGCGCACCAGCCGCGGCAGCGTCGAGAGCGCCTCCTGCAGCCGGCGCGAGACGCGATCCTCGACATCCTCCGGCGCGGCTCCCGGCCAGGTGGTGCGCACCGTCAGCGTCGGGTAGCCGATCTGCGGCAGCAAATCGACCGGCAGCTTGAGGAAGGACAACGCGCCGAACACCAGCAGCGCGAGCACGACCATCGACACGGCCACGGGCCGCGCCACCACCAGCTTCAGCAGCGCCTGCAGCAGGCCGCCTTCTCGCGCGTCGCCGGGCACTATGTCAACCCTGCTTGACAGGCGCGGGGTCGCGGGCCTCGTCCGCCGGGGCCTCCTCGGCCACTTCGGCGCCATCCTCGAGCTCGCGGTTGCCCACCACCACCACGCGCGCACCCGGCTCGATCGAGCGTCCCTCGGGCGTGATCTCGACGTGCTCGTCGTCGGTGAAGCCTTCGCGCACGGCGACGCGCGCGGCGCGTCCGCCTTCGACGAGGTACACCAACGCCTCGTCGCCTTCGCGGCGCAAGGCGCGCTTGGGCACGACCAGCGCGTCGGGATGGCGCTCGACCACGATCTCGACGCGCACCAGCATGCCGGGCAGCAAGCGTCCGGACTCCTCGGACTCGGCGGAGGGGTCGAGCGCCACCACCAGGCGGAAGCTGCCGCTCGCCGGGTCGATGGCGGGCGAGATGCGCTTGAGCGCGCCGCGGAACAGGGCCTTGGGCAGCGCCTCGGCGCGCGCGTGGATCTCGAGCGGCTGCTTGGCCCCCGAGTAGAGCGCCAGCTCGCGCTGCGGGCGGTGCAGCACGCACACCAGATCCGAGGCGTCGGTGAGCGTGAAGGCCGGCGTGGCCGCGCCGACCGAGTCGCCCACGCGCGCCGTGCGCGCCGCGACCAGTCCGTCGAAGGGGGCTTCGAGCCGCGTCCACGCGAGGTCCAGTTGCGCGCGCTCCAGCGCGAGCGCCGCCTTCTCGCGCGCGATGCGCGCGCTGGAGGTCTCGGCCTTGGCTCGTTCGATGCCGAGCCGGGCGCTCTCCAGCTCGCTCGCGGCCGCGTCGCGCGCCACGCGCAAGGAGTCGAGTTGCTGCGCCGAGACCAAGCCGGCCTTCTCGTTGCGGTCGTGCTCGCGCACCTTCTGTTCGTGCTCGAGCCTGAGCTTGGCGAGCCGCGCCTCGGCTTCGACCACGGCCAGATCCGCCTTCTTGATCGAGTCGTCGGCCTCGGCGAGGCGCACGCGCGCGTCCGCCAACGCGTTCTGCGCGGCCGCCGGGTCGAGCTCGAGCAGCACGTCGCCCTTCTTGACCTGGTCGCCCTCCTCGACGAGCAGCGCCACGACCACGCCGGCGACGCGCGGCTGCAGCTTGACCTCGCGCTCGCTCTCGACCGTCGTGGTGGTCTCCATCGTGCGCACCATCTCGCGCCGCTCGACCGCGCTCGTGCGCACGCGCGTGGCTTCGCGCACGCGCGGGCCGACGC
>SXXH01000083.1 GCA_005789645.1 Planctomycetia bacterium
GCTTGGCGCTCAGCCCGGATCGAGACGGGCGCGCAAGACGCTCGACAGCGCGGCGGCGGCGGGCGCCAGCGGCGAGCCACGCGGCAGGATCAAGCCGAATTCGATCGGCTTGGCGCCCTCCAGGGGCACCACTGCCAAGTCGGCCGCATCCCGGCCCTCGAGCGCGATGAGCGGCAGCAAGGTGGGCATGCAGGCGCCGCGCACGACGGCCAGCAGCGATTCGATCGTCGACAATTCGCAGGCGACCTTGGCGCGTTGACCTTCGCCGGCGAACCAGGCGTCGGCGATGTGGCGCATGTCGTAGCCCTGCGGATGCAGCACGACGCGTTCGAGCGCCAGATCCCCCGGCGCGAGGATGGCGGCGGCATGCAAGGCATGGCCGCTCGGCACGATGGCGCACAAGGGACCCGAGGCGAGCGTCTCGTACGAGAGGTTGATCGACAAGCGCGAGAGGATGCCGAGGCCCAGTTCGCAGCGTCCCGACTCGACTTCGGTCTCGACCTCGTGGGATGGACGTTCATGGACATGGACGGTCAGCCCCGGGTGGGTGCGCGACAACCGCTCCAACGCCCGCGGCACGAAGCCCATCAGCATCGACGGGATGGCGGCGGCCTCGACATGGCCCACGATCCCCTCGCGCACCGCCCCCACCGCGTCGCGCGCCTCGTCCAGGCGACGCAGCACCAGGCGCGCGCGTTCGGCGAAGGTGCGTCCGGCCTCGGTCAGGCGCACGCGCCGTCCGGCGCGCGACAAGAGCAGCACGCCGAGCGCCTGTTCGAGCAGCTGCATCTGCTGCGAGATCGCCGGCTGCGAGACGCCGCAGCGCTCCGCGGCGCGGGTGAAGTTCTCGGTCTCCGCCACCGCCAGGAAGTAGCGCAGGTGGCGCAGTTCGATCTCGTCGGCCATGGCGCGAGCATAGCTGGCGGCGCGTCCGGCCGCGAAGGCTCGACCGATCGCCGCCTCCCTGTCAATTCCTTTGGACAACGCGCGCCTATGGCCGCCAGACGACGGAGACGCCGTTCGACAAGTTGAACGTCGACGCCGTGCAGTAGGACGCCGCGTTGCGGTACCACGCCTGGTAGTGGCGCAACCCTCCGGCCGCGGGCACGGCGCCCGAAGTCGACACGCGCACTTCACCCGGACCACCGAGGGTGGCGCTGCCGAAGGTCGCTTGGCGCGTGCCGAGGCGCAGCACGGTCCCCGCCGCGCAGCGCAAGCCATCGCCGAAGACGGTGCCGGCGCCGCCAGCCGAGGTGGCCGTGCCTTGGAAGAACAGCACGACGGTGGTCGCCGGCAAGCCCGAGCAGGACAGCGACAGCGTGTCGGCCGCGAGGAACGGGTACCCGTCGGCGCGCAGCTTGGCCCCTAGCGCGTTGGCCGAGTTGGCGCAGCCTGCGCCGCCCTGGCCGGCGTTCCCGCACGGACAGGTGGCCACCGTGCCGAAGCAGAAGGCCGTGCCCGCGGCCGGAGCGTGGGGCGTGGCGCCGAAGTGCTCTTGCAGCGCGTACAGATGCGCTCGAGCGGCGTTGGCGCGCGCCAAGGATGATCCCAGCAGTTGCGCGTCGGAGGGATTCGAGATGAAGGCCAGCTCGCTCAAGGTGGCGGGCATGGCGGTGTTCACGAGCACGTAGAACCCGGCGGTCTTGACGCCCCGGTCGGTGGTGTTCCAAGCCTGCAACATGCGCGCCTGGATGCGCTCGCGCAGCGCCGCGGCCGTGGTGCCGTTCAAGTAGGAGTAGGTCTCCGTGCCGTTCGCCTGCGGGTCCGAGAAGGCGTTGGCGTGGATGGATACGAAGCGGTCCGCGCCGAAGGCGTTGGCGAGGTCGCAGCGCTGGGCCAGGCTGACGGAAGCGTCGGTGCTGCGCGTCAAGAGCAGCGTCCAGCTCGAACCACCTAGCGGGTCGGCGCTGTCGAGATCGAGCAAGTCGCGCAGGCGCAGCGCGACATCGAGCACCACCGCTTCCTCGAACAAGCCGTTGCCCACGGCTCCGGGATCCGCGCCACCGTGTCCCGGGTCGATGCAGATCCTGTGTGGAGCACCGAAGGCGGAGCGCGGCGCGGACGGTTGCGCGGAGCGCGGCGGCGCGGTCTCGCCGGACGATGGACGCCTTGGCGCCGAGGCGCCGAGATCGAGCACCCACGACTCGCGGGCGAGTTCGACGCGGCCGTCGTCGAGGCTGCGCTCGAACCACAGGCGACCGGCCGCGTCGAAGCGCGCGGCGGTGGCGTCCAAGCCGAGGTCGACCGTTCCCGCGCGTCGCTCGAGGCGCAATCCAGCGTCGACGACCAACCGCAGTTCCTCGGGCGCGACCGGATTGCGCGCCAACGGCAAGGCTTGCCCCACGGCCTGTGGAGCCAACGCAGCGAGGCACGTTGCGGCGCATGCGCCCGCGAAGAGCGAGAGCGCGAACGCCACGATGCTCGGTCGAGGGCCGGGATGCATGACGCTCACAGTATCGCCTGCCTATGGGCACTTGGGGGGCACCTGCCAACGCGTGGCCACAGCCAACACTGCAACGACAAGACGCCACAGGCTGTTCCTGCCATAAATTCATGTAATAAATAGACTTACAGCATATTTCTTGAGGCATTGGGGGCTTACGGCCCGCAACCGCAGCCGTCAATTCCCCCATCCCAAGGGACGCTCCCGGCCCCCAAGGGGCATAAGTGTTTCCACCTCGACTTCCCACGCAGGGCCCGCTGCGCGGAGAAGCTCGTCTTCGCCAGCGCAGTCCAACAGCTCGCGCGTCGGGCGCCGACCGCGAATCCAACTTGGCCGGTCACGAAGCGCGAGCTTGGTCGGCTAGGCTCTGCGATCTCGTCGCGCGGCGCCGCTCGCGCGTCCCGCAGCGACACCGACCCATCCGCCACCACACGCATGCATACCCCCGCCACCGCATCCCGACCCGACACGCAGACCTTCGTCAACGGGGTGCGCGCGCGGGTCGGCACGGTGGTGGTCGGCCAGGAGGTGGTGGTCGAGCGCCTGCTCATCGCGCTCTTCACCGGCGGCCACGTGCTGCTCCAAGGCGTGCCAGGCCTCGCCAAGACCCTGCTCGTGTCGGCCTTGTCGCGCTCGATCGACCTCGACTTCGCGCGCGTGCAGTTCACCATCGACCTCTTGCCGGCGGACATCCTCGGCCAGGAGGTGCTGGATCAACGCACCAACGAATTCCGCGTCAGGAAGGGCCCGGTGTGCACCAACCTGCTGCTGGCCGACGAGATCAACCGCGCCGCGCCC
>SXXH01000008.1 GCA_005789645.1 Planctomycetia bacterium
GCCCATCTGCTCGTACGGGTCTTGCAGTTGGATCTCCTCGGCCACGGTCACGCCGTCCTTGGTGACCGTCGGCGCGCCCCAACCCTTGTCGAGGATCGCGTTGCGACCGCGCGGGCCCAGAGTGGTGGTGACTGCCTTGGCGAGCTTCTCGACGCCGCGGCGGATCGACTCGCGGGCGTCCGATTCGAAGACCATCTGCTTGGCCATGGGTACTCGGCTCTTTCTTCGGTGCTGCGGAAACTGTCGGTTGCGCGGAGCGCAGGGCGCCGGCGGTGGTGCGGCCGGCAGCGACAGGTTTGGGGATCAGTGGTGTCTGCCCGTTGTGCGCCGACGGGGTTGTCCAGCGCAGGTGCGGGCGCGCCTTCTTAGCAAGAAGAGTGCCGAATGGTGGTCATTTCACAACCATAGACACAGCATAGGGTTAGGGCATGGCCGCGCGCGGGCCCTCTTCTGCCAGCTTGGCAGGTGGCGCGGCTGTCGGTTCGACGGCCTGCCAAGGCGGCAGGCTGTGCGCTGCTCTGGAACCAGCCCGAGACCTAGCCACTCGCCTGGCTACCTGCGGGAACGGCCTGCCCGTGCGCACCCTAGGATGCGCGCATGCAACTCGCGCCGCTCTTCTCCGCTCTGCTCTGCGCCGCATTCCTCATGCCGTCCACGGCGGGCCAAGCCACCCTGGCGATCGATACCGCCGCCGCGCGCGGCAAGCCCGAGCCGATCTCGACGCTCGAGTCGCTGCCGGCCGACGCGTTGCTCTTGCGGTTTCAAGGCGGCGAGCGCGGCCTCGGCGGCCACTTCGGCGAGCGCTTCGAGGTGCTCGGCGCGGGGGACGAGTTCCTCGTGGGAGGGCTTGGTTCGGGCGGCGAAGAACTGCTCGAGGTCGAACTGGCCGGCGGCACGACGATCCCGCTCTCCATCGAGCACCTGCGGGAGCTGCGCCACGCAGCGCGCGCCAAGGGCCTGCCGCTCGAGCGTCCCGCGGAAGGCGACCGCGTGTGGCGCTCGCGAGGCGCGACCGTCGAGCGCATCGACGGTGCGCTGCTTTCCTTCGCGGGCGACGCGCTGGTGTTCGAAGGCGACAAGGTCGGCGAGCTGGTCGTGCCCTTCACCGAGCTCGTGGCGCTCGTGGTCGAGGGACTGGGCGGCGAATCTGTCAAGCAAACTGGACAGGTGCGCCTGCTCTCCGTCGACTTGCGCGACGGCGGCCGCGTGCGCGGCGAGCTGACCGCGCTCGACGCGCGCCGATTGGTGCTGCGGCGCGAGGAGCGCGCGCTCGCGTTGCCGATCGGCCTCGTTTCGCAGGCCTTGGTGCTCGACGGCCGCGCGCGCTGGCTCTCCGCCTCGACGCCCGCAGCGCAAGAGCCCGCGCGTCCCTTCGGCGACGCGGCCGGCATGTCGTGGGCGCCGCGCATGGACCGCAACTCCGCCGGGGGCCCGCTCGCCTGCGGCGGCGAAACACACGCGCGCGGCGTGGGACTCCTGGCCGGCGCGCGCGTCGAGTGGGAGCTCGATGGACGACCCGCGCGCCTGCGCGCCATCTGCGGCTTGGACGACGGCGTGCTCGCCCTGCCCCTGGCGCCGGTGGCGCGCGCCGTGGTCGAAGTCGACGGCAAGGTGCTGTGGGACAGCGGTCCGCTCGCCGCGGGCGCGGCGCCGGTGCTCGTCGACCTCGACTTGGGCGCGGCGCGGCGCGTGGCGCTGCTCGCCCTGGACCACGACGGCGACTTCGCGGGTGATCGCGTCGATTGGGCTTCGGCGCTGTTGATCCAACCCTGAAGCGGAGCCAAGCGCTGGAGGCGAGGCCGGAGTGCAGCCGAGCCGCGACCTGCATGGGCGCGCCGCGCCCGCGGCTCAGCTGCCGCGGCGCGCCAGCGAGCGGTAGTACACGCCGCGGTCGCCGCCGAGGCGCTTGGCCTCGCGCAGCGCCGTCTCGGCGCGCGCCCGCAAGGTCTCCGGCGAGATCTGCTCGCCCGGGTCGTAGCTTTCGAAGCCGATGCTGGCGCTGACCACCACGTCCTCGGGCACGCCATCCACGCGGCCGGTCACGGCGCGGATGCGATCGGCGAGGCGCACGACCACGTGCGCGGCATCGAGCTTCTTCGTGTAGGGCAGCACGATGGCGAACTCGTCGCCCCCGAGGCGACCGGGCACATCCTCGGCGCGCAGCGCGTGGCGGATCGCCTCGCCCACCTTGGCGATGACGCGATCGCCGACGACATGGTCGTGGCGCTTGTTGATCTGGCCGAACTTGTCGAGGTCGATCAGCACGAACGACAACTCGTGGTGGTGGCGCAGCGCCGCCGAGAGGTGCTGCAAGAGCCGTTCATGGAAGGCGCGCGGACGCAGCAGCCCCGTGCGTTCGTCGTAGAACGCCGCTTGCCGCAGCCGATCCATGTCGGCTTCGCGACGGCTGTCGTCGAGCAGGCGCTGGATGCGCAGACGCGCTTCCTGGCCGCTGGCGCGACGGTGGAGGATGTCGGCGGGGGCGCCGTCGTATTGCTGGATCGTCTCCAGCGCCGGATCGAGGCGCTCGTGGTCGGCGACGAGCAACAGCGGTACATGCCCCTTGGGCAAGGCCTCCAGGATGCCGCTGGTCTCGGCGGCGCCACCCTCGACCAGGGGGTCGATGACGACCAGCCCCGGTCGTTCCAAGGCCGCCGCGCGGCGCGACTCGCGCAAGGAGCGGGTGATCAGCACGCGCAGCCCCGCGGTCTCGAGGCCGGCCATGCGTTCCGAGAGCCCCGCCCCGCGGTGGTCGCAGATCAGGATCAGCGGGGTGTGGGTCTGCACGTTGGTCGCAGTGGGAGACTAGTCCAAAAGGCCCTGCGGGCGCGCGAAAGCTGGATTTCGGACTTCCATCGGGAATCCTATCCCGTTCTCGCCCGACGGGGACGGCAGCGCTCGGTTTCGCTTGACCTATGACACCGGCTGGATAGACTCTTTGCCCTCTTGGAGTGCGCGACCGCGGGCCGTCTGGCACGCACGCACGAGCCAAGCAGCGGCAACGGCGAGCCTGATCGCCGCGCGTGGCGACCCGCCGGGGGTCGTCGCACGACCCTACCCGGCAGCGGAACGTCCGCTCGGCCGCGCGCCGACCGTCCGACTCCGCGACATTCCGACCCACCGAACCTTCCCTAACCGGAACTTCCCAGCCGATCCTCGCGAGGGGACTCGCTCGGGCGCTCCGACGGGCATGGGCGAGGAACGCCATCCGCGCGCCGGAGGGCGTCGCCAGCCGCATGCCTGCTCCAAGCCCCGGCACCGCACCAAGGCGGTGCGTGCGAGCACGCCTCTTGCTCGGGATGCAACCACGGCAGATCCAACACGGCAGCCACGATGACCGCCACCACGCAGACCCTCGAAGTCCAACAGTTGATCGACGCCGGCGTCCACTTCGGATGCCGCGTGTCCCGTTGGAACCCGCGCATGCGCCCCTACATCCACGGGCGCCGCAACCAGATCCACATCATCGACCTGCGCGAGACCCTCAAGGGCATCCTGCGCGCGCAGAACCTGCTGTACCACCTCGCCGCCGAAGGTTCGACCATCCTGTGGGTCGGCACCAAGCGCCAGGTCAAAGGCGTCATCACCGAGACCGGCCAGCGCACCGGCATGCCGACGTGCATCGAGCGCTGGATCGGCGGCACGCTGACCAACTTCTCGGTCATCCGCACGCGACTGAAGCGCCTCGAGGAGCTGGAGAAGATCCAGGAGTCGGGCGGCGACGGCCAGTTCTCCAAGAAGGTGCTGTCGAGCCTGCGCCGCGAGCAGCGCAAGATCAACCGCAACCTCGGCGGCATCCGCGAGATGACCTCGATGCCGGGCGCGATGGTCGTGGTCGACCCCGCGCGCGAAGCCAACGCCGTCAAGGAGGCGCGCAAGATGGGCCTCGTGGTGATCGGCATCCTCGACACCGACTGCGACCCGAGCGATGTCGACATCGTCATCCCGGGCAACGACGACGCGCTCAAGTCCGTGCGCCTCATGGTGGGCGAGCTGGCGCGTTCCGTCGAGGAAGGCTGCGCCAACCACCGCGACCGCATGGCCTCGATGGGTGCCGCCGAGAAGCACGAGGGCGGCGACGAAGCCCGAGTGGGCGACGAGCCCCGTCCGACGCGCGGCAACCGCATGCCGGAAGGCGGCCGCGGCCGCGGTCCGCGCGGACGCGGCGCCCGTGGCGAAGAGGGTGGCGGCGGCGAGGAGGGCTGAGCGCGCGCTCCCGCCCTCCACTGTCCAATACATTTGACAAAAGCACCTACCTCCAAGGGAACAAGGCACGACAATGGTCGAGATCTCCGGTGAAATGGTCCGTCGGCTGCGCGAGCGCACCGGCGCCGGCCTGATGGAATGCAAGCGCGCCCTCGAGCAGGCGGGCGGCGACGAGGAAGTGGCGGTCGACAACCTGCGCAAGGCGGGCTTGAAGACGGCCGAGAAGAAGGCCGGTCGCGAAATGGGCGAGGGCCGCGTGGCCGCCTGGACGGCGGCGGATGGCAAGAGCGGCGCGCTGGTCGCCCTGACCTGCGAGACTGACTTCGTGGCGCGCACCGCGGACTTCGAGAACCTGCTCGGCGGCGCGGCCAAGCTCGCCGCGCAGTCCAACTGCGGCGATCCGGCCGCTCTGGCGGGGATGGCCTTCGGTGGCTCCACGCTGGGCGAGACCATCAAGCTGATGGTCGGCAAGATCGGCGAGAACATCTCGATCGGCAGGGCTTCCGCGTTGCAGGCGGCCGACGGCCAAGTGGGCTTCTACGTCCACCACGACGGCAAGAAGGGCGCCTTGGTGTCGGTCAAGACCGGCGCGGACGCGGCCAAGGCGCAAGCGCTGCTCAAGGAGCTCGCCATGCATGTCGTGTTCGCCAATCCTTCGGCCATGACGCGCGGCGAGATCGCTGCCGACCTGGTCGAACGCGAGCGCGCGATCTACCTCGAAGAGGTCAAGTCGAAGCCCGCGGACATCCAGGCGAAGATCGTCGAAGGCAAGCTGAACTCGTTCTACGCCACCCAGGTCCTGCCCGAGCAGAACTGGTTCAAGGACGACTCGAAGAAGGTCGCCGCGATCGTCGAGGCCGAACTGGGCAAGGGCTCGGTCGTGCTCGGCTACGCGCGCTTCCAGATCGGCTCCTGAACGGGCAAGCGAGCGCGGCGCCCCGAGCGACGCGGCCAACGTGCGGGCGGCCGCCGCGGACGAGTTCCGCGGCGA
>SXXH01000084.1 GCA_005789645.1 Planctomycetia bacterium
CGCACATCGCCGGCCTCGTCGCCGCCAATGTGCATCCCTCGCCTGTGGGCATCGCCGATGTGGTGACCTTCACCACGCACAAGACCCTGCGCGGTCCGCGCGGAGGAATGGTGCTCGCCGATCTCGAGCTGATCAAGAAGATCGACTCGGCCGTCTTCCCGGGTGGCCAAGGCGGTCCGCTCATGCATGTGGTCGCCGCCAAGGCGGTGGCGTTGCGCGAGGCGGCGCAGCCTTCCTTCGTCGACTACCAGCGCCGAGTGGTGGCCAATGCACGCGAGCTCGCCGCGGCCCTGGCGGCGCTCGGCTTGCGCACCGTGCCCATCGCCGCCATGACCTCGCGCGAGGCGTGGTTCTCGGAGGCGATCAGCTCGAGCTGCGACTCCTGGCGACGCCTTTCGGCCTCCACGGCGGTCCAGACGGCCGAGTCTTCGTTTCTCCCGCTAGATAGCACCATGCTTCGCTGCTCCATTGCCGCCACGGCGCCGGGCGCCGTCGATTGTTGTCAAGAAAACCAGACACTCGCGCGCGACCTCAGCCTCCCGCTTGCCGCACGCCCTGCTTGTACACGCCGCTCGTCTCGGGATCGGTGCTGCCGTCCTCGAGGTAGAAGGACCACTCGCCCTCCTGCGAACCGAGCACGAATTGGCCGCGCACCAGCAGGCGCCCGTCCGGGGCGCGCTCCTCGAGCGGACCGTCCGGCAGGCCGCCCTTGTAGGAAAGGCGCTTGTGCAGCGCGCCGCCGGGATGGCGCACGGTCCACTCGCCCTCTTGGCGGCCAGCGGCGTAGGCGCCTTCCATGTGCACCGAGCCGTCCGGGTGGTACGAACGCCAAGGACCATCCTGGGCACCGGCGGCGTAAGCGCCCTCCGAGGCCTTGGCTCCGTCCTCGAACCACGCGACCCAAGGCCCGACTTGCAGCCCGGCCTCGTAGGCGCCCTCGCGCTTCCGCTTGCCACTCGGCCATTGTTCGAGGAACGGCCCTTGCCACTTGCCCTCGACCGCCACGCCCTTGGCGCGCAACTGACCGTCCTCGTAGTGCTCCGTGAACGGACCGGTCTGTTGGCCCTTGTCCCAGGTCGATTCGACCTGCACGGCGCCATTGGCGTGCCAGGTCTTCCAGGCTCCGTGCTGACCGCCATCCAGGAACTCGCCCTGCCGCTTGAGCGCGCCGTTCTCAAAACGCTCCTCGTAGGAGCCGTGGCGTCGGCCGTCCTTCCAGTTGGCCCGCTCATGCACGGCGCCATTCTCGTACCAGGTGGTCTCGGCGCCGTCCTGCGCGCCGCGCACCCAGGACTTCTCGCTGCGCTTGGAGCCCGAAGGCCAATTCTCGAGCCACAGGCCGTGGAATTGCCCTTCGAGTTGCACGCCTTGCAGCGCGAGCTTGCCGTCCTCGAACCAATAGGACCAAGGGCCGTTCTTCTGGCCCTGCACGTAACTGCCTTCGGCGCGCTTCTTCGTCTGGGTGCCGGGGTCGTAGTATTCGACGTAAGGGCCGTCCGCTGGCGGAGCACCAACACGCCGCGCCGCACCGCCCTCATCGCAAGCAGCGGGGAGGCAGGCGATGGCGACGAGCAGACAGCGTCCAAGCGCTTGGACGCACGGGCGGAGGCGGCGGGTGGATGGGCGGACACGGATGTGCATGGCGTGCGCGGATCTTATGGGGTGCGCGCGGGGATTGCGACCGAGGGGGATGCTGGTCCCGATGGTTGTGCGCGCCGCACCTGTCGCCCAGCCCGGCCTGGCCGGCTTTGATGCCTCCCGAGGCGCGCGCTGCTGCCCGCCGCGCGGGATCAGACACTCCGGTGCCGTCGGACTCCCATCTCCCTCGAGCACCCACCGTCGGCGGGGAGTGTCAGGAGTCGAGCGACAGCAAACCAAGATCGCATTCCGCCGAGCGTCCAGGCCACCCATGGGCGCGCGAAGCGCCACGATCAATGTCCGGCGTGCATGTCCAGCTTTGAACGCCATGGCGGATCGAGTTGAGGCAGGGCCCAGCCATGTTTGGCGCGACTTTTTCACGACGTGCCCGCCTCGGCGATCCGCTCACCGTGGGAGCTGCGCACAATCATCGGGGCCAGCATCCCTCGCAGCCCCCCGCCCCGCTCCGTACCCTCTGCGCGTGACACTCCCCGCCCCCCACTCCTCCTTCGACGCCGCACTCGCCGCACGGCTCTCCCGCCTCTTGCCGGCGTGCCTTGCCCTTTGCCTGGCACTCGCCGCCTGCGGCCAACAGCCCAAGCGGCCGAATGTGCTGCTGGTGACGCTCGACACGACGCGCGTGGACTTCTTGTCCTGCTACGGTGGTCCGGCTCTCAACACGCCGACCTTGGATGCGTTGGCGGCGCGCGGGGTGCGTTGCGACGACGCCTATGTGTCGGCCTCGGTGACGCCGGTTTCGCACGCGACGATCATGACCGGGCGCGACAACCCTGAACATGGGTTGCGCGTGCTGTCGGGACTCTCGGGCTACAGCCTGCCCGCCCATGTCCCGACGCTGGCGACCACGCTCAAGGAAGCCGGTTGGAACACCGCCGCCATCCACTCGGCGTTCCCCGTCTCGGGCTACTTCGGCTTCCAACGCGGCTTCGATCGCTTCGAGAGCTTCGATGGCGTGTTGAAGACCAGCCAAGCCGGCACCATGTCGTGGGACCTGCAAAAACTGCAGCGACGCAGCGACGAGACGACCAGCATGGTGCTGGACGAACTGGCGCGCGACGAGCGGCCCTTCTTCCTTTGGATCCACTACTGGGATCCGCACGACCCGGTGAAGCTGCCGCCGGCGGAGAACCTGCCGCCCAGCCTGCCGCGCGACGCGAGCGGGCTGCTCTTGCCGACGCGCGAGTTGTACGCGGCCGAAGTGGCCTACGTGGACCTGCAATTCGCGCGCGTCTTGCAGGACCTCGAACAACGCGGCGAGCTCGACGACACCATCGTGGTGGTGGTCGCCGACCACGGCGAGGGACTAGGCGACCACGGTTGGGACTACCACCGCATCCTGTACCAGGAACAAGTGCGCACGCCGCTGATCATCGCCGGGCCGGGCGTGCCGCGCGCAGTGCTCGAGCAGACCGTGCGCAGCGCCGACATCGCGCCCACGATCTGGGATCTGGTCGACGTGGTCCAACCCGAGGGCGGCAGCGGGCGCAGCTTGCGTCCCCTGTGGAACGGCGAAGAAACCGCCTCTCGCAGCGCCTTCATGGACCAGATCAACGGCTACGACTTGAACGCCAAGATGGTCGAGGCGCGCCCGCAAGATGCCTTCCTTTATGGCGTCGTCGATGCAGGTTGGAAGCTCATCTGGCGTCCGCACATGCCTGATGCCTCCGAGTTGTACGAGTTGCGCGCCGACCCGCGCGAAGCGCGCAACCTGTACGCGAGTGAACGAGCACAAGTAGTGCGCCTCCAAAAACTGCTCGCCGCGCGCGGCGGCTTCGTCACGGCGCCCTTCCCGCCGGAAGTCGGCGGCGACGCGGCAGCCGTGCGTGCAGCGCTGGCAGGCCTGGGCTACGCAGGCGGAGCCAGTGAGTATCTCGATGCTCGTTGGGCTTGGTTCTGCCCGGATCATCCCGCGGCACGCGAAACGGAGCCGCTGCCCTGCCGCCGCTGCGGAAGTGCGCCTCTCTTGGTCTCAAGATAAGGCGATCCGTGGGGGTCGGCCCGCGGTGCAAATAGCCATTCGTGGCGGCCACGAGTGCCGAACTCGCCAGCGCAGCAGGCCTGGACCGCCGTCCCAAGTGCATACCCAGACGGCATTTGAGATTAGGCGCTGGCGCCAAATCCCCCGAGAAACGCAGGCCTTCCGCGTTCTGGGCGCTGTGGTAACCTTTAGGGATGCAAGGGCACTCTGCAGGTGTCCTTGCAACGCGTGGATTGCTTGCACCTTGCGGGCCGGTTCCAAGCCGGAATTCGCGGGCGGGCCTTCCCGCGAGTCTGCAGAACCGGTTCCTGCACACCGATCGCGCGCATCGCACGAGCGACTGGTGAGCCCCAACCCCCTCACACCTCAGGATCGCCTCAGCATGAAGCTCTCCCTCCTCGGCGCCCTCTGCCTCGGCGGCGTCGCCTCCGCCCAAGTTTCCCTCTCCGAGCTCTACATCTCCCACACGGGCACGGACACCCTCGAGTTCATCGAGATCAAGGGCACCCCGGGTGCCTCGCTTGCTGGTTACATGGTCCTGATCGTCGAAGGCGACAACAGCAGCGCGACTTCGACGGCAGGCGGCACGCTCGACCGTGCCTACGACCTCGGCGCGGGCGTCATTCCGGCCAGTGGTTACTACGTGTTGGGTACGCCCACGGTGGCGAATGTCAACCAGGCGCTGAGCGCCTCGGACAACTTCGAAAACGGCACCGAGACGATCTATCTCGTCCAGACCACGAATCAGGGCACGATCACGGCCTTGGTCGGCACGAGCGTGCTGACCGCCGGTGGCGCGACGACGACCACGATCCCCACCCTCGCCACCATCGTGGAAGCGGTCGGCATCGTCGATAGCGGCTTCGGAGTGGGTCTGTTCGACGTCGTCACCGACGGCGCCACGGTCTTCGGCCCCGATGGCACCTTCCTGCCGGCCGGCATCTTCCGTTGCGGCGATGCCCCGTCGCAGTGGGCCGCCGGATTCCTGAACTTCGACCCGCTCCTGACCACCGGCAACGTGCCCACTCCGGGCGCGGCCAATACGAACTGCGGCATCACCCCGCCGAACTCGGGCGTGCCCTTCTGCTTCGGCGATGGTTCGGGCACGGCTTGCCCGTGCGGCAATGCTTCGGCCGTCGGCGCGGAAAGCGGCTGCCTCAACTCGCTCGGCAGCGCCGGCAAGCTGGTGGGCTCGGGCAACGGCAGCATCGCCGCGGACACGGTCGTCCTCGGGGGCACGAGCATGACGAACAGCTCGGCGCTCTACTTCCAAGGCACGTCCCGCGCCGGAGCGGGCGCGGGCGTCGTCTTCGGCGACGGCCTGCGTTGCGCGGGCGGCAGCGTGGTGCGCCTCGGCACCAAGGCCAATGTCGCCGGCGCTTCGGACTATCCCTCCGCCGGCCAGTTGGCTGTGTCGGTGAAGGGCCTCGTCACGACGCCCGGCACGCGCACCTACCAAGTCTGGTACCGCAACTCGGCGGCCTTCTGCAACCCCGAGGGCTTCAACCTGACGAACGGCTGGGAGATCGTCTGGACGCCCTGATGAGCGTCATCCAAAGGCGCACTCGAGTTGTCAAGTGCGCTTGATGGGTGGAGGCCGCCGACCGCGCACGTGGTCGGCGGCCTCCAGCGCTTCGTGTGAATCCCGTCCGCTGGCGTCGCGGATCCCCCTTGGCGTCACGGACAAGCGTCGTTGTCGATGCCCGGCGTGCCCGTATCGGGATTGCTGGCCGAGATCGGCGTCGTGCCGTGGCACCAAAGGCCGGCGTCGTCGTTCAAGAGCGCGAAGCGCGCCTCGTTGCGCACTTGGATCGAGCGACCGGGCAGATCCGGCCACAAGATGCCGTCATCCCACGCCACGCGATCGACGACCAAGCCATTGGGACGCATCAGGATGATGGAGTCGGCGCCATTGCCCAAGCTGAAGCTGGAGTACTGGTAATCGACCAGCACACCTCCGTTCAGCGCGGGGTCGGATTCGATGCCCAAGACAAGGCTGCGGCCAGGGCGGATGCGCACGCCGTTGCCTCCATTGGCGATCACATGCGTCGCGCCACCATCGTCGGTCAACACCCACCCCTCGAGATTGACGCGCCACGGGAGGTTGTTGCGCACCTCGATCCACTCTCCGCGGGTGTCGGCCACGGCCGCCGGGTCCTTCATGAATTCCGTGATCGCCACCTCGCCGGTCTGCAGCACGCCACCAAGGGCGACGCTCGGCAAGCAAGCCGCGACTGGCAGCGCCTGCGAGGCAGCCTCGGCGCCGGTGCCAGTGGCCCAGCTCGCAAGGCCTAGCGCCAGCACGCCGCCGGTCCGGCGCGTGGCGCCCGGCCTGCGGGCGGATCGCGTGGCCATCCGGCCCGTAGCGCAATTCGCACGGTCGAGGTCCGGTTGGGAAGCTTGGATCGAAATAGTGTTGGTGTCCGTCGTCATGCTTGGCTCCTGCCCCGTTGCGGGGAGTCGTATGGGAGAGGTCGATATCAACGAGTCGAGGAGGTGGCGGGCGGTGACGATCCAGACGCCGCAGTCCGCTTCGTTCGAAGCACACCGCTTGGCTCGCCATCCGTCCCCGGGCCTCCCACCGTCCGGCCACGTGGCCGCCGGCACCTACCTGACGCTCGGGAGCAGTCGAGCGTGGCAGGGCGCTGTGCTTTTCCTTCCGACCCCGGAACGCGTTGACGCTCAAGTCGAGAAGGTCTTCAATCCACCTTGACGGTTTCGACCTCGCGGCTGAGACTTGAGTAGCGAAGCGTGGAACCAAGGCGTCGCCCGCCGAGTCCCACCAGAAGGTTCGCTTCACCGTCCCCCACGCCATGCACATCCTGCTCGCAGTCCTCCTGCTGGCCCTGCCGGCTCTCGCCCAAGGCCCCGTCCCGACGACCATCGAGGACTTCCACGCGCCTGGCACGCAACCCAACCGGCTGCTGACGCCGATTTACGCTTCCATCAACTGCACAGGTTGCCACTCGGGCTACGACCCCGACCAAGAGCCCTACGAACGCTGGGCGGCCTCCATGAAGGCGCAATCGGCGCGCGACCCGATCTTCCATGCCGCGCTGGCGATCGCCAACCAAGACGCCGCCGGCTCAGGCGAGTACTGCCTGCGCTGCCACGCACCCGGCGCCTGGCTCGACGGCCGCAGCACGCCACCGGACGGCAGCGCGCTCAACAACGGCTTGGGCGACTTCGACGGCGTGACCTGCCATGTCTGCCACCGCATGGTCGACCCGTTCCCCTCCGCCGAGAACCCGGACATCGACGAGCGCGTGCTCTTGTACACGCCCGAGTTGCCGGTCACTCCCAACAACGCGCAACTCGTCATCGACCCGCAGGATGTGCGTCGCGGACCCTACGATCTGGGTCCCAACTTCTTCTACCACGACTGGCGCGAGAGCCCGTTCCACCGGGAATCGCTGATGTGCGCCAGCTGCCACGACCTGTCGAACCCGACGCTTTCCAAGCAACCTGACGGCACCTACCAGCTCAACACCCTCAACCAGCGCGCGCCGAGCCAAGACAAGCGCGACTTGTTCCCGGTCGAGCGCACCTACGAGGAGTGGTTCGCTTCTCAATACGCGCGCCTGCCCGTCGACACCCGCGACGCCACGCACCCCACCGGCCGCTTCGGCGGCAACAAGTACGAGGTGCAGAGTTGCCAAGACTGCCACATGCCCGACACCACGGGCCAGGGCTGCGCGCCGATCTTCGGCCAGCCCGTGCGCAGCGACCTGCCGCTGCACAACTTCAACGGCAGCAACAACTGGGTGTTGTTGGCGGTGCGCGCCTTGTGGCCCGACAACGAAACGGGCTTGA
Organism: Planctomycetia bacterium; assembly: GCA_005789645.1. Lineage (GTDB taxonomy): Bacteria > Planctomycetota > UBA1135 > UBA1135 > SXXH01. Next base: position 7,451 of record SXXH01000084.1, read on the forward strand.
CCGACAACTCCGTCACCAAGGCGCTGCAACGCACGGCCGAGATGCACGATCGCGCCTCCGACATGCAAGTGTCGGTGGATGCCGGACAATTGCGCGTGCGCGTTGTCAATCAAACTGGACACAAGTTGCCCACCGGGTACTCGGAGGGTCGACGCATCTGGTTGACGGTGCGTTGGTTCGACGGCTCCGACAACCTGCTCTCCGAGATCGGCGGCTACGATCCCGCCACGGCGGTGCTCGACACCACCGGAGCCAAGATCTACGAAGGCGAGTTGGGCCTCGACGCCACGCAAGCCGCCGCCACCGGCCGACCGATCGGCAAGTCGTTCAACTTCGTGCTGGTGAACACCTGGCTGAAGGACAACCGCATCCCGCCGCGCGGCTTCACGAACAGCGGGTTCGCCTCAGGCCAAGCTTCGCCCGTGGGCGCGACCTACGCCGAAGAGCAGTACTGGGACGAGACCAGCTACGCCATCCCCGCCGGCGCCGCGCGCGCCGAAGTGCTCCTGCGCCACCAGACGACCACCAAGGAGTACATCGAGTTCCTGCGCGACACGAACACGACGGACAGCACGGGCGCGACGGCCTACAACCAGTGGGTCCTTCACGGCCGCTCCGCGCCGTCGCTGCTCGACAGCGCTTCGATTCAACTCGGCGGGGCGTCGGCGTTGCCGCCGATCGACTACGGCGTGGGCAAGACCACCTCCTTGGGTGCGCGTCCGCGCCTCTCCGGGATCGGCGAAGCGCGTGTCTCGGGTGCAGGCTTCGCGTTGCGCGTCGAGGGCGCGGTTCCCAATTCGCAGGTGGTGGTCAAGTCGAGCACCAGTTCGGCGAGCATCGCCTTCAATGGCGGCACGCTGTACCTGGGAGCCGGGCAAGCGATCGTCGGGCGCGCCATGCTCGACGCCACGGGCGGAGCGACGCTGCCGGTGTCGCTCGCCGGCTTGGGCGGCCAGTCGAGGAACTACCAGGCCTTCTTCCGCGACACTGGCGCGAGCCAGGCCTACGGCATGACGAACGGCCTGCACGTGCGCTACGCGAACTGAGTCCGACCCCGCCAAGCTGAGCCGAGTCCGGGCATTCGAGGTCGGACCCCCGGCGCTTCGTCCATTCTCTCGCGCCGCCCCCCTCGATGGCGAGGGGGCGGCGCGAGGCACTTGATGGCGGCCTGCGAGGACACCATCGTGGAGGCCGCATGAAACTCCTGCGCCGCCTGATCGTCGCCCTGCTGCTGCTGCTCGTCGCCGCCCTGGGCACGGCTTGGTTCATGCTCGATCCGCTGGTGGAGGCCGCGGTCTCGCATGGCGGCACCGAGGCGGCAGGCGTGCCGGTGGTGCTCGAAAATGCCGATGTCTCGCTGGTCGGTGGCTCGGTGCGGCTCGGCGAGCTCTCGATCGCCAACCCACCCGGCTGGTCGGAACGGCCCTTCTTCGCGCTGCGCCAAGGTGCGCTGCAACTCGGCAAGGAACCACTTTGGTCCGAGCTGCTCGAAGTCGAGACGCTCGACCTGTCCGGCATCGAGCTGTCGTTGGAACAGCGCGGCAAGGAATCCAACTGGAAGACGATCCTCGACAACCTCGAGCGTTTCGCGGCCCGACAGCCGGCATCGGCCGATGCGCAAGCCCCGCCGACGACGCGCAAGCTGCGCGCGAAGTTGGTGGCGTTGCGCGACGTGCGCGTCCACGTCGCCGTCGACGGCGTCCCTTGGCTCTCGAAGCAGAAGGAGCTCGTGCTGCCGCTGGTCGAGGTGCGCGACATCGACAGCGATGGTTCGACCGCGGAGATCGTCGGCGCGTTGCTGTCGGCGCTGCTGCGCGCCACGCTGGACGCGGCGCTGGCGCAAGGCGCGGATTGGCTGCCCGAGGACATCGCCCGCGACCTCGGCGTGGACCTGCGCGAGCTGCGCAAGGCGCTCGACGCCCCGGACCTGCTGGAGGGTGGCAAGCAGCTGCTGCGCGGAGTCGAGGGCCTGCTCGACGGCGGCAGGCGCCGCTGATGCGCGCGCGCACCTGTCAAGTATTGTTAACAGGGACGCGCGTCACTCGGGCAACGCCACGCCCGCTTCGCGCCACTCCTTGAGCCGCTGGTAGATCTTCGCGCGCGAAATGCCGAGGATGTCGGCCGCCTTGCCGCGGTCCCCTTCGCAGGAGCGCAACGCCTTGGCGATGGCCAAGCGCTCGAGGTCCGCGAGCGGGATGAGTGGCACGTCCAAGGCCTCGGTGGACGCGTGCGCCAACTCCTGCGCCGGCCGCACGAGTTGGGGCTCGTCGATCGCGCCCTCGGACAAGGCGCACAAACGCGCCACCTCGTTGCGCAGTTCGCGCACGTTGCCCGGCCAAGGGCGCCGCGCCAGCGCGGCCAGCACCTCGGGCGCGATGGTGAAGGAGCGCGACATGCGCACCGACTCCTGCCGCAGGAAGTGCTCGACCAGCAGCGGGATGTCCTCCTGCCGCTCGGCGAGCGACGGCAGGCGGATGCGCAAGCCATCGAGCCGATAGTACAAGTCGGCGCGGAAGCGACCGGCGCGCACCTCGCCCTCCAGGTCGTGGCGCGTGGCGGCCACGATGCGCGGCGAAATGGCGCGCGGGCGCGACTCGCCCAATCGCCGCACCTCGCCAGACTCGAGCGCGCGCAAGAGCTTCGCCTGCACGTCGAGCGGCAGCTCCCCCACCTCGTCGAGGAACAGCGTCCCGCCCGAGGCCGACTCGAGGATGCCGACACGGTCGCCTTCGGCGCCGCTGAACGCGCCGCGCTTCCAACCGAACAACTCGGCCTCGAGCAGCGCCGGTGGCAAGGCCCCGAGGCTCTCGCGCACGAACGGCCCGCCGGCGCGCAGGGAGCGTGCATGAATGGCGCGCGCGGCCAGTTCCTTGCCCGTGCCGGACTCGCCGATGAGCAGGACGGACAGCATGGCGGGAGCGGCGCGTTCGATCATGCGCTGCACTTCGCGCAGGAGCGCCGATCTGCCCACGAAGCCATGCGCTGGTTGCAGCTGGCGCAGCTCGAGCAGCATCGACTCGGTGCTCTTGAGGCTGCCTTCGGCCGCCTGCACATCCTGTTGCAGGCGGCGCGCGGTGTCGCGCAGCTCGTCGAGGCGCTTGACCTGGCGGATGGCCAGCGCGGCCTGGTCCGCCAACAGCCCGAGCAGGTACTCGGCGCGCGCGCCGAAGGCGCCCGTGCGCACGCGGTGGTCGAGGTAGACGACGCCGCTCGTCCGATGGTCCACGGTGAAGGGCGCGCACAAGATCGAGCGCAACTCGAGCGCGACGATGGAGGGCGCGGCGCCCAGCTGCGGATCCTGGCCGGCGTTCGACAAGCGCAGCACCGTGCCTAGGCGCAGCGTCTCGTTCAAGACCGAGGTCGAGACCTCCTCTTCGGGATTGGCGATCTCGCCATGCGCGCTGTCGCGAGCCGTGTCGAACACGAAACGACCCTCCTCCTGCAGGACCAGGAAGCCGCGCTCAGCGCCCGATACCTCGACCGCGCACTGGACGATGGTGGCGAGCAGGGCGAGCAGGTCCTCCTGCGCCACGAGGCGTCGATTGATGGCCAGCAGCTGCTTGAGGTCGGCGTCGTCGCTGCGCGCCTCCTCGGACAGCACCCGCAGATCCTCGGGCCTCGGATCGGGCATCGACAGCAGTCGCCGCTGCAGCTCGCCCGCCTCCTTCTCCGACAAGCCCGCGCCGCAGCTCTTGAGCAAGTCGAGCGCCAGCGTGCGGTCCTCCTTGGCGCGTGGAGAGTCGCCGCGGGCGGCGAGCGCCAAGAGCAGCCGTGCCGCGCGGTCGTTCCTGCCGCGCGCCAGCAGATCCTCCGCCAAGGTCCGCGTCGCGTTGTGGTCGAGCTCGCGCGCCGCCACCAACACCGCGCAGCGCGCGTCCTCGCTGCCTTGGCAAACGCGCGGCTCGGGCTCGCGCTTCTCGCGCGCGGCGGCCAACAACTCCAGCGTCGCACGCGCCTGCTGCGCGGCGGTCGGCTGGCGCAGGCGCTCGGAAAGGTCGAGGGCGCGCTGGCACAGCTCCTGCGCGCGCTCCACGTCGCC
>SXXH01000085.1 GCA_005789645.1 Planctomycetia bacterium
CGCATGAAGAAGTAGTGGAACTCGAAGGCCAGGCGACGCGTGATGTACGGGTTGTCGGCTTGCTCGAAAGGCAGCGAGATGTTGAGCCCGATGTTCTCGCCCTTGGCCTCGCTCGCGCCGCGATTGGCGGCCTCCATGATCCCCGGGCCTCCGCCCGAGCACACGACGAAGCGCCGGTCGGTGCCCTCCAGTCCCTTGGACCACGAGGTCAAGCGCGCGGCCAACTCGCGCGTCTCCTCGTAGTAGCGCGACATCCACAGCTTGCGTTCGGCCTTCTTGAGATCGCCGCCCTCGACCTTGGCCTTGTCGAGCTGGGCTTGCGCCGCGTCGCGCGACAAGATGCGCGCCGAGCCGAAGAACACGATCGTGTCGCGCACCTTGAACTCGTCGAAGCGCGTCTGCGGCTCGAGGTACTCGGCCAGGATGCGCAACGGCCGCGCATCCGGACTCCCGATGAACTCCTGGTTCTTGTACGCCTTCACGGCGCGGTAGCGGCTCTCGGCCATCGTGTTCGCGTGCTCCTCTGCCTGCCCGCCCGGCGCCTGTCCGGGCCTTCGTTGGTGACTATTCGTCCTGCTCGCGGCGCAACTTCTCGCGCGCCTTCTCGAAGGCGTCGTCGAGGCGCGCATGCTTGTTCGTCTCGTTCGACAAGGCCTTGTCGAGCTTGTCGGTCCCCGCGGCGCCGCGGTCGCGCACCTTCTCGTGGGCGGCGGCCCAAGGATCGCGCGCCTTCCCCGTCTCGGGAAGGCGCGTGCGCATGACTTGGCGCGTCAGCACATCGACCGTCAACTTGGCCTCGCAGCACGGACAGGTGACTTCGATCTCCTTCATCGCGATCCCTCCAGCTCCTACCGCCTACTGCGCATGGACCCGCATCGGGGAAAGCGCATTGTAGGCCTGCATTCCAAGCGAAGTCCCGCGTGGAGCGGCGAGAAACATGCCGATGGTGCGTTGAACGAACGCCGGGCGAGCCACAGGGCGCGACCCGTTCGCGCCGCGCGGCCGGACCCGCCGCGACCACCTGCAACTGGAATCTGGGATGGAGGGACCGGAGATGGACCAGGGAATGATCGAACTGCTCGCGCGCGCCAGTCACCGCCGCAGCAAGGAACGCGACCTACAGCAGACCTTGCTGGGCGCGCTGCTGTGGCTCGGCCTCGTCGGCGTGTTGGTGGCGGCTAGTCAGGCCTGAGCGAGCCAGGCCTGAGCGAGCCAGGGCTGAGCGAGCCAGGGCTGAGCTCGGGCAGGACCTTGGTGTCCAGCTGCGACGACCGGTGGCCGATCCCGCTCGAACGGAGCACGGAACGTGCCTGGCGCTCGTTTGGAGCGTGAGGACTCCGCAAGGAGGCCTCGAACTGGGCGAAACGCAGCGCCTTCCCCACTAGCATGGGGGGCATGATCCGCCCCCTGCTGCCGTGCATGCTCATCCTCGTGTGCGCTTGCTCCGACCACGAACCGCGTCGCCTGTCGCGCACCGACGTCAAGCAGGCCACGATCCCCACCGACCGTCCCAAGCCGCAGCCCAAGCCCGAGGCCAAGCCCGCCGCGACGACTGCGACCCCCAGCGCTCCCGCGCCCGCCGCCGACTTGCCCAAGACGACGGCCAGCGCCGCGGACTCGGCGCTGGGCCAACCCTTGCCGGCGAAGGGCGGCGAGCTCGTCATGACGCCGCCGACCGGTTGGAAGGTCGAGCAGCCCACCTCCAGCATGCGGCGCGCGCAACTGCGCCTGCCCTCCGCCACCACCGGGATCGACGATGGCGAGCTCGTCGTGTTCTTCTTCCCCGGCCAAGGCGGCTCGGTCGACGCCAACATCGATCGCTGGGCGCGCGAGTGGACCGTGCCCGGCGGCGATCCGTTGGCGGCGCTCAAGCGCTCGACGCGCACCGTCAACGGGCTTGTCGTGCACCATGTCGATCTGGTGGGCGAGTGGAGCGGCGGCATGAACACCAAGGGCGGCAAGCGCGCTGGTTGGAGGTTGCTCGCGGCCATCGTCGAGACGGCCAATGGCCCGTGGTTCCTGAAGCTCGTCGGCCCCGAGGCGACCTTGGCGCATTGGGAGCCGAGCTGGCAGGCCTTCGTCGACGGCTTGAAGGTCGCCGACTGAGCTTCGTCCAACCGACGACTCGAGCCACCAACGCAGCGAGGCGCCCGCCGACGGACGCCTCGCTGGCTTGAGCGCCCTCCGGGGACTCGGCTACTTGCCGGCCTTCGCCTTCCAAGCGCGGATGCGCTGGCCGTAACGCTCGGCCAACTGCGTCTGGCGGTTCTCCAAGGAGACGACGCGACCGGCGAGGAACATCGTCCTCACGCTCGAGCGCACATCGAGCAAGTCACCATCGGTGACGATGATGTCCGCCACCTTGCCGGGAGCGAGGGTGCCGACCTGCTGCTCGATTCCGAGGATGCGAGCTGCGTGGATCGTCACGGACCGCAACGCCTCGTCGTGCGGCAAGCCGTAGGCCGCGGCCATCGCCGCGTGGAACGGCAAGTTGCGCGTGTTCTCGTCGTCGTCGGCCATGATGGCGAAGGGGATGCCCGCGCGCGCCAGGACGGCGGCGTTGGCGTAGGGCGCGTCGTAGGGATCCTCGCGCCGCAGGGGCAGCGACAACACCGGCCCGACGACGACGGGCACGCCGCTCTCCTTGATCGCGCCGACGACCTTCCAAGCTTCGCTGGCGCCGTACAGCACCACGCGCAGCGCTTCGTCCTTGGCGAAGCGCAACGCGGCGAGGATCGTGCGCGCATCGCGCGCGTGCAGCGCGATCGGCTTCTGGCCGCGGGCGTAGGGCGCCAACGCGGCGAGCCGCGAGTCCACCTCGGGCGCGGCTGCGCGTCCCGCGGCGGCTTCGTCCATGCGGCGCGCGTGCTCGCGCGCATCCGCCAGCAAGCGCTTCAGTTCGGCCACGCGCTCGGCATGGTCGCCACCGCGACGACGACGACCCTGGCCTTCTTCGGCGGGCGCGTCGCGCCGCGCGGAGGGCGGCGGCAGCAGCGGGAAATCGACATGCAGCATGTCGCGATCGAGGACGACCATCTCCTCCCACGTGTCGCCCGCCAGCTGCGCCACGCAGCTCTGGCCCATCATCGGGCCGCCGCCCTGCGGCGCGACTTGCGCGCGCGTGATGCCGTTGGCGCGCGTCACGGCGATGTGCGCCGAATCGGGATGGATCGAAGCGGCGGTGCGCAGGTCGGGTTGGTTGCCGCCGATCTCGGACTGGTCGTCGGTGGCGGCGACGGCGCCGATCTCCAGCAAGCCCGTGTTCGCGCCCAAGGCGATCATGCCGGGCCACACGTGCTTGCCGCCGGCGTCGTGCACGACCGCGCCCGCCGGCACGGGCAGGTCCGCGCCCACGGCGAGGATGCGGCCCGCCTGCACCAGCACGACGCCGCGCTCGATGGTCGGCGCGCCGATCGGATGCACCGTGCCGCCGACGATGGCGTCGATGCGGCCCTCGCCCGCCGGCAACGCGTCGAGCACCTCGGGCGCGGGCGCGGGGACGACCACAGGACGCTCGGCGAAGCCGAACGCGTCGCGGCGCTGGAACACGATCTCGCCATCGACCATGGTCCACGCCACGACCGCGCGCGGGTCGAGCGGATCGTGCGTCGTCAGGACGAGGTCGGCGTCCTTGCCCTCCTCGATGGATCCGATGCGCTCGCCGAGGCCCAGCTGCCGGGCCGGATTCAGCGTCACGAGGCGCAACGCCGCCACCGGATCCATGCCGGCGTAGCGCACGCTCTTGGCGGCCTCCTGGTGCATGCGACGGATCATCTCGTCGCTGTCGGAGTTCAAGGACGACAGGATGCCCGCCTCCTCCATCATGGCCGCGTTGTGCGGGATGCCGTCGTACGCCTCGACCTTGTAGGCCCACCAGTCGCCGAAGGTCGAGCCGCCGACCCCCGCCGCCGCCATCTCCGGCGCGACCTTGTAGCCCTCGAGCACGTGCTGCAAGGTGGCGATGCCGTAGCCGTGGCGCTCGGCCGAGCGCAGCAGCATGACGATCTCGTCGGCGCGGTAGCAATGCGCGTGGACCAGCACGGTCTTGTCAAGAATTTTTGACAAAGCCTCCAGGCGCACGTCGCGGCGCGGCGGATCGCCGGCCGCGCCCGCCGCCACGGCCGCCTCGTGTCCACGCCACTCGGCGCGGTACTCGGCGGCGTGCTCGAAGGCGCGCTCGATCAGCGCCTCGACGCCCATGCGCGTGTTGGGGAACCTCGTGGCCTCGCCGCCGCCGCGGTTCGAGCGCTTGGGGTTCTCGCCCAGGGCGAACTTGACGCCTTCGGGCGCGCCGGCGAGGAGCAAGTCCTCGGGCCGCGCCTTCCAGCGCAGCTTGATCACCGCGTCGCGCCCGCCGATGGCGTTGGCCGAACCGTGCAGGAGGCGCGCCGTCGTCGCGCCGCCCGCCAAGGCGCGCCACACGGCGATATCGTCGCCGTCGACCACGTCGGCGATGGTCGTGTCGCAGCTGATCGCCGCGGCGCCTTCGTTGACGCCGCCATCGATGCACATGTGCGAATGGCAATCGACGACGCCCGGCGAAAGGTGCATGCCGGAGCCGTCGATGATCAACATCCCCGGCGGCGCCTCGACCGCGCCGATGCGCAGGATCTTGCCGTCCGCGACCAGCACATCGGCCAACTTCGGCGCCGCGACGGCCGAGTGCAGCGTGACATTGCGCACGAGGCATGAACCGCCGGTGCGCAGCGACGCGACGCGATCCGAGTCGAGCTCGACCGGATGTTCGTGGCGCGAAGGACGCGGACCCTCGGCCTTGGCCGAGGCCTTGTCCGACTCCTGCGCGCCCTCCGCGACGGCGGGCGTGCTCGCCGCCTCGTCCTGGGCGGGCATTTCGTCGGCGCCACGTGCGTACAACACCTCGGGCGCGTACGGATCGCGCGCGACAGGGACTTCGTCGCAGCACGCTCGCACGCGCCCCGACACGCGCCCGTGGTGGCGACCCGAGCCCGGATCGACGAACGGCGCCTCCTGCGCGCGCGCGGACTCGACCGCGAGCCCCAGCGCGAGGCACGCCCCACCCACGACGACGACGAAGCGCGACGCGGCGCCCGCTTGGCTCGAGCGTTCCATCAACGCACCTCCTCGCGCGCGTGCGCGCCACGGCCACCAGCCCCGGAACCCGCGCCATCCTTGCGTGGCGGCGCCTTGGCCACGAACGCCTCGACGCGCGCGCCGCTCGCCGCCGTCCAGCGGAACTCGCCGCGCAACCCGTCCGCGTCGCGCGTCGCCTCGAGGGCGATCTCCACCGGCGCACCCGACACCTCGAGCTTGGCCGAGACGCACAACTTGCCGTCCTTGCACGCGCCGGCGAGCGTCGCCTGCTCGAGCGGTTCCTTCGCGGCGAAGCGCAGCACGACCTCCAATGCGCCGTCGGCGCCCTTCGAAGCCACCTCCAGCATGCCCATCGGCGCCCCATCCACCTCGCGCGCGAGATCCCAAGCGCCGACGAAGGCTTCGACGCCGGCCAAGGGCTGCTTGTCCGCCTCCTTGGCATCCTTCGCATCCGCCGCTTGCGCGCCGCGGGCCTTGCCTTCGCCGTCCTTGGCGTCCTTGGCGTCGTCCTTGGCGTCGTCCTTCTTCGCCTCGTACTCGTGCAGCGCGTCCTCGACGACCAACACGCGCAACTGGGCCTTCTCGTCCAGCAACGGGTGCGCGCTCCAAACCGCGACCAGCGCCATGCGACCCGGCGCCAAGTCCCCCGCCTGCGCCTCGAGCCCGAGGATCTTGGCCGCGTCGAGCGTCAACGCGCGTTGCGCCGCGACGAGCGGCAAGCCGTCCTTGACCAGCGCGCGCACGCGCTCGACGAGCTTCGCCGGCTCGATGCCCTTGCCCGCGTAGGCGTGCGGCACGCCGCGCTCGACGAGCAGCTTCGCCACGGCGCGCTTCTCCAACCACTTGGTGCGCGCCTCTTCGCGCACGCGCAACGGCTCTTCGTAGGTCCACGGCGCGTCCTCCGGCGCGGGCGCCTTGCGCGCGGGCTTCTTGGGATCCTCGACCTCGTCGCTCCACTCGAGCGACAAGACGACCGGCGCCTTGGCCTCGACCACGCGCGGCAACGCGTCTTGGATGCCGCGCGCGTCCAACAAGAGCGGCGACAAGCCGAACTCGGCGCACAACGACAGGGCGCGTTCGATGTCGTCGGCGCTGCTCGCCTCGAAGCCCAACTTGCGCCTGCCCGCCAAGGCTTCCGCCAGCGCATCGAAGTCGGGGTCGAAGGGCGGCCGCGGACCAGCTTGGCCTTGCGCGCGCCGCCGCTCGATGACGCGTTGGCGCGTCGCGTCGAGGAAGAACTGGCGCAGGTGCGCGATGGCGCCCATCAAGGTCGAGGGATAGCCCGGACCCGGCGCGTCGAACGAGGCGCAGTCGTACGCATCGCCCAAGACGACCAAGTCGCGCGGCGCGCCGTCCTTGGTCGCCACCACGCACGCGCGACCGGCGAGGTACTGGCCGGCCGGCGCCGCCGCGACGAGACCGAAGCCCGCCTCGCGGTACGCGCCCACGGCCTTCTGGTCGGGCGCGTACAAGACGGCCGCGCGCACCGCTGGTTGCAGGCCCTTGCGCAACGCGCTGCGCATCGCCGCGGGCGCGTCGGCGCGCGTGTCGGGCTGCACATCGCGCGCCGGTTCGGGCGTGGGGGTCGCCACGCCCAGCGTCGACCACGCGTCGATGAAGGCCGGCAAGGCCAGCATCCCGCCACCATCGATCACGCGCGCCTCGACCGGGACTGGCGTGCCTTGCGGCAAGATCGCCTCGATCACGCCGTCCTTGACGACGATCGTGTGCAAGGGCGCGTCGGCCGCCTCCACCAAGCGCACCGAAGTCAGCGCCAAGCGCCGCACTTGGCGCACGGACTGCGCGCGGGCCTCGATCTGGGTGGAAAGGACGAGGAAGGAACAAACGCACAGCGCTGCGGCGCAAGCCTGGCGCGACCACTTCAGGGGATGCATGCGCCGCAATTGTGCCAAAGGCACCGTCCCGCGGCTCGCTGCACCAACCTCACAAGCCGCGCATCCACTCCGGCACGAAGCGCGCCTCGCCCGGTCGCGCCAAGACGGCGTCCAAGGCCGCCACCAGCTTGGCCTTGTCCTTGGGCAGGCTGCCCGCCAAGGCCAAGTAGTTCGAAGCGTGGTTCGAGCGGAAGATCGACCCCGCCAGATCGAGATGGGCCACGAACTCGCGCAGTTCCCGCGCCAGTTCCAACGGATCGAGTTCGTCGACCTCGCCGCGCTCGGCCTGCTCCCACAACGGCGTGTCCTCGACCGGCGTCATGACCAACGTCGACACGAAGCGCGGTTGGATGGCGTTGACGACCGCGGCCGAGGCGCGGGCATGGTCCAAGGACGACGCGCGCCCGCCGGCGCCCAGCAGCACCATGGTCGACAACACTACGCCCGCCTCGTGGGCCTTGCGGGCGACGCGCACCATCTCCGCGCCGTCGACGCCCTTCTCGAGGCGCTCGAGCACCGCGTCGTGGCCCGACTCGATGCCCAGGTAGTACTGCGTCAAACCCGCGGCGCGCAGCTCGGCCATCTCCGCGACGCTTCTCACCTGCAACGACTGCGGCGAGGCGTAGCACGAGATGCGGCGCAGGTCGGGCAAGGCGGCCTTCAACTCGGCCACGACCTCGCCCAAGAACGACGCCTTGGCCATCAAGGCGTCCCCGTCGGCGAGGAAGACCTTGTGGACCGGGCCCAAGTGATCCGCCGCCCAGGCGATTTCGGCCTTCAGCTCCGCCAAGGGACGCACGCGAAAGCGCTTGTCGCGGTACATCGCGCAAAAGGTGCAGCGGTTCCAGCTGCAACCCAGCGTCGCCTGCAGGATGAGGCTGTCCGCCTCGGAGGGCGGCCGATAGACCTTGCCTTGGTAGCGGATCATGCCTTGGACAGGGGGCGATGCTCGGTACGGCCGCCTCTGAGGCCAGCCTATCCCACGGAGTTCACAGGTTATGCGCATGTGCCCCATGGGGCATACAGGGTGAAATCGGGTGAACTCTTGGCTACACTGCCCAGTATAGCCCCATGCCAGCGCGATGAACGCTCGGGCGGACCCCCAACCAGCTCTGACACGATCCCAAATGGCCTCGAACGATCTAGTAGGCGACGCACCCGTGGAGGGTCGTCGTTCCGTCACCAGCGCCGAATTGGTCATCACGACCGAGGCGTTGGTGCGGGAAATCTGCGACCCCAACCGCTCCATCCCCGTGGTGTGCATCACCACCCACCACGACGGCCGCACGACCTTCGTCGACGGCCGCGAAGTGCATGCGCTCCTGCAAGGGCGCGCCCGCGTGGTGATCTTGCCCTCGGGCACGGCGACGATGCGCCTCAAGGAGATGCTCTCCACCCGCCAGGACGTGTACGGCGGCGCCGTGCGCCTCTACTTCCCCGGCTTCTCGCTCGACGCCGACCCGGCCGACCATCCCGTCTACATCGTCGAGCCGCGCGACCCCGACCCGACGGTCATGGACATCGTCGGCGAGATCGAGGATTGGTACGCCGAAGAGGACGGCGACGACATCGAGGATCCGCAACTAGGCGACGATGTCGTCGGCCAGGTCGCCCTGATCGACCAACGCGGCGCGTGGATCAAGTTCGGCAAGTGGCGCGGCCTGATCGAAGCCGCCGACCTCCTGCCGGGAGTCGCGGTCGAACCACGCGACTTGCTCCAATCGCACCAATGGGTGCGCGCCGTCGCCGTGGCGATGATCGACGATGGCGCCGCCTACAAGTTGTCCTTGGCGCGGGTCCTGCCCAGCCTGCGCGACATGGCCCTGCGCCGCATCCAACCCGGCGATGTCGTGCGCGCGCGCGTCAAGGATGTGCGCGTCAACGGCGCCTTCTTCGATGTGCTGCCGGGTGTCGCCGCTTGGCTCGACGGCGCGGCCATCGGCCCGGCGCTTTCGAACCTGCAGGTCGGCGAAATCCACGCCGTCGAGATCCTCACCTTGGGCGAAGGGGGCAAGCTCGATGTGAAGCTCGGCCTGCCGCCGCCCACGCGCAGCACGCACCCGCGCACTCTGCGCCCGATCCTGCCGGGTGGCATGCCCTTCCCGCCGCCGCGCAAGTTGGAGCCGTTGTCGGCCGATGGTCCGATGCCCACGCGCGGACGTTTTGACCGCAATGCGCGCCCCGCGGCCGCACCCATGCCCCCGGGCGCGCCGGCTGGATACCCGCCCGGCTATCCGCCTCCCGGCTATCCTCCCTACGCTGGCGCACCGGCTGGATACCCACCCGGGTACCCGCCCGGCTATCCGCCATACCCGCCGCCGCCGGGTTGGGTGCCGCCGGGTTATCCGCCCGCCGCCGCCGTTCCGCCTCCGGCCGCCGCCCCGGCCCCCGGCAAGAAGGGCAAGAAGGCCGAAGCCGAGGCCGACAAGGAAACCGCCAAGTCGGTGCTGGAGTCGGACGAGTCGAGCGAGAAGCTCGAGGCGTTGCAGACCGAACTGACGTCGCTCAAGGCGCTGAACAAGCAACTCCAAAAGGATGTCTCGCGCCTCGACTACATGTGCGCCGAACTGCGGCGCCTGTCGTGGGGCGGCGAGGGCCCGTTGACCGACGAAGATTCGCTCGACCACGCCATCACCGTGTCGCGCGACCGCACCTACTCGGTCGGCCAGCGCCGGCGGTATGGCATGCAAAAGTGGAAGGCCAAGAAGGGCTTCTTCGAGTCCTGCGCCGCCCTCGAGGGCGTCGAGGTCGACCGCATCGCCGATGTGTGCGTGCATGTCGCCTCGGGCCGCGAGAACCTGCCGCACCTCAAGTTCCTGCCGCTGGGCGAACCCCAGCGCGAGCGCTCCAAGGACGGCGCCAAGGCCTTCTACTGCAAGGTCCAGCAAGCCAACACCTCGGTGCTGGCCCTTTGCTGGTGGGTCCTCGCCGACGAGTCGATCGAGTTCGCCAACATCGTCCGCGAGGGCGAGATCAAGATCGCCGACTGACGACGACGATCGACGTTCCCGCCCCGACGCGACCCCACCGTCGCACCCACGGCGCCGCGCCTTCCCCCACCGGAAGGCGCGGCGCTCATCGTTTTTCCGGGCAGTGCGCGAACCAACCAGTTCTGGCACGCGAGTGCCGGCAGACGGAAAATCCGTGCCTGACCCTCTTCGCCGGCAAGAGGCAATTTGGTGCCTGACCGTTTTTTGTCGCGCGGGGGTTTTGGGGGGGTGGTGGGCGAGTACGCTGCTTCGCCGTGACGCGCGCCATCGATGTGCTGCACCAGGACGAGCATGTGCTCGTGGTCGACAAGCCCGCAGGCTTGTTGTCCGTGCCGACTCCCAACGCACAGGGCGACGATCTCGTGGCGGCGTTGGCGCGGCAAGGCTTGCCAGCGATCGCGGTGCACCGGCTCGATCGCGAGGTGTCGGGTGCGGTGCTGTTCGCGCGCGACGCGACGACGCGCGACACGTTGGAGCAAGCGTTTCGCGCGCACGCGGTCAAGAAGACCTACTGGGCCATGGCGCAAGGGCGGTTCCAACGCGCCAACGGCGTCTACAAATGGCCGATCCTCGAGGATGGGCCGAACGCGCGCATCTCCGCCGTGGGCAAGGCGAGCGAGACGCGCTGGACCGTGTTGTCCGGGCACGCGCACGCCACGGAGTTGGAGGTCGACCTCGTCACCGGAAGGCGCAACCAGATCCGCCTGCACTTCGCGCACGCGGGCCACCCGTTGGTCGGCGAGCGCAAGTACGCCTTCGGCCGCGATGGCAAGGTCCACATCAAGAGCCGACGCGTCGCGCTGCACGCCTGGCACGTGCAGTTCCCCCACCCGCGCACCGCCGAGGTCGTGTCCGTCGAGTGCCCCTTGCCCGACGACTTGCTCGAGGTGCGCGAGGCGGCGCAGCGCGCGCGCTGAAGGACGCGGCGTTCCCGGCCGTCCCCTGGCGCGGGTGGCCGGCTGCTTGGTCTGCACGATTGGCCCAAGCCAAGCTGCCGTGCACGGGAGATTGAAGCTTCAGAAGACCTGCGAGTGTGCTAGCCTTCGTTGCTCGGAGGCGATCCTAAACACATGACGACGCACAGCGAAGCGATGGGCGGCCTGCAAGAGCAGGTCATGGCCGAACTGCGGCAGGTCTACGATCCGGAGATCCCGGTCAACATCGTCGATCTGGGCCTGATCTACGACGTGAAGGTGCTCGACGGCGGCGTGTGCCAAGTCGTCATGACGCTGACCTCGCAGTCCTGCCCCGAGGCGCGCACCATCCCCGAGACGATGAAGCGGCGCATCAACACCTTGCCGGGCATCGCGGGCACCGAGATCCAGATCGTGTGGGACCCGATGTGGACGCCGCACCGCATCTCGCCCGAAGGCCGCAAGCAACTCGGGATGGACGAGGAAGACGAGGGCTGAGGTGCTTGGCGCGGCCTCGCAGCCGCCACGGAACGACCACGGGGAGCCGATCGGCTCCCCGCGTTGTTGGCGGGCCGCGCCCGCGTCATGGCATCACGGCGTCACTAGATCACCGCGTCACTGGATCACCTTGAACCCGCCTTCCGGCGGCGGCGCGTTCGGGTTCTTCTTCAACTCTTCCTTCCAGTTGATCATGCGCGCCTTGGCCGCGGCCGTCTCTGCTTCGGGGATCTTGCCGAGGCGCTGCAGGAAGATGCTGAGGCTCGTGTAGAAGAACGCGTCGTCGGGGTTGACCGCGATCGCTTCGTGGATCGTCGCCACGGCGGCCTCGTGCTGGCCGAGCTTGCTTTGCGCGGTCGCCTTGGCGTTCAACACATCGGTCCAGGCCGGTTGCGCGGCGAGCGCGCGCTCGTAGCAGGCGAGCGCCTCCTCGTGGCGGTTCTGCCCGAAGTGCTTGAGGCCCTCGAGGTAGTGCGTCTTGGCGTCGGTCATGGCCTGCAGATCGTAGTCGATGGCGCGCGCGAAAGAGAGCGGCCGCGCCCCGTGGTCGGGACGCGGCCGTCGGATGCGTGCTGCGCCAGGCGGCGCAAGCCGTTCACATGGCCGGTTCGATGCCCAGCGCCGCGAAGTTCTTCTTGGCGAAGTTCTCGCGGAACAGGTCGCGCAGCTTGGTCGCCGCCACGTCGTAGGCCGCCGTGTCCGCCCACGTGTTGCGCGGGTTGAGGATCTTGGCGTCGACGCCCGGGCACGAGGTCGGCATGCGCATGTTGAAGATCGGGTGCGTCTCGTACTGCACCTTGCCCTCGTCCAAGTCGCCGCGCAGCGCCGCGTTCAGCAACGCGCGCGTGTCCTTGATCGAGATGCGCTTGCCGGTGCCGTACGCGCCGCCGCTCCAGCCCGTGTTGAG
>SXXH01000086.1 GCA_005789645.1 Planctomycetia bacterium
CAAGGCGCAGGAGATCAAGATCACCGGCTCGAGCGGCCTGTCGAAGGACGAGGTCGAGCGCATGCGCCGCGACGCCGAGGCGCACGCCGACCTCGACAAGCAACGCCGCGAGTTCGTCGAACAGAAGAACGTCGCCGACAGCACGATCTACGAGGTCGAGAAGCAGCTCTCCGAGCACCGCGCCAAGCTGCGCGAAGAGGACGCCAAGAGCATCGAAGCGGCGCGCGACGAGTTGCGCACGGCGATGGCGGGCGAGGACCGGGCGGCGCTCGAGTCGGCCTTGCAACGCTTCCAGGCGGAGGCGCAGAAGCTGGCCTCGGCCGCGCACGCCCAGCAGGCTCCGCCGCAGGGCGCCGGTGCTGGCCAAGGCGGTGCTCGTCCCAGCAACGGGGACGAGCCGGTCGACGCCGACTTCGAGGTCAAGGCTTGAGCGAATCCGACCCGAAGC
This sequence comes from Planctomycetia bacterium, assembly GCA_005789645.1. GTDB lineage: Bacteria > Planctomycetota > UBA1135 > UBA1135 > SXXH01. The sequence goes on from SXXH01000086.1 coordinate 449, forward strand.
TGTCCTAGGACAAGCAGTCGACCGGTGCCCGAAGGCCGGTGGACGACACCAAGGCTGCGCCGCCTGCTCGCGGCGCAGGGCGGAGCGCCCAGCGCGCTCCCGCTGCGTGCGCGGCGACGGATGATCCGGGGGGACGTCCGCGCCGCGCACCCCTTTGCATGGCCGTAGTCGGTCCAAGATGGAATCGAGCTCGCGCGCCAACGCGCGGGGTGCGACAGGGGCGATCGCAGTCGCGCGCGTTGCCGTCGCTCGGTGCCGCGCGTTGAGAGCGTGGGGCGGCACGGCTAACCTGTCCTCCCCGTGATCTCCGTCCAATCGCTCACTCGCGTCTACGGCTCGCACAAGGCGCTCGACGCCGTGTCCTTCGAGATCCAGAAGGGCGAGGTGGTGGGCTTCCTCGGGCCCAATGGCGCAGGCAAGACGACGACGTTGCGCATCCTCGCCGGATACTTGCCGCCGAGCTCGGGCACGGCGCGCGTGGCGGGCTTCGATGTGGTGCGCGACTCGATCGAGGTGAGGAAGCGCATCGGCTACTTGCCCGAGGCGGTGCCCTTGTATCGCGAGTTGCGCGTCGAGGAGATGCTGCGTTTCCATGCGCGCTTGCACGGCATGGAGCGCGAGCGGACTCGCCGGCGGATCGGCGAGGTGCTCGAGCAGGTGCAGCTCGCCGATCGCTCCTCGCAGCTGGTCGGCAACCTGTCGCGCGGCCTGCGCCAGCGGGCCGGGTTGGCCGTGGCGCTCCTGCCGGAGCCCGAGGTGCTGATCCTCGACGAGCCGACCTCCGGCCTCGATCCCATCCAACGCCTGGAGGTGCGCGCGCTGTTGACCGAGTTGGCGCGTCGGCACACGGTGATCGTGTCTTCGCACATCCTGCCCGAGATCGAGGCCGTGTGTCCGCGCGTCATCATCGTCGCCAAGGGCCGCATCGCCGCGGATGGCACGCGCGATGCGTTGGTGCGCCAGTTGGGTGGAGCGAGCCATGTGCGCCTCGAAGCGGTCGTGGGGCCCGATGTCGCCAAGGCCAAGGCGCTGCTCGCTTCCATCGCCGGTGTGAGCCAGGTCGTCGACGGTGGGCGCGTCGGCATCCACCATGGCTTCGACCTGGTGTGCGACTCCGATCTGCGCGAAGACGCGGGTGCGCTCGCCGCCGCGCGCGGCTGGGCGTTGCGCGAACTTTCGTGGCGCACGCCGAGCCTCGAGCAGATCTTCGCGCGCATCGCGCTGTCGGACGGGATCGGCGAGGCGTCCGGGGGAACAGGCGGCTCCATCGGGGGCGCCCCTCGGACCGACGCGGCGACCTCCCCGGCTGTCGCGCTCGCTGGCGCGCGTCTGGAGTTCGAATTGCGCGCCACTCCTGCGACCGCGGCTGCTCCCGCTGCCGCGCCGGCAGCCATCTCGGGCGCGGCGCAGGCCAAGCCCAAGGTCGTCTACAACCTCAACCCCTTCGATGGCGGCGCGCGGCGCGACTTGGGCAAGCCCAAGGCCATCGATGGCGGCTCCGCCGAGCGCAAGGAGCCCTGAGGGCGCCATGCTCGGCTTCCTGCGCGGCTTCTCCGCCATCTGGCGGCGCGAACTGGCGGGCATCTTCATGGGGCCGCTGGCCTGGACGCTGCTCGTCATCGCCATCGCCCTGCAGGGCTTGCTGTTCCTCGTCTACTTGAAGACCTCGCAAGGCGATGTCGACTTGGCGCTGCGCTTCGGCTTCGGCGAGTCGTGGGCCTTCTGGGCGTTGGCGGCTCTGTTCCCGCCACTCTTGACCATGCGCATGATCAGCGAGGAGTCGCGCCTCGGCCTGCTGGAGTACCTGTTGACGGCGCCGGTCTCGGACGCCTCGGTGGTGCTGGGCAAGTTCGCGGCGGCCACGAGCTTCATGGCGCTGGTGTGGTCGAGCGGCTTGCTGCACGCGCTGCTCGTCCAAGCAGCGGGCGTGGCGCCAGATTGGGGTGCCGTTTGGGGCGGTTGGATCGGCGCCGTGCTGGTGTCGGGCTTGTTCTGCGCCACGGGACTCCTATGTTCGGCCTTGACGAACACGCCGGTGGTGGCGGCCTTCGGCGCCATCGTGCTGCACATCGTCATCGTCATCCTGCCGCTCTTGTCGAGCTTGACCGAGGCGCGCTGGATCCAGGAAGCCATCGCGCGCGTCGACGTGCTCGACCACCACAAGGCGACCTTCCTCGTCGGCGTGCTCGACAGCGCCTATCTCGGCTTCTTCGTCGTGTGGACCGCGCTGTTCTTGTACGCGGCGACGCGTTCGCTGGAGGCCCGGCGATGGCGTTGAACGGCGGCGAGCGCGCTTCCATGTCGCGCTTCGAGCGTTGGGCCATCGCGGCGCGCGTCTTGACCGCGCTGCTCGTGGCCGTCTTGTGCGCGTTGCTCGCCACGCGCATCCTCGAGACGCGACTGCTGCGCGCGCGCTTCGACCTGTCGCAGGATGGCGCCAACACGCTCGATCCGCTGTTGGTGGGCGTGCTCGCGCGCCTCGACGAGGAGGTCGTGGTCGACGCGTACTTCACGCCCTCCGACCCGCCCTTCGAGGTCGTGGGAGCCGAGGTGCAGGACCGCACCCGTCGCCTCTTGCGCTTGATGGCCGACGAGTCGGGCGGCAAGTTGCGCGTCGAACTGCACGATGTCGCCCGGCGCGGACGCCCCTCGGCGCGCGCCGAGGCGCGGCGTGGCGAGCTGCAGCTCGCGGCCATCGAACCAGGTGGACTGGTCGTGCTGTCGCGCGGCAAGCGCAAGGAACTTGTGCGCCTGCGCGGTGGGCTCGCCGATCTCGATCCGGGCAACCCCGATCCGCGCCTCGCGCCCTGGGCGCCGGCGCGCATCGTCTCGTTCCGCGCCGAGGAATCGCTGGCGGCCGGGCTCCTGTCGCTCTCCGACGACGAGGAGCCTGTCGTGGCGCTCGTCGTCGGCCAAGGCGGGCTCGACCCGCGGCGCACCGACGACTTCGGCGCCACGCTGTTCGTGCGTGAACTGCAGGACGACGGATTCCGCGTGGTCCAAGTCGATCTCGAGCGCGGACAGCCACTGCCCGACGAGGCGCGCGTGGTGGCGCTGCTCTCCAACGCGCAACCCTTGTCCGAAGCGGCCGCGAAGGTGGTGACGGATTTCGTCGACGCCGGCGGTCGGTTGTACGCCAGCGTCGGCGGTTCGATCGAAGGAGTGGGCGGATTGGCCTCGGTCGTGGCTCGCTACGGCATCGGCATCGATCCCGATGGCATCGTCGCGCGCGGCGTGCCGAGCCTCGGCGGCGCCTTGGAGGAGGGCAGCCCTGCTTGCGCCGACCTGTCGATCGGCCTCGACGGCATGGCGGGCATGAACCAGGTCACGGATCCGCTGCGTGCGGCGGGGCGGCGCGTGTACTTGCGCGCCTCGCGGGCCTTGGTGCGCGGCGCGCCTCCGCGCGGCGCCAGCGTCATCGAGCTGTTGCGTGCTCCGGACAAGTCGTGGATCGATCGTCCCGACTCGGCCGGCAGGCACGATTGGCGCCGCGGTCCGGGCGAGCTCGCCGGTCGGCCGGTCGTGGCCATGCAGGCGTTGATGCCGGCGCTCGCTCCGGTGCCGGCCGCGCGCCGGCGGGCCGACGAGCGTGCGGAGACGCGCGTCCTCGTCGTGGGGGCCCCGGACGTGGCGGCCAACTGGATGCTGCCGCAGAACCGCGACTTCACGCTCTTGTGCTTCAACTGGCTGGCGGCGCGCGACACGCGCGTGGCGCTCAAGCGCCAGGATCCGGCCGCGCGCCGGCTCGACCTGTCGCAGGCCGAGTCCTTGAGCGGCATCTACCTCGTGGCGGTTTGGCTCGCGCCGCTCGCCTGCGCGTTGCTCGGACTGCTCGTGTGGTGGAGGCGCCGCGCGTGAAGTTGCGTGGCTTGCTGCTGTTGCTGGCGTTGCTCGTCGGTTTGTGGGCCGCTTGGCGCCACATCGAAGGCGAGGAGCGCCGCGTCGAGGCCGATCTCGACCGCGCGCTGGTCGAGGGCGTGCACGAGGCCGACGTGGTCGGCGTGCGCCTAGAAAGCGTCGAGCGCGACTACATCGCGGAGTTCCGCCGCACCGCCGACGGCGCGGGTTGGGACATGTTGTCTCCATGGGAGGCGCGCGCGGATGCGGGCCTCGTCTCGACCCTCGTGTCGGTGTGCTTGTCGCGTCGCGGGGCCGTGGTCGACGACGCGGATCTCGCCGGGTTGCAGCTCGATCCGCCGCGCCACGAGGTGCGGTTGCGCCTCGCCGACGGGGCGGAGCGGAGCGTGCGCGTGGGACGCGTCGACCTCGACGCGCAGCGCGTGTGGGCGTGGAGCGAGGGACGCGCGCTGCTCGTGCTGCGCGATCTCGAGACCCTGACCGACCGCATGCTCGACGAGTGGATGTCGCGCAACCTGACCGACCTCGATGCACGCCAAGTCGTGCGCGTCGAGCGCCAAGGCCGCCTCGTGCGCGACGGCGTCGAGCTGGACCTCGCCTTGGATGCCGGACTCTCCGGCGGCGAATGGGGTCTGCAAGCACCGTGGCGCGCGCGCGCCGACCCGCAGTCGATCGCGCTGCTGGCGCAACTCGCGGCCGGCTTGCGCGTCGAGCAGTTCGCGGATCTGGGCGTGCGCACGCGCGCCGAATTGGGTTTGGATCCGCCGCGCTTCACCTTGGAGGCGACCACGTTGCGCGACGAGCGGGCCAAGCTCTCCTTCGGCGGCGATCTCGAGGGACGCATGTTGGTGGCCTCGGACCGGCGGCCGTGGTCCGGCGTGGCGGAGCCGGAGGTGGTGGAGCTCGCCGCCGCGCCTGCGCTGGACTTCGTCGACTCGCTGGCGTGGCGCGTGCCGCGCGCGCAAGTCGACGAACTCGTGGTCGAACGCGCCGGCTTGCGCACGGAGTTGCGGCGCGAGGCCTCCGGTTGGAGCGTGGCGCAAGGTGCGGCGCGTTCGGGCTTCGCCGAGGCTTTCCTTCCGGCCGAGGATGCGCGCGTGCAGGCCTTGCTCGGGACCTTCGAGGAACTGCGCTTCTCGAGCTTGCGCCCGGGGCTCGCCCTCGACGCGCGTCCTGGCGACGGAGGCGCCTGGCTGGGCGCACGTGGAGTGCGCCTCGGCGTGCTGTTCGGGCCAGAGTGGGGCGAACCCGGCGCCACGCCGCTGGTGCGCGCGCAACGCGAGGGCGAGGATCTCGTCGCGTTGATCGATCCACGCTTCGTGCTCGAGCTCGAGCGCGCTTGCGCGAACTTGTGGAGCCTCTCCATCTCGACGGTCGACGAGGTGCGGCTGCGCGAGATGGTGTTCGCGTGCGAAGGCCGCGAACGGCGCTACATGCGCGGCAAGAAGGGCGTCTGGACGCTCGCTGGAGTCGACACCGAGGCGGTCGAGCTGCGCGAGGTGCTCGATCCAGTCTTGTTCCTCAAGGCGAGCGAGCACCAAGGCCCAGCCCAATCCCACGCGCGCCTCGTCGAGGCCGTGGAGGTGCGTTTGCTCGGCGAGGACGAGGTGGTCGCGAGCTTCGTGGCCGGGCTCGACAAGCAGGGCCGGCCCGCGGTGGACTGCGCGGGGCGGCGCAGCTTGTTGCGCGATGCGGGCTTGCCGGCAGCACTGCGCGCCATCGCGCTGCGTTGAATGTGCGCTGCGTGGAACGGGCGCTGCGTTGAAGCGCGCTCGAGGCTCCTCAGGCCGTGGCGCTCTTCTTGGCGGACTCCGCGGCCTTCTGGGCCACGTACTCCTCGAGCAACTCGCGGTCGGACTCGCGCATGTCGTGCAGGAACACCGCCACTTCCCAGTGGTCGACGAGCTTCGAGATCCTCTCGCAGCGCACCACGGCTCCACCGCCCTTGATCAGGTGCTCGCCCAACGGCAAGGCCACCTCGAGGACCGTCATCAGCGGCAGCGGCTGGTCCATGTAGAAGCACACCCCGGCGCGCGACACATCGCGCATGCGCGCTTGGACGGGCCCCTTGGCGGTCTCCAGCGTGATGGGCAGGTCGGCGTCCACGCGCGTCCAGCGGCGGCGCTCCGCTCCGGTCTTCTTGCGGACGGATTCGGGGTGGGATGAAGTCACGAGCGAAGGGTACTCCGGGTTGGCAGACCTTCCCATTCTAGGGGTTGCAGCCGCCATGGGAAGCGGGCGTGCAACCGGCGTTCCCGTCTTCTAGACTCAGGGCTCCCCGGAGCCCCGCGCGGGCCATCCCGGGCCGATCCGGCCTCGTGACCGGCCGCCTTGCACCTCGCCTCGTCGCGCGCGCCGCGGCGCACGGTGCGCTGGCGCGCCGCGCGAGCCCCCCCTCCCAAGCACGTCCGAGCGCCATGGGCGGAGCGGATCGCGGATCACCGCCAACCAGATGGACGACCTCGCCGAGGCCGTCACCGCAGAGCACAGTCAGAGGACTAGAAAACACCCATGGCGAGCTTCAACAAGGTCATCCTGATGGGCAACCTGACCCGCGACCCCGAGTTGCGCTACACAGGCAACAACATGGCGGTGTGCAAGTTCGGCTTGGCGGTCAATCGTCGCTTCAAGGATGGCGCCACCGGCGAGTGGAAAGAGGAGCCGACCTTCGTCGACGTGACGATCTTCGGTGCGCGCGCCGAGCCGTTCGCGCGCTACCACAAGAAGGGCAAGCCGGCCTTCATCGAAGGTTCGCTGCGCCTCGATTCGTGGGAGGACAAGAACGGCGGCGGCAAGCGCAGCAAGCTGTACGTGGTGGCGGACACATGGGAGTTCGTCGGCGGCGGCCGCGAAGAGGGCGGCGCTGGTGGCGGTAGCTATGAACGCGGTGGCGCGATGCGCTCGTCCGACGCGGGTGGCGGCGAGTGGGGCGGCGGTGGTGGCGGCGGTGGTGGCGGCGAGCCGATGTCGCCGGACGACACGCCGTTCTAAGCCGCGTGCCGCACGGATGCGGCGATGCCGTCGTGGCGCGCGTGGCGCGAGCGGCGGTGATCCGATCCGCGGCACGGCCACGACCATGCGCCTCAAGCTGCGTCTCTACGCCTCGTTGCGCGAGCGCGCCGGCCGCGACGAGCTGGTGCTCGAGCTGCCGGGTGATTCCATCGCGTCGACGCGCTTGCGCGCCGAGGTCGAGCGCTTGCATCCGGAGCTTGGCTCGCTCGAGCATGTTGCGCTGGTCGTCGGCACCGAATATCTGCGCGGCGAACGCGTCCTCGTGGAGCACGATGCCATCGCCTTGCTGCCGCCGGTCTCCGGCGGCGAGGCCGGCGGCGCGGTCGACGAGCCGGGCTTGTTCGCGCTGGTCCAGGGCCCGCTCGTGCCGGAGGAATGGACGCGCCTCGTCGAGCATCCCGCCTGCGGCGCGGTGTGCGCCTTCGTGGGCCGCACGCGCGAGACGAACCGCGGGCTGCGCGTCGTGCGGCTGGAGTACGAGTCCTTCGAGGCGATGACCGGCCCCGAGATGGCGCGCATCTTCGCGCGCGCGCGCGCCGAGCTGTCGCAGGCGGACCTGCGCATGGTCGTGGCCCACAAGGTGGGCGTGGTCGAAGTCGGCGCGCCTTCGGTGGTCGTGGCGGTGGCGAGCCCGCATCGCGACGCCGCCTTCCGCGCCTGCCGCTTCCTGATCGACGAGCTCAAGTCGTCGCTGCCGATCTGGAAGAAGGAAGTCTACGCCGACGGGCACCATTGGATCGGAGACCGTTCGTGATCGAAGTGCACGTGCATCCGGTGACGCCCTTCGAGCAGAACTGCTCGATCCTCGTGTGCAGCACCACCAAGGAGGCGGTGGTCGTCGACCCGGGCGGCGATGCGCGCGGCATCGCGGGCTTGCTGGCCGAGTTGGGCGCCAAGCCGGTCGCCATCTGGCTGACGCACGCGCACCTCGACCACGCCGCGGCCACCAAGGAGCTGGCGGACCTGCTGTCGCTGCCGATCCTCGGGCCGCACGAGGACGATCGGTTCTGGATCGAACTCCTGCCCGAGCAGGCGCGCATGTACGGCTTCCCGCCCGCGCAGCGCTTCGAGCCCACGCGCTTCCTCGTCGATGGCGAGACGCTGAAGGTGGGCGAAGAGGAGTTCGTGGTGCGCCACTGCCCCGGGCACACGCCCGGGCACGTGGTCTTCCATGACCAGGCGGCGCGCCTCGCCATCGTGGGGGACGTGCTGTTCGACGGCTCGATCGGTCGCACCGACTTCCCGCGCGGCGACTACGCCACCTTGATCCGTTCCATCAAGGAGCGCGTGCTCCCGATGGGCGACGACACGACCTTCCTGCCGGGACACGGCGGCACCTCCACGCTCGGCGCCCAAAGGCGCGGGAACCCGTTCCTCCTGCATCCCGAGCGCCACGGGCCCTGGAACGGTTGAGCGCGCGCCGTGCGCGTCGCGAGGCGGCGGAGGGTGCCCCGGCGCGGCGCGGTTCGCTATCCTCCTCGCCAAGATGAACCACCTGCGCCAGCATTCTTGGAACAAGCAGGGCGTCGAGCGCGAGACGCTCGAAGTCGACGTGTGCCTCGTGGGCGGCGGCGCCGCCAACCTCGCCTGCGCCATCACCATGGCGCGCGAGTTCCAGCGCCTAGGCCAGTCCGACAAGACCATTCTCGTGCTCGAGAAGGCCGAGGATGTCGGATACCACACGCTGTCCGGCGCGGTGATGAACCCGCGCGCGCTGAAGGAGCTCTTCCCCGATTGGAAGGAGCAGGGCTTCCCGATCCTGTCGGAGGTCGGGCCCGACGGCATGTGGTGGTTGTCGAAGACCGGCAAGCGCGAGTTCAACGGCAAGCTCTGCCCGCCGCAGTTGCAGAACCACGGCAACTGGATCGTCTCCATGCACGAGGTCGTGCGTTGGATGAAGGAGAAGGCCGAAGCGCTGGGCGTGCAGGTCTATCCGGGCTTCGCGGCGGCCGAGATCCTGTTCGAGGGCGAAGGCGCGGACGAGCGCGTCGTCGGCATCCAGACGCGCGACACGGGGATCGACAAGCACGGCGAGATGAAGGGCTCCTACGCGCCCGGCATGAACGTGCGCGCCAAGGTGGTCGTGTTCGGCGAAGGCGCGCGCGGGCATCTCGCCAAGCACCTGATCAAGCGCCACAAGCTCGATGCAGGTCGCAACCCGCAGACCTACGGCACGGGCATCAAGGAGATCTGGGAGGTCGCGCCCGAGGTCGCGACGCTGTGGAAGGGGCGCGTGGTGCACACCGGCGGCCATCCGCTGGGCTTCGACGGCTACGGCGGCTCGTGGATCTACGGCTTGCCGAACAACCAGTTGTCGATCGGCTACGTGGTGGGGCTCGACCACCACGACGCCAAGCTCGATCCGCACGCGCTGTTCACGCAGTGGAAGCAGCATCCGGCGATCGCCGCGCTGCTTTCGGGCGGCAAGCTCGTGCGCTACGGGGCCAAGACCATCCCCGAGGGCGGTTGGTACGCGATGCCGAAGCTCTTCGGCCACGGCTACGTGCTCGTGGGCGACACCGCCGGCTTCCTCGACACCTCGCGCCTCAAGGGCGTGCACCTCGCCATGAAGAGCGGCATGCTTGCCGGAGCCGCGCTGGCCGAGGCCGTGGCGGCGGGCGACTGCTCCGACGCGAAGCTCGCGCGCTACGCCGAGCTCGTCGAGGGCTCGTGGGCCAAGGAGGAGTTGTGGAAGGTGCGCAACTGGCGCCAAGCCTTCGACCAGGGCTTCCTCGCCGGCATGCTCGACGCCGGCGTGCAGATGTTGACCGGCGGGCGCGGCTTGGTGGCTCGCCGCGAGGGCCACGCGGACCACTCGACGACGCGTCCGGTCGCCCAGTCGAAGATGGAGAAGCCCAAGTTCGACGGCGTGCTGTCCTTCGACAAGCTGACCGACGTCTACGGCTCGGGCACGATCCACGAGGAAGACCAGCCACCGCACCTGTTGGTGCTCGACCCGACGATCTGCGTCGAGCGCTGCACCAAGGAGTACGGCAACCCCTGCCAGCACTTCTGTCCTGCCGCGGTCTACGAGTGGCCGGATGACGGCTCCGGCGCCGCCAAGGCGAAGGGGCCGATCGTCAACTTCAGCAACTGGGTCCACTGCAAGACCTGCGACATCGCCGATCCCTACCAGAACATCGAGTGGGTCGTGCCCGAAGGCGGCGGCGGCCCCAAGTACATCGGCATGTGACCCATGCGCCGCGCCCGCGGCGCGAGCGACCACCGGGCGCGCCGGGCGGCGTGTCCAGTTTCCTTGACAGGCCGGCCGCGCAGGCCGGCGACCAACACCACTAGATGAAGCTCACCACGCACGACCATTCCGGCAAGCCGGTCTCCGCCAAACTCCATGTCGTCCTCGTCGAGGAGGGCGGCAAGCCGGTGCTCCCGAAGGGCCTCGACGTGCCGGCGCACGCCTTCGCCAACTTCAAGGGCGAGTTCCGGGAGACGCGCCTCGCCGATTGCGTCGACGGCTCGGGGCAGCACGTGCTGGCGGTGGGCGCCGGCAAGCTGGAGGCCTTCGACGTCGAGCGCGCGCGCCGCGTGGCGGCCGTGGCGGTCCAGCGCGCCGAGGCGGCCCAGGTCCAGACGGCGGCGGCGCACCATCCGCGCGCCCTGCAGGACAAGGTGGGCGCGCACGCCTTCGGCGTGGCTTGCGCCGAGGGCGCGCGCCTCGGCTCGTACCGCTTCGACAAGCGCAAGACCAAGCCCACGGCGAGGAAGCTCGGCCACCTGTCCTGGTCGGCGCAAGGCGCCCAATTCATGCAGGGCTTCGCGCGCGGCCTCGCCTCGGCCGAGGCGTGCTGCTTCGTGCGCGACCTGCAGAACGAACCGGCCAACCTGATGACGCCGCGCGACCTCGCCGCCGCCGCCAAGTCGCTCGCCAAGGGTCCGCGCGTCAAGTGCACCGTGCTGGAGCCGGCGCAGATGAAGAAGCTCGGCATGGGGCTCCTGCTGGGCGTCGCCAACGGCTCCGACGAGCCGCCGCGCTTCATCCACCTCGTCTACAAGCCCAAGGGCAAGAGCAAGGGCCGCGTGTGCCTCGTCGGTAAGGGCCTGA
>SXXH01000087.1 GCA_005789645.1 Planctomycetia bacterium
AGCGTCACCGCCGCGCCGCCCCAGATCGCCGACTACCCGTTCACGACGCTTTCGCCGCAGGTAGGGATCGCGCGCCTGTCGGACATCGACACGCTCGTGCTCGCGGACCTGCCGGGCCTGATCGAGGGCGCCTCCGAAGGCGTGGGCCTCGGGCACCGCTTCCTCAAGCATGTCGAGCGCTGCGGCGTCGTGCTGCACCTCGTCGACTGCTCCGAGGATGCGCTGGTCGAGCCCGACGAAGCGCGGCGCGTCATCGAGCGCGAGCTGGAGAACTTCGACGCCGAGTTGGCGCGCAAGCCGCGCCTGCTCGTCGCCACCAAGGTCGAGGGCGAGGCGGCGCGCGAACGCGCGCTCGAACTCGGCCGTCGCGCCGGTCGCGAGGTGCTGTGCATCAGCTCCCACACGCGCGCGGGCCTGAAGGAGTTGCTGGTCGCCGCCCACAGGATGGTGCGGTTGGCCGACTTGAAGGGCGTACCGGGCTGAATCAACCCCGGCTGAATCTGTCCCGATCCTAGACCCACGCCGGGCCGAGTTTCGCAGCGCGGTGTCACCTGCGCGCGAGGGGGCCTCTCGGTCGGTGCCTCGAGCCTGCACGCGTCGATCGAGGGGCTCGAGGTCAGGATCGGGGCCTTGGCTGGCCGATACTCCCTCGTCCGGCGCCAGCCGCCGTGGCGGAGGCCTCGACCGTGAGCCAGACACCCGACGAGATCAGCTTCTCCGATGTGGCGAAAGCCCTCGACCGCGCGCTCGAGCGCCGTCAGGAGCCCAGCTCCGCGCAAGCGAGCGCGCCGTTGCCGCGCGCGGGGCAGATCTCCAGCGCCAAACCAGTGGTCGAACCGCCCGTGGTGGCGTCAGCTGCGACCACGCCACCTGTGGGCGCGTCAACAGTCGTCGCGTCACCAGCGGTCGTCTCGTCCGCCGCGGCCGAACGGCGCCCGCGCGTCGACTTGGATGAACTGTCCTCGCGCCACCTCGCCAAGGCCACGACCGCGCGCACGCGCCTCGAGGGTTGGCTGGCCGTGATGGTCGAGGCCAAGGCCAGCGACCTGATCCTGCGCGCGGGAGGACGCCCGTGTTGCCGCATCGACGGGAAGATCGGCTTCCTGCCCGGTCGGGTGCCCGAGACTGGTCCGTTCCTCGAGCTGCTCGAGGGGATCCTCGGACGCGAACGCCTCGCGGGCTTCAAGGAGAAGGGCTCGGCCGACGCGGCCTTGTCGCTCGATGGGCTCGGACGCTTTCGCCTCAACGCCTACAAGCAGATGGGCGAGCCGGCGCTCGTCATCCGCCGCATCGCCACGCAGGCCCCTTCGCTAGACGCGTTGGGATTGCCCGCGGAGGAGCTGCGCGCGCTGGCCTCGAGGAAGCGCGGACTCGTGCTGGTCACGGGCATCGCGGGCTCGGGCAAGTCGACCACGCTGGCGGCCTTGATCCAGGCGATGAACGAGTCGGTCGAGCGCCATGTGGTGACGCTCGAGGATCCGGTCGAGCTGATCTTCCGCGAGGAACGCTGCGTCATCAGCCAGCGCGAGGTCGGCGTCGATGTGCCGAGCTTCCACGATGGCTTGCGCCATGCGCTGCGCCAAAGCCCCGACGTGCTCTTGATCGGCGAGATGCGCGACGCGGAGACGGTCAACGCCGCGCTCGACGCCACCGAGACGGGACACCTCGTGCTGTCGACCCTGCACACGGTCAACGCGCCGCAGACGGTCGAGCGCATCCTGTCGTTCTATCCACCCGAGCAGCACCGCGAGGTGCGCCTGCGACTCGCCGACAACATCGCGGGAGTCTTGTCGCAACGCCTGGTGCCGCGCGCCAACGAGCGCGGGCTCGTGCCGGCGTACGAGTTGCTGCAGTCGACGCCGCACGTGCGCGAGCTGCTTGGCGAAGGCAAGACCGGCGAACTGGCGCGCGCCATCGAGTCGGGCATGGAGAAGGGCCTCGTGTCCTTCAACCAGTGCCTGCGGCGGCTCGTGCTCGATGGCCTGGTCTGCATCGAGGATGCCTTGGCGGCCTCGGACCGCCCCGAAGAGCTGGTGCTGCTCTTGCGCGGCATCTCCGGCGGCGGGACCAAGACCGACGGCCGCACCTTGGCGCCCGACCCGGGCAAGACCCCCGACGGCCTGCGGCTCGCCAGGCCTGCATGACGGTGGTCATCGCGTCCGGGCGCGGCGCTGGAGGCCTCGTGCGCGCCGAGCGGGGATCCGGGAAGAACCGCCCCGGATCGATCGTCGAAGCGACGCAGGACGCGGGTCGTCTCCGAATGGCTGCTTCCCCAAGGCCAGTCCCAAGCCATACCATGGAGCCCTCATGAACCTCGCTCAGATCAAGGTGCTGACTTGGGTCGCCTGTGGCGTCGTCGCCGGGGTGGTGGGGTGGCATGGCTACCAGACATCGACCAAGGACCGGCCCCAGCCCTCGCCTGAAGCAGCCAAGCGCCTGCTCACGAGCGTCGAGCCGCCCAAGCAGCAGAAGGCGGATGTCGTGGCCTACGCGCGCCTCAAGGAGGTGCTGGCGGATGCGAACTTGACCGGCAAGGTCATCGTCGCCGCCAAGCCCGTCGAGCAAGGCGAGCCCGCCAAGCCGTCCGTCGTGGCGGTGTCCGAACTCGTGCGCGTGCAGTACGTGCAAGTCGACTTGGCGCGCCCCGAACTCGGAGCTGCCTTCCTCAAGTACAAGAGCCGTGCCGGCGTCTCCGGTCCGGCCGCCGAGGGCGCGCTGCTCAGGGTCGGCGAGCGCCTCGCCGCGCCCAACGGCCACGTGCGCATCCACGCGGTCGAACCGATGCAGGTGGTCTTCGCCTTCGACGACGAGGCGCGCGACAAGGAGTCCGTCTCCGCCGCCGAGTTCGAGTCGAACACCGCCATCGTGCAGGTCGGCCCCGATGGCGTCGTGGTGTCGGCCCCGCGCGTGGGCATTCCGCGCGTCGAAGGCCAGGCCTTCGTGCCGGGTCGCACGACGATGCTCGGCGCGAATCGCTTCGTCCTTGGCAGCGAGGACATGACCTACCTCAACGACAACTACGCCGAGGTGCTCGCGCGCGAAGTGCGCACGGCCCAGCACCGCGACCCGCGCACCGGCAAGTACGACGGCATCGAGATCAAGGAAGTCTCGCCCGGCTCGGTCGCCGCGCGCCATGGCGCGCAGTCGGGGGATGTGATCAAGAGCATCAACGGCCAACCCGTGAACAGCGTCCAGGAGGCCATCAGCTTCGTGAAGGTCAACAAGGACAAGTACTCGAGCTGGGAGGTCGTGGTGGAGAACAAGGGCAAGCAGCGCACGGTGACCTACGAGTCGCCCAACAACTGAGCGCGCGCGAGGCGTGTCCGAGCTGCTGGCGATCGACCTCGGCAACACGCGCCTGAAGGCGCGTTGCGGATCCTCGCGCCACGCCTGCCCCACGAGCGACACAGCTTCGTTCGAGCGCTGGCTCGACGGACTCCTGGGCGCTCGCCTCGTCGCGTGGTCGTGCGTCGCCGGCCCCGAGCGCGATGCGTGGCTCGAACGCACCTGTCGCGCGCGCGGCCTCGACGTCTGGCGCGAGGTGCGCCCCGATCTCGCGCGTGGCGGCGTGCGTTGCGAAGCAGCGCAACCCGCACGCGTGGGCTCCGACCGCTTGTGGGCCGCCTCAGGCGCCGTGCGAATCGCGGGCCGCTCGTGCCTCGTGGTGCAGGCGGGCACCTGCCTCGTCGTCGACGCCGTGGAGTCCGGGGCGGGCGGCGCCGCGCTGCTCGGTGGGGCCATCGCGCCGGGCTTGGCGCTCCTGGAGCGCGCGTTGCACGTGGGCACCGCCACCTTGCCCTTGGTCGACGCGCGCTCCGCGTCGCGAGCTCCAGCCTTGGGACGCGACACCGAGGCGGCTTGCATCGCCGGCGCGTGGCATGGACTGCGCGGCGCGGCGCTCGAGCTTTGCGCGCGCCTCGCCGACGAGGCTGGCCTCGGTGGCGCGCCGGTGTGCGCCACCGGTGGGGACCTGGCGCTGGTGGCGCCCGCGCTGCGCCAAGCAGGTTGGAGCGTGCACGAGGCGCCCGAGTTGGTGCTCGACGCGCTCGAGCAAGCCTTGGTGGAGATCGCCGCGTGCTGAAGCTGCGACTGGCGACGGCGCGTGCGCGCGGCGCGGTGGCGGTGGTCGAGCTCGATGGCCGCATGGCGCGCGCGGCCGAGTGGCGCCAAGCCCTCGCGCGACTGGGTCTCGCTCCGCCCGAACCCGGTTCGGCCGTGCTGCGGCGCCTGGACTGCGGCGCGGGGCTCGTCGACGAGGTGCTCGTGGTAGGCCGCGAGCCGCGCCTGGCGGAACTGCATCCCGCCGGCGCGCCACCCATGGTCGAGTCGCTGCTGCTCCTGCTCGAGACGCTCGGCTTCCAGCACGCCCGCGCGGCGAGTTGCGAAGAGCGCGCGGAGGAGGCGCTCGTCGCCGCCGAGGGACTGGCCGGTGCGCGCATCCTGCTCGACCAGGCGCAAGGCGCCTTGCGCGCGGAGTTGCTGGCGTGGCCGGCGCTCGCGCCGGATGTGCGCGAACTGCGCCGCGCGGCGCTGCTGGAGCGCGCTCGCGTGGCGCGCATGGCGCTTGGTCCGATCGTGGTGCTCGTCGCCGGGCCCGTCAACGCGGGCAAGTCCTCGCTGGTCAACGCGCTCGCTGGACGCTCGGCCATGCTGGTCTCGGACCAGCCCGGCACGACGCGCGACCTGGTCCGCACCCGCGCACGCCTCGGACCATGGGAGGTCGAGTGGATCGACGGCGCGGGTTGGCGCGAGACCAACGCCGAGCTCGAGCGCGAGGGCCAGCGCCGCGTCGCGCAGGCCGCGCTCGAGTGCCATGCGCGCTTGTGGCTCCTGCCGCATGGCGCAGGTTCGGCGCCCGCGGACGCCATCGCGCTGCGCTCGCGCATGGACGAGGTCGCCGATCGCCCACCCGGCGAGGACGAGGGCGGCGTCTGTGCGCTCGATCCCGCCGAGGCGCGCGTTCGCGTGCGCGCCATCCTGGAGCGCGAGTTGCGCCTGCCGGCCGAACCATGGCCGCTCGCCGGCGGACCTTCGGCCTTGTGGGACGAGGCTGGGTTGGCATGGTGTCGCGGACTGGACACGACCGTCGAGCCCGAGGCGCTTGAAGCTAGCGTGCGCGGCTGGCTCGACGGCGCAAGCGACGGCCGCGCGCATTGATTCCGCGACGAGCGGCGGGGTACAGTCGAGGAGGCTGCGGCGCGCCGCAACCTGCATGACGGTCCGCCACCTCGTCTCCATCGACGACCTGACCTTGGTCGAGATCCGCGAGATCTTCGCCATGGCCGACCGCTTCTCCACCGACTTGCGCGGCCATGCCGAGCTGTGCCGCGGCATGATCTCGGCCAGCCTCTTCTACGAGCCGAGCACGCGCACGCGCCTGTCCTTCGAATCCGCCATGCTGCGCCTCGGTGGTGGCGTGCTGACGGCGGCCGACATGCGCTCGACCTCGGCGTCGAAGGGCGAGTCGCTGGCCGACACCGTGCGCGTGGTATCGGGCGGCTACAGCGACGTGATCGTGCTCCGTCATCCGAGCGAGGGCGCGGCGCGCCTCGCCGCGATGTACTCGTCGGTGCCGGTGATCAACGCCGGCGCCGGCAGCCACGAGCATCCCACGCAGACCCTGTGCGACCTCTACAACCTGTGGGTCGAACGCGGCCGCATCGAGGGCATCGAGGTCGTGTTGGCGGGGGATCTGCGCTACAGCCGCACGATCCACAGCTTCGCCTACGCCTTGGCGCGCTTTGGCGCCAACGTGATCTGCGTGCCGGCGCCGGGCTTCGAGTTGCCCGACTACGTCGTGCAGCGCCTGCGCGAGGAGTTCGGCGTCGAACCGCAGCGCGCCGACGCTTCGCGCCTCGGCGACATCGCGGCGCGCTCCGACGCCGTCTACCTGACGCCGCACAAGCCGCACCAGTTGTCCTTGTTCACCGACGCGCGCGGACTGACGGTCGAGCGCGTCGACGCCGTGTACATGACGCGGCCGCAGACCGAACGCCATCCCGACGGCGGCAGCGGAATCTCCGACTACGTGCGGCTGGGCAAGGACCAGTTGGCGGCCGAATCGCTGCGCGACGCGGTCGTCATGCATCCGTTGCCGCGTCGCGACGAGATCAGCGCAGAGATCGACGACGATCCGCGCAGCATCTACTTCAAGCAGGCCGCGCGCGGCGTGCCCATCCGCATGGCGATCCTCGCCGTGCTGACCGGAGCCGTGCGGCTCGAGACGCAGGCGCGCGTGCCCGAGGTGCGCCTGCACCGCACCCCGCTGGGCGACAATCCTTGCCCGAACCCGACCTGCATCTCGCGCACCGAGGCGCGCCATGTGCACCCGGCCTACAAGATCGCCGCGCGCGCGCCACTGCGGGCGCACTGCGGCTACTGCTCGCAGGAACTGCGCTTCGCGCTGGTGGGCTGCACCACCTCGCGTCGCTTCCATCCGCGCGACTCCAGCGAAACGCGCAAGATTCGCCCCGACCACTTGAGCTTCTTCAGCGACGAGCGCAGCGCCCTGGGCGCCGGGTTCCTGCCGGTGGACCGTCCGAACCCCGCGCCGACCAGCGTCGAGGCTGGTGGTGCTCCGATCAGGGCGGTTCCAGAGCCCGGCTGAGGGCCCGCGGAGCGGTCCCGTGCCGGAACGAGGTGCACGAGGCCAGGGCTGCCAGGTGCTGCTGGCCCTGTCCTGACCCCGCGCGAGCAGGATGTGCGAGCACGGACGCCGTCGATCGGCCCCTGCCGCGCCCATGCGATGGCTTTGACCGGTGCGGATCGAGCGCATCTCCCTGCGCCCTGACTGTGCGGCCCCGCACGCTTCTCCGAGTGAAGTCGCGGTCGGACCTACGAGGCTGGCGGTCCAGCTGTCGCGACCGGCGTCAACTAGGCGCGGGGAAATGGCTCAAATCGCCGCTGGTGAGCGCTGCACCTGTTACTCCGTCGGCTTGGGAACGGTAGTTGCTCCGCACAAGCAGTCCGCGGTTGCTGGTGATTTCGACGGCGTGCCAACGGGTGGGGCGATCCTGCCCTCGAGCGCAGCGCCCGGGATCGTCCAACCAGCAAGCGTGGATGCGCAGGGTGTCCCCCGACGCGAGTTCGTTGGCGCGGCTTGGCCGTGCCGGACGATCTCGAGCGGCTGGAACAGGGCTTCTTCGGGTCTGGACCGTCGTCCACCCTTGACCCTGACCCCGTCCTGCGAACATCATGTATGGCCCCCGGGAGGGGGTGGGCAGTTTCGCTCCGGCCGTTCCGTTTCCAGCGGGATGGCTAGCCGACGAAGCCGTTCACCCACCAGCCCGAACCCGGACCAGCCGCTGGTTTCGACCAATCGGCCGGGCCGAGCCCCAAGAACCATTGCCAGACCAGATCGCCATGACGCAAGTCGCTGCGGCCGCGCTGTCGCGCCGTCCGAACGCCTGTCGCTCCCTTCTGACCGCCGGATCGCTCGCCCTGGTGGCGGGTTTCACTCTGGTGGCGGGCTTCGCTGGATGCACGAGCGATGTGCTGCCCGGCGCCAACACCGCGACCGGCGCGGTCGCGTTGGTGCCGCCCGGGTCGGTCAACACCAACGGCTCGACCTACTTCATCGGTGCACCCAACAACGGGGGGCAGCGTAGCGAGCTGCGTCTGCAGCGCGTGTACTGGGGCCGCTTGGTCGATGTCGAAGATCAGACTGGCGCGCGCGTCAGTCGCGATTTCGCCGTGGGCGAGGACATCGTCACCTCGGCCGACTACATCGTGCGGCGCAACCCGGTCACCGACCGCGTGACAGTGCGCATCCTGCGCCTGGCTGGCACTCCCGAGTTCGCGGCGATCCTGAAGAGCCTCGACGACAACCTGATCCTCGTCGACGACAAGAGCCTCGACCAGACGGTCGAGACGCCGCCCTATCCGGTCGTGCCGCGCAACGCCGCGATCGTCCTCGAGTTCGACGACCTGATCGACGCCTCGACGATCAATGCCCAGAATGTGCGCGTCTACACGGGCTATCCGCCCCTGACGCCGTTCGAGTCGCGCATCATTCCCGACTACGGCTACGGCGATGTGGTCGGCGGAAACTTCCACACGACGCGCGTCATCATCGACTCGACCATCTCCGAGGCCGAATCGGCCAGCGGGAGCGGTGGTCCACTGACGATCAACGCACTTGGCTTCCCCGCCAGCGTCGAAACCACGCAGCCGAACCTGTCGTTCCGCCTGCCGTCCTTGGTCGACCAGAGCCTGTTGCAGTTCTCGCGCCTGCAAAACCTCACGGGCCGCCCGGTCTCCACGAGCGCCAGCGGCAGCACCGCGCAACCGGTTGGTGGGCTGTCGAGCGCGTCCAACACCGACGTCGTGCGCGCCATGCGCTCGGGTGGCGCGACCGCGGTGACGCAGGATGTGAACAACGGCTACCTGGTCGATCCCTTCGCGCCCTCGATCCTCGGCCAGCAACCGGTTTCCATCAGCAACGTGACGCCGGTCTCCGGCGGTCTCTTCCGCGCCAACCTCGGGTTCGCCACGCCGGCTTGCGCCAGCGAGTTGCGCGTCGGCGATGTGCTGGAACAGTCGAGCGCCAATTCCTCGGTCTTCGCGGAAGTCGCCTGCCAACCGGGTGCGACCTGCAGCAACGGCGTCGCCACGGGCTTGCCGATCAGCGGTGTCGTCGAGGGCGTGTACCTGCGCATCGTCGAGCCGGCCGTGGGGGGGCAACTCTTCGCCGGCCAAGGCAAGTTGTCCGTGCGCTACAGCCCGACGATCCACATCGGTCGCCAGGCGTGCTTCCTGCGCTTCTCGTCGGTCGCCAGCGCGCCGGCCACCGACGTCGGCACCGACACGAGCGTCACCATTTCGTTCAGCGAGCCGATGGATCCGACTTCGCTGTCGGCCTTCGACACGTTCACCCTGATGGGGCCTTTCAGCGGCGCGACCATCTCGGCCCAGGAGCCCGGCGCCAACGGTGCGCCGCCCACGGCCTTCCCGCGCCCGGACCAACTCGTGGTCGGTCGCATGCAAGCATCCACCGACCTGCGCGAGTTCACCTTCGTGCCGTCCAAGCGCCTGCGCCACCAGACGAGCACCTCCGAGCGCTACTATGCGCAGATCGGTCGCGACACGAGCGCCGAACCCGATGGCTCGGACGATCGCTTGCCGACCGACCTCTCGGGCAACCCGATCGAGAACGATCTGCCGTCGGTCTTGTTCCGCATCGCCCAGTCGCAGACCCAGGTCCTGTCGAAGGGCTTCGTGCTGCGCTTCGAGTCGCTCGACGAGGTGCGCAACGACATGTTCCAAGTCGGCGCCACGCAGCCCTACAACGGCGCGAGCGACCTTCAGGAGTGGCGCGGCCAGTTCCTGATCGACCCCGACCGCGGCGTCTTCAAGCCGCGCCCGATCCAGCACTTCCCCGTCATCCAGGACCGCATCTGGCCGGTGACTTCGCTGCACCAGCCGTTCGCGGCTGGCGTGCAGACGCCGCTGTCCAAGCTCGGCAGCCACCTGCAAACCATCTGGCGTTATTGCGATGTCGGCTTCTCGCTGCTCGACGAGTCCACCATGAACCTCGATGTCGAGGGCATGGCGTGGGCCCCGGTCGGCGGTTCGGTGCAGCCCGACAACTTCGCCCGCTTCCGCATCTTCCTGTCGCACTCCAATCGTCTGCCCGACGAATCGCTGGACCCGGCGCTGCTGCCGTTGTTCCCCAACTCGGGTTTGACCGCCACCTATGCGCAGAACGTGCTCGACGCCACCAACGACGCTCCGCGCGAGGTGCACCCGGGCGCCAATGGCATCGCCGGATATAGCGTGGCCCCGATCAAGGTGTTCCAGACGACCTACGGACGCTTCATGATGCCGTGGCCGCTGAACGAGGACATCCCGGTCGCACGCTACTCGTACTACACGTGGCGCGATACCTCCCTGCAGGCCAAGGGCGCCTTGCCTGATTCGCCCGGCGCGGAGTTGAACATCGTCAACACGGTCAACGCGCCGGCCCCGCCCTCGGCGCGCACCGACCCGCCGAACAACGCGCGCTCCATCGCCCTGCCGATCATGATGGAGTTCCGCTGTTATCCCGACGACGAGGCCGCTGGCATCAACGCCTTCGACATCTCGCTCGCCACTGCCTCCTCGGCTCGCCCCAACTGGCGCGCCTTCTCGACGGGCGGCTACAACCAGAGCGGCAACCCCGTCTTCCGCGATCCGGACAACGACCCGGTGGCCTTGGGCGGCTTCAACCCGAACTCGATCCCGACCCCGGGTGCTCCGACGCTCAACTCGGACAACTCGCTGTACATCGGACAGCTGGATGTGGTCACCCGCATCAGCCGCATGTACTCGCACTGGTTCGACACGACGATCACGGGCACCACGATCAGCTACGACCAGCCCATCGTCGAGCCCGCGCCGAACCTGCAACCCACCGGCACCTCCGTGGCCCTGGCCTATCGCGGCGCCACGCAGGTCGCGACCTTGGCGCATCGCACCAACGCCGAGGATCTCGACCAGTACGGTGATCGCCGTCCGGACGCCACGACGAACCCGGGCACGCCGCCGGTGTTCCTCGGCAACGACAGGACTTGGAAGTCCAGCCTCGCGTCGTTGTCGAACAACCCCTCCACCTCGACGCCTGGTGCACGCTACTTCCAAGTCCGCGTGACCTTCACCTCGAACGCGGAGACTTCGCTGTCGCCCGAAATCAACTCGTTGGGCTTCGCCTGGCAGGAATGATGCTCCGGGGTCTTTCCGCCGCGCTGCGCCACCGGGTGCAGCGCGGAGGATGCAGCCCTGCCCAAGCGTCCGCCGCCTCCTGATCCAGCCCGACGTCCAAGTCCCTACCGCCGTCTCGGTCCAGCACCGGCATCCTCCACCGCCCGCGCCCAACTCATGACCAGCACCCAATCCCGTCTCTCGCCGTCCTGCACTCAGTTGGGCGCCTTGGCGCTCGCCGCCGCCCTGGGAGCCTGCTCGCGCAGTAGTTCCTCCGATGGCGCCTCGGGCACCTTGTCGATCACCGACATTTCGATCCCGCCGGGGGCGCAGTGGCAGATCAACCGTCCGATCGCCGTCACCTTCGGTGCCGAGGTGGACTTCTCCACCGTGAGCCTCAACACGCTGCAAGTCTTCGAGCAAGGTGGCGTGCCGGTGGTGGGAGAGTTCGCCTTCGGCCTCGATGCCCAAGGCACTCAGCGTCGGAACGTGATCGAGTTCCAACCCCGCTGCCCGCAGAACGCCGATCTGTCCGACTCGGGCTTCCTGCCCGGCGGCCGGGCGTACACGGTCAATGTGGTCGGGTCCGCCTCCGGCTCCGGCCTGACGATCCGTGACAGCAGCGGAGCGCCTGTGCGCTCGGGCCGTACGGTCAATTTCGTCACCCCCAACTCGACCGACCTCGGCGTGTTGTTCCTCGATCAGCGCCCCGGAGCGCCGGCAAGCGCTGTCGTGCGCCTTGGCTCGGATGATCTGCGGGTCGATTCCACCTACTTGCAAAACGGCGCGGAGTCCCTGTACTTCGAGGCGTCCGCGGCGAGCGATGCGGAAGCCACCGGGGCACTCTTGCCGCTCGCGGCTGGCTCCGACACCGTCCGCCGGCGCGCAAAGCTCAATCTGTACAGCAACGAGTCGACGCGGGTCGCGATCTTGCTCGCGCTCGACCAAGCCATCGATCCTTCCAGCGCCAACATCTCGACCGACCGGCTGCGCCTGCAGTACCTCGACGACGGCACCGTG
>SXXH01000009.1 GCA_005789645.1 Planctomycetia bacterium
GATCGTGGTCGAGACGGGCGCCCGCTACGCACTGGATGCGCGGCGCAAGCACCATCCCTCGTTGATGGACGCCTCGGCTGCCGGACGGGAGCTGCGCGTCGACTATTACCGGCGCTGCCTGGACCTCGCTGTCGACTTGGGCGCTCCGCTCCTGTCCCTGTGGTCGGGCAGCCACCCGCAGGGCTTGCATGCCGAGGACGTCGAGCCCACCGACGCCCACGCACAAGCTTGGGAGCATCTAGTGGGGGGAATGGCGAGCGTGCTGGGCTTGGCCGCCGAACGCGGGGTGGTCATTGCCTTCGAACCGGAACCAGGAATGTGGATCGAGCGCCCCACCGGGTATGGAGCCTTGTTGGAGCGGCTCGGATCCACCCCATCGCCTCTGCGATTGACCTTGGACCTTGGACATTGCGTCGTCACCGGCGACCTGCCGGTAGCAGCGACGATCACTTGCTGGCGGACGCACTTGGCGCATGTCCAAGTTGATGATGCCCGAGCGGGAGTACACGAGCATTTGCCACTAGGTACCGGCCAGCTGGATCTCAAGTCCGCCCTAAGTGCCCTGCATTCCATCCACTACACCGGACAGGTAGCAGTAGAACTGGCGCGCGACTCGCACCGTGGCCCGGAAATGGCAGCCCATTCCCTAAAGGCTCTGCTGGCAGCAAGTTGAAGCGTCCTGCGTCCTAGGGTTCCCTTGACCCCGTCTTGATCCCAACACTAGGCCGGGCCCACAATACCCCTCCCTAGCGGCCCCCGTCCGCCGACCCTCGCTCGGGGGTCACCCCTCTGAACCTAAATGGAGTCCATGGACGCATCCAGTCCCGAAGGCCTCCGGCAATGTCCGACCCGCACGGACGGCACGCCGGTGCTATTCGCCCACAAGGTGAGCCTTGGCCAGTGCCAAGACCGCCAGCGCGGCCTGTACCACAAGTGCCACGCCTGCGCTTGGAACAACAACATCGTGTCCAAGCACGGCGCGCCGGTGCTGCAAGCCAAGGGTGCGGCTCTGCCCAAGCTCGAGGTCGGCTGAGGCCGACGATCCCACAGGTCGGCTGAGGCCGACGATCCCACAGGTCGGCTGCTGCCGACGGGACTTGAGTACGGCCGCAGCCCTAGTCGTGACGGCGTTCAGCCGTTGGCAGCCGCCAGCACTTCCGCCTCGGTCAACAGGCGCTTGCTGCCCTTCGCGCGCTCGAGCACTCGCGCCACGACCTCGTCGGTCGGCGCCACTCCGCGCTTTTCAAGGAAGTAGGTCACGTTCGAGCGGCCGCTCATCGGGCCGACCCCGATGACCTGCTCTAGGCCCACGAGGTCCGCCGGCACGCCCGAGTAGACCCGGTTCGCCAGCCACACATCGCCCTTCTTGAAGGCCTTGATGACGGCCGAGGCATGCACGCCGGTGCCGGTTTCGAAGGCATCCTTGCCGAAGACCGGGTAGTTGTGGGCCACCTCGACCCCCGTGGCCTTGGCGGCGAGCTTCACGTAGTCGCCCAGCATGGTCAGGTCGTTGTCGATCAAGCCGAGCAATCGCAGGTTGACCAGCAACAGGTCCATCTCGGTGTTGCCGGCGCGCTCGCCGATGCCGAGCGCCGTGGCGTGCACCCGCGTGGCCCCCGCCTCGAGGGCCGCCAGGGCGTTGACGAGGCCCATGCCGCGGTCGCGGTGCCCGTGCCAGTCGACGCCCACCGCCGGGTTCAACTCCTTGGCGATGCCGGCGACGTAGGACACGAGCCGCTTGACCCCGGCGGGCGTCGCGTGGCCGCAGGTGTCGCACACGCACACGCGCTTGGCGCCGGCTTCGATGGCCGTGGCGTACAGCGCGCGCACCTGCTCCGGCGTGGCGCGCGTCGTGTCTTCGGTCACGAACATGCACGGCAGGTCGTGCTTCGTGGCGAAGGACACCGCGTCCTTGACGAGGCCGAGCATCTTCGTGAAGTCCCAGTCCTCGGCGTACTGGCGGATCGGCGACGAGCCGATGAACGCGCACACCTCGATCGGAACGCCTGTGCGTTGCACCATGTCGACGACAGGCTCGATGTCCGCAACGACGGTGCGGCAGGCGACATTCGGCCGGATCCCGAGCGTCCGCATCTCCTTGGCGAGGCGCTCGATGTGCTCCCTCGCGCGCGGTCCGGCGCCCGGCAGGCCCACATTGGCCGTCTGGATCCCCAGCCGATCCATCAAATGCACCAGCGCCAGCTTGTCGTCGAGGTCGGGATCGAGCACCGAGGGCGATTGCAGCCCGTCGCGCAGAGTCTCGTCGTCGAACTGGATTGCTCCGGAAGCCTTCCAATCCG
Source organism: Planctomycetia bacterium (assembly GCA_005789645.1). Taxonomy (GTDB): domain Bacteria; phylum Planctomycetota; class UBA1135; order UBA1135; genus SXXH01. The sequence continues at coordinate 2,301 of SXXH01000009.1, forward strand.
GGGTGTTCCAGTCGTGGATCAGCGCGTCGCGGTTGGTGGTCATGGCAAGTCTCGCGGGGTGGGTCGAGAGGGGATGGTAGCACGCAACCGCGTCGCGCCGGACCGCCGTGCTCGCGTCGCGTCGCGCGCGTCGGGTGGCCCACCGTCGCGCGGCGCCTGGCCGGGAACTTGGCTGGGACCAGTGGCAGGGAAGCGTGAGTCGGGCGGCTCGGTGCCGTATATCTAAGACCATCCACCATGCCGTTCGCCCGAGTCATGAAGTTCGGCGGCGCCGCCCTGTGCGACGGTCCCGCCATCCAACGAGCCTGCCAGATCATCCAAACACGCGGAGGGGCCCGTCCGCTGGTCGTCGTCAGCGCCCATCAAGGCGTGACAGACATGCTCGACACCATCGCCCGCTCGGCGGCCGAGGGCCATGTCGAGGGCGATCGCGTGCGCATCCGCCATCGCTCGATCCTGCACCAACTCGGGCTCGATCCGGATCTGCTCGACCGCTACTTCTTCGAGTTGTACGCCTTGCTCGAGGATGTGCGCCGCCGTGGGCGCCTGGCGCCCGGAGAGCTCGACCACATCCTCGCCATGGGCGAACGCATGAGCGCGCGCGTCGTGGCCCACGCCCTGAAGTCGGCTGGGTTGCGCGCCACGCCGATCGACGCCTACGACATCGGCCTCGTCACGGACAGCAACCATGGCGATGCGCGACCCTTGCCTGGGCAAGGCGACAAGATCCGCGCGGCGCTCGAGCAAGTGGTCGGCGTGCCGGTCGTGACGGGTTTCCTCGCCCGCGACATGCGCGGCAACCTGACGACCATGGGTCGCAATGGCTCGGACTTGACGGCGGCCTTGCTGGCCGAGGCCGTCGGCGCCGCCGAGTTGCAGTTGTGGAAGACGGTTTCGGGGATGATGACCGCCGACCCGGCACTCGTGCCCGAGGCGCGCACCGTTGAACGCCTGGGCCTGGCCGAGGCTGCCGAATACGCCTTCCACGGCGCCGAAGTCGTCTACGGCGCGGCACTCGCGCCGGTGCAACGCGCCAATGTCAGCGTGCGCATCCTCGACGCGCGTTCGCCCTCGGATGCCGGCACCGTGCTCGAGGTCGCCTCGCGGCCGGTTGGAGCGGTGGGTCTCGCGGCGCGCCGCCGACTGTCGCGACTCGAAGTCGCCATCGGCCCGCTCGAGCCGCGCGGCGCCTGCCTCGCCGACTTGTTCATGCTCATGGCGCGACATCAGGTCGAGCCCGGGCTCGTGTCGACCGCGGGCGATCGCGCCGTGCTGCATGTGGCGCCGTGCGCCGGACTCGAGGCGCTGGTCGCGGCCCTCGGCCGTCGCGCGCGCATCGAGCGCGACCTGTCGCTGATCGCCGTCGTGGGCCGCGATCTTGGCGCGGATGGCGCGTTGGCCGCGCGCGCCATGGCGTCGCTTTCCAACGCCGGCGTGGTCGTGCACGAAGCTTGCATCGGCGCGCGCGTCTCCAGCCAAGCCTTCGTCGTGGCCGAGGCCCAGCTCGATCGCGCGGCCAAGGTCTTGCACGCCGAGCTCTTTCCGGTGCACCCCGCGCGGCCTTCGTTGCCCATGGCGACTTCCGCCGCGCTGCCCATCCACGCATGAACCAAGCGCCGGGTCGCCTGCATCACGCGCGACGCTGGCTGTGGACCGGCGCGGCCATCTTCGCCGTGCTGCTCGTGCTCAGGGCCTTCGTGGCCGATGTGCGGCGCGTCGAGTCGGGTTCCATGGAGCCGACGCTGCACACGGGCGAGTGGGTGCTCGTGCTGCTCGACGCCACGCCGCCGCGGGCGGGCGAACTCGTCGTTGCTCGAGAGGCCGAGTCGGGCCGTCCCGTGGTCAAGCGCGTGGTCGGACTGCCGGGCGAGACGGTGCGTCTGTCCGCCGGCGACTTGTACATCGATGGCGTGCCGCGGCGAGCGAGCGAAGCCGACGAGATCTGGATCGAGGTCGCCGACAGTGCCCGCGAACCTCTCGCGAACGCGTGGAGCGTCCCGGCGGGTTGGTCGAACGGCCCGAGCGGCTTGCGCGGCGACGCGGGCAGCGGCCCACTGCGGCTGGATTCCGTCGATGATGGCTGGCCTGGGCCGGAACGCGTCCGTGGTCCGCACGAGGTCGCGGACATGCGCGTCGCGTGCGAGCTTGCTTGCGAGGGCGACGCGATCTTCGAGCTGCAGCTGCGCCAGCGCGGAGAAGCGCTCCTGGCGCGACTCGAGCGTCGCGGTGCGGATCTCCACGCCATGCTCGCCACGGCGGCGGCCGAGGCCAGCGAGCCCGAGTGGACCATTCGTGCGCGCGCCACCGACAAGGCGGCCGCGGCCGGGGTGACGCAACGCTTCGAGTTCGCGGTGCGCGATGGCCGCGCCGACCTGCATGTCGACGGCGCCGAGCTTGCCTCGATCGCCCCGCTGGGCTGGCGCCTGCATCGCGCCGACATGGCGCAGGAAGGCCGCTCGTACCCGCCGCGGGCTTTGGTGCGCTTCGTCGCCGGCGCGGGGGAAGTGCGGCGCTTGAGCGTCGAGCGCGACCTGCACTGGCAACCTGTCGGCGCGCACGCCGTGCAGCGCGAGCTGCCGTTGGGACCGGACCAGTGCTTTCTCTTGGGCGACGCTTCGTTCCAATCGCGCGACGGACGCCAGTGGGGCCCGACGGCGCTGGCCGACCTCGTCGGGCGTCCGGTGCTGGTGGTGTGGCCACCGTCGGGTTGGCGGCGCCCGCGCTGAGCCGCCATCACGTCCACACCGTGGCGCGCAAGCACGGGGTAGGCGCGCGAGCATGGGGTAGGATGGCGTCGATGCGTCGCTTGGCCGTCGCCACCGCGTTCATCGTCCTCGCCGCGTGCGTGCTCGCCATCTCGCTGGGCGATTTCGTTCGCTTGCGCGACGACGATGCCCGACCTGCGTTGGGCGCGGGCGAGATCGCCTTCGTGCGCACCGCGTCCGTCGTCGCCGTCGAGGACTTGCCGGAGCGTGGCGCACTGCTTGCCGTGCGCGACGGCGCCGGGGTCGCGCGCTTGGGGCGGATCGTGGGCTACCCAGGCGAAGAGCTGTCCATCGCGGCGGGCGAGCTGCTGCAAGGTGCTGCGCCACTCGTCGTGCCCTTCGACCAGCAAGCATGGGTCCCCTGGAGCGACACGGCGCGCGAGTCCACGCCCACCGAGTGGCTCGAACTCGAAGCTTGGCGACGCGACGCGACAGGTTGGTCGGGCGACTTCCAATCACCCGCCTTGCGACTGGTGGCCCTCGACGACGGCTGGCTGCGCGACGATGGAACGCGATCGCCGGGCCAGTCTTGCGCTCCAGCGTTGCGCGTGGCGTTGAGCGTGCACTGGAGTCGTCCGCAAGGCCAGTTGCAGGTCGAGTTGCGCGATGGCGGCGCCGTCGTGCAGTTCATCGTCGAACGCGACGGGAGCAAGGTCTCCAATGCCGTGCAGCTGCTCGACGCGGCAGGTTCCACGGTGCAGCGCGGACTCGCCTACGCCGACATGCGCGAGTTGCCTGCAGACGCCTTCGAGCAGGAGTGGATCTTCGAAGCGCGCGCGGGCTGGGCGCAGGTGCGCGTCGATGGCCAGCACTACATGTCGACTCCCTTCCCGCGCGGTGGCGACGCGCCGCCGGACGAACCGCGGGCGCTGGTGCGCTTTGGCGCGGGTGGCGCGACGCTCGCGCGGTTGGCCGTTTGGCGGGCGCCCGCGTGGCGCGACGAGGCGCCCGCATTGCGCGTGGCGCCGGGCCATTGCCTGGTGCTGGCCGACGACCCCATGGCGGCCGCGCGGTGGGACTCTTGCCACCAGTCTTGGGACCGGATCCTCGGGTGTCCCGTGGCCGTCGTGTGGCCGCCCTCGGCCTGGCGCAGGCTGCCCTGAAAGAGGTTCCGGAGCCTTCCGGAGCGGAATGCAGAGCCGGGCTTCGGCCCGGAACCCGCGACCGCCGACGCGGTTCAGGATGGGCGGTACCTTGCCAAGCAGTGCTTCCATGTCCGACGACACCCTCCACGACCAACTCCGGCCCGAGCCTTCGTCCGGCGATCGCGCGCAGCAGGAAGATGCCGGCGCGCAGTTGATGCTGCGTTGGAAGGGCGGCGACGAAGCAGCCTTCGATCGCATCGTCGAGTTGTACAGCGACCAGCTGTGGGCGCTGCTCACGCGCTTCCTCGGGGCCAAGCACAACCGCGAGGACTTGGTGCAGGAAGTCTTCTTGCGTCTCGTCAAGAGCAAGGACCGCTACGAACCGACGGCGCGCTTTTCGACCTACTTGTTCCGCATCGCCTTCAACTTGGCGGTCAACGCGTCGAGCAAGGCTTCAGAGCGCCGCGCGGAACATTGGAGCGTGGACGAGGGCGTCGACCCGTTCCAGCAGCTGCCTGACGACCACGCCTCGAGCGTCGAGGACGACCTCGAGCGCGCCGATGTCGTGCGCGCCGTGCGGCGAGCCATCGCGGCCTTGCCCGAACAGCAACGCATGGCGCTGGTCCTCGCCAAGTACCACGACATGCCCTACGACCAGATCGGGCAAGTGCTCGGTTCAAGCGAGAAGGCCGTCAAGAGCCTCGTGCATCGCGCACGCGAGAACCTGCGCGAAGCGTTGCAGCCGTGGCTCGCCAAGGAGGAGCGGCGGGCATGAGCAAGCTCCACCAAGATGCACCTCGCGAAGGCTGCGCCGACTTCCAGCGACGCCTGTTGCAGGCTGTGCTGGATGGCGAAGCGCTCCTGTCGCTGGCGTGGGATGAACACTTGCTCGCGTGCCCGGCTTGCCGCGCCCTGACGGAGAGCGAGGAGCAGTTGGACGAGTTGCTGGCCGCCTGGCGCGCACCGAGCCTCGACGCGGCCACGCGCGAGCGCCTCGTCGGCCGAGTCGCGGCCGAACGCGCCTTGGACGTGGTCTTGGCGCGCGACACCTTGGCCGCGCCGCGCGACTTCGCCACGCGCATCCTTGTCGCGGTGCGTCGTCGCCTTGCCGATGAAATCGTTCCCGAGAGCATTCCCGAGAGCGTTGCCGAAAGCGCAACCGGGGCCACCTTGCTCGACGCGCGTGTCCTGAGCCTCGACGCCGCGTTGGAACAGGAATCCCTGCGCGCACCGGCCGGGCTCGCATCCCGGACCGCCGCGGCCGTGCGTGCGCGTCTCGCCGATGATGCACTCGAGGCCCTGTTGCGCCACGATCGCGTGATCGCGCCCACGGGTCTGGCGGGCCGCGTGCAGGCCGCGTTGCGCGCGGCTGCGCGCCGCGACGAGCAGGTTGCCGCCACGCCGACGCCGCGTCGGCGCTTCACGCTCTTGCGGATGGTCGTCGCCACGGCGTCGGCCGCGGCCGTGCTCGCGCTCGCGTGGCTGGCGCGCCGCGACGCGGGCGGTGGCTTCGAGCCAAGCGTGGTGCCGTTGGCGCAACGCGACGAGGCGATTTCCACCGAGGGAGGCGCTCCGCGCGCGCCCGACCCGTTGACCACGGAAGCGCAGGTCGATGAAGGCTTGCTCGGCGACTTGGAGCTGCTCGAAGAGGTCGCAGTGCTGCTCGATGGCGACTTGGAGCTGTTCTTGTCGACGATGGACGCTTCGGACGAAGCGCTGCTCGACATGGACGCCTACGAGCCGCCGGCCACGACGGAGGAACCCAGCAAGGGTTGACCGTTCCATGGCGCACCGCTTCCAACTGCTCTTCGTGTCCCTCTTCGCGTCGCTGATCCTGCTGGTGCTTGGCTCGGCGTCGCTGGCCATGCCCATCCCCGACGTCGGGCACGCAGCGCATGATCACGACGCAGGTCGTCCTGCACGGCGCCAGGCGTCGCCGTCGCCCGAGGCGCTGGCCAAGGCGCGCGCGAAATGGGACACGCTGTCCGCCGAGCGCCGAGCGGAACTGATGGCCGCTTGGCGCAAGCTGCAGGAGCTCGCGCCCGAAGAACGCGCCAAACTCGTCGAGCGCGCCGAACGCCTGAAGCGCATGCGCGAAGAATTCGTGCAGCGCCTGCCCGCCGAGGAACGCGCGCGCCTCGCCACCATGCCCGCGGAGCAACGCGAACATGCCCTGCGCGGCTTGGTGCACGCCGCGGGTCGCGAACGCGGAGCGCGCCTCAAGGAACGCCTGCCCGAGCAGTGGCGCCACGAGATCGAGGGGTCGACGCCCGAACAACGCGCCGAACGCCTGGCGCGCTTCCATGCGGGGTTGGCCGAGCGTGGCTTGCGCCTCGTCGTCGACCGAGTGGCTGAACGCTTGTCGTTGCCGCGCGACGAACTCGATCGGTTGCGGTCGTCGTCCGCCACCGAGGGCGAACGCGAGCTGCGTGCGTTGCTCGCGCGTTTGTCGCCGGAGGATGCGCGCCAACTGGGCTGGAAGGCCACGACGCTCGAGGAGCGCGCCGCCTTGCAGACCGCGCCGGTCAAGGAGCTCGTCGCCGCCTTCATGTCGTCGCGCCTGGAGCGCGACCTGCGCGCCAAGGGCCTGGCCGAAGAGCGCGTGACGGCGTTGGTGAGCTTGGCGCGTGCGCTCGAGCCGCGGCAAGAGGATTGGACCCTCGTGCGCGAACTCCCCGAGGCCGAGCGTCGCGCCGCGCTCGACGAGCGTCGTCGCGCCCACGCCATCGAAGCGTTGACGCAGAGCGGCTTGGTCGAGCCTGCGCGCTTGCAGGCGTTGGCGGGCTTGCGTGGCCCCGAGGCCCTGCACGAGACCCGACGCTTGCTCGAGGAACTCGGCCTGCCGCAACGCCGCGGCGTTCGACCGCGCGGCGGGTTCGACGGCAAGGAACATGGCTCCGACGAGCGTCGCCGCGGCGAGCGTGGCTCCGGCGAGCGTGGACCGCGCGACCCGGCTCCTGGTTCCAGCCGACGCGGGGACGAAGATACGCGCTCGGGCGGTCGCTGAATCCACACTGCGCGACTCCGCGCGTGCTAGGCTGCCGCGCATGGATGGACGCGCGTCGTTGGCGCAAGTGGATGCGCGGGAGGTGCTGCGCCGACGCCTGCCCGTGGTCGATTTGCGTTCGCCCGCCGAGCATGCCGAGGACTCCATCCCCGGCTCGCGCAACATTCCCTTGTTCGACGATGTCGAGCGTGCTCTGGTCGGCACGCTGTGGAAGCAGGAGTCGCAGGCCAAGGCCTTCGAGGAAGCCGCGCGCATCGTGCGCGCCCGGATCCGGGGGTTGGTGGCCGAAGTCGAGGCGCTGGGCGGTGCTTGAACCCGCGCGGACGATTTCGAGGCGCGCGTGTCGCGCCTCGTCGCCCCGGGCCTCGAGACCCTTTCGGCCGAGCTGATGCAGCCATCGTGGAGCCCGCCGCACTCCCAACCCGTCGTGTTCCACTGTTGGCGTGGCGGCTTGCGCAGTCGCAGCGTCGTGCACTTCCTGCGTTCGGTGGGCTGCGAGCGCGCCACGCTGCTGGAAGGTGGGTGGAAGGCCTACCGCTCGGAGGTGTCCAGCGAACTTGACGGTTGGACCGCGCCGTCGATCGTCGTCCTGCGCGGCTTGACCGGCGTCGGCAAGACGCTCGTCTTGCGAGAGATCGAGCGCCTTCGACCGGGCTCCACGCTCGACCTCGAGGCTTGCGCGGGACACCGCAGTTCCTTGCTCGGCATGGTGGGGCTCGAACCCGTGTCGCAGAAGTTGTTCGAGACACGCCTCGCCGAGCGTTTGCGCGCCGTGGCTGGCGCGCCCTTCCTCGTGCTCGAGGGCGAGAGTCGCAAGGTGGGCAGCCGCATCGTGCCGCAAGGCGTGTGGCGCGCGTTGTGCGAAGGCACGAACCTCGAACTCGTCGCGCCCGACGCGGCGCGCGTGGAGTTCCTGTTGGCCGACTACCTGTCCAGCGAACGCGCGCGCATGGAGCTGCCGGCGCAGCTCGAGCAAGTCGAGGCGCGCATGGCGCGCCCGAAGGACGCCGAAGCCTTGGTCGACATGTACGCGCGCGGCGCCCACGAGGAACTGGTGCTGGAGTTGCTCGAGCGGTACTACGATCCGCTGTATCGCCACAGCGAGAAGGGCAAGCTCTACGCCGCGCGCATCGACACGACCGACGTCGCCCGCGCCGCCCGCGCGGTGCTGGCTTGGATCGAAGGGCATCCGGCGCGATCATCGTCCCAGGCATGAACAACACCACGCGCATCCTGGCTGTGTCCCTGCTGGCCGTCGTCGGTGGAACCTTGGGTTGGATCTTGACGCCGAGCGAAGCCGAAGTGCGTCAAGCATCCTTGACGCTCGTCGAGCCGTCGACCGAAGCAAGGGACTCGAGTTCGCCGGCGGATCTCAACGCCGTCCCCGCGACCGACGACCGACTTGCCGCCCCGGACGCGAGCGCGCCGGGGCGCAGCGCGGCCTCCGCCGAGCGCCGCACCACGCCGGACCAGCTCGAGTTGCGCCAAGCGCTGGCCGCGGCCGAAGGGCGCCACATGGAGGCGATCGAAGCCGCCTTCGCCGCCTTGCGCGAGTCGCGCGGACCGGGCTGCATCGAAGGTTGGCGCGACGCCTCGGGCGAAGTGCGGCTGGATTCCCCCGCGCCGCCGCAGCCGCACCTCGTGCGCGTGTACGACTTGCCCGCGGAGTCCGGTTTCGATTCCGCGTCGCCGCCGTCCGATCCCTCGGGCAAGGGCGCGACCCAGGGGCCCGCGCGCGTGCGCGTGCTGGCCGTGCACCTGACGCAAGCCAACGCGCCGCAGTTGCTTGAATTGCAGGCCGAAGCCGAGCGCTTGCGGCGACGCTTGCGCTAGCCCCGGGCGGGTGGCGTCACGAGCACAACAGGATCGACAGCTTGCGGCGGTATTGGATGGCCAGCGGATTCGTGGGCCCCAACGCGTCGAAGGCTTCGAGCAACGCCAAGCGCGGCGCGCCGCCGTCGAACTTCAAGTCGACGATGCAGGCTTGGTAGAGGCGGTCGAGACCCTCTTCGGTGCGGCCGGCGGCGAGCAAGCCCTTGCCCAGCGCCAGTTGCGCCTTGAGGTCGCCTGCGTCCTTGGCCACGGCAGCCTCGAGCGGGGCCAAGTCGACTTTCTGCTCCTCCAAGGCGAGCAATGCCTTGGCCGTCTTGGCTGGATCCGAGTCCAGCTCGTCGGGGGCCACTTGCTGCCATTCCGTGCGCGCCTCGTCGATGGCGCCGTTCTGCGCCAGGATGCGCGCGAGGTGCGCGCGCGCGAGCTTGGTCGGTCTTTCGGCCTCGGCCAGTTCGCGCAGCGCCTCCATCGCGCCGAAGATGTCGCCCTGTTGTTCCAACTCGAGCGCCGCGATCAACGGATCGACCGCCGCGGCCGGCAGGTGGCGCTTGAGCATCTCCTTGATGTAGCTCTCGGTCTGCGCGCCGACGAACCCGTCGATCGGCCGCCCGTCCTTGATGAGCACCACGGTCGGGATGCTCTGCGCGCCGAAGATCTCGGCGATCTCTGGGTTGGCGTCGACATCGACCTTCGCCAGCACGACCTTGCCGCCCAGATCGGCGGCCACCTTCTCGAGCGTGGGTCCAAGCGTCTTGCAGGGTCCGCACCAGCTGGCCCACAGGTCGACGAGCACCAAGGTGCGCTTGCTGCGCTCGACGACTTCGTCGCGGAAAGTCTCGACCGTGACGTCGACGACATGTCCGCCGCCCGCGCCCTTCGGCGCCATGCCGCCATCGCCCGCTCCACCCAGCCCACCCGTCATCGCGCCCGCGCCGAAGCCTGGCGTCCCGAAGCCGCTCGAGCCCATGCCGCCCATCGAAGGGGCCGCGCCGGGCGTGGAGGCGCCGCGTCCAAAGCCGGGGAAGCCGCCCTTGTCGTCCTTGCCGCTGTGCATGTGGATGCTTGCCGTCCAGCCTTTGGCGCAGGACCATCCTTGCGCGGGGCGGCTGGAACAGCCGACTAGGATAAGCCCCGCGGCGCCGGAACTCGACGGCGCGCGCTCCCGCCATGCCGCTCGACCCCGCCACCAGGTACTTGATCGTCAACGCCGACGACCTGGGCATGCATGCGAGCTTCGATGGAGCCATCTTCGACGCGCATGAGCGCGGCATCCTGACCAGCGCCAGCCTGGCAGCGACGGGGACGAGCTTCGCGGCGGCTTGCGAGCGTGCACGGCGCACTTGGACCTTGGGCCTGGGCGTGCACCTCGTGCTGCACGACGAGCGGCCGGTCAGCGATCCAGCGCGCGTGCGCACGCTGGTCGGCCCTGATGGACGCTTTCCGGGGCTGCATGCGCAGCTGCGTCGTCTCTTGCTCGGCCGGCTCGACAAGGACGAGATCGCGCGCGAGTGGAACGCCCAGATCCAGAAGGTGCGCGACGAAGGACTGCAACCCGACCACATCGACGGGCATTGCCACCTCCACGCCATGCCGAGCATCGGCCCGCTGGCGCACCACTTGGCCCGCCAACACGGCATTCGTTGCGCGCGCGCCAGCGAGGCTACGCGCCTCGCCGAGTTCCGCGGCACGCCACCCGGGCGCTGGCCCGTCTCGCTCTTCATCACCGCGGCCTCGCGCGCCACTTGGGCGCTTTCGCGGCAAGCCATGGCGCGCCCCGCACGCTTCGTGGGCATGGTCAAGTCGGGCGATCTCGATCTGCCGTGGTTGCTCGCGGCGCTCGAGCGCCTCGAACCCGGCAAGGTCAGCGAGCTCCTGTGCCATCCGAGCCTCGGCGAGGAGCCCGGCGAGCCATGGGGCGACCACGGCCCGGCGCGCCGGCGCCGCGAGTACGAGGCGCTCGTCGACCCGCGCGCCAAGGCGGCGCTGTCGGCCGCGCGCGTCGAGCTCGCCACCTACGCGCGGCTGGCGGGGGCCTGAGCGACCCACGCGGCCCGTGTCAAATTCGCTTGACAGACGGCGCCGGGGCTACGAGGCCGCCAGCACTTCGCGCGCCGCGCGCTCGCCGGATTCGACCGCGCCTTCCATGTAGCCCTGGAAGTCGATCGAGGTGTGCTCTCCGGCGAAGTGCAGCCGTCCTTCGGCCTCGCGCTCGACGCCGGCGAAGGTCGTGTACTGCCCCGGCTTGTAGTACGAGTACGAGCCGCGCTGGTGCGGCGAGCCGGGCCAGTAGTCGATGCTCGAGAGGCCAGTCCAACGCGACGCGAGCCCCGGCAGCAGCGGTTCGATCTGCGCGAGGAACGCGCCTGTGGCGGAGGAGGGAGACTGCCCCGCGAGGTTGGGCCCCGCCGATCCGAGGTAGTTGTCGAGGATGCCGGCGGCGCCAGCCTGCGCGCGCGTCTCGTCCCAGGTGTTCTGGAACCCGTCGCCGAAGGTCTCGCCGTTGCAGCCGAGCTGGTGCCAATGGCGCGAGCTGAACTGCACGTGCAGCTTGGCGTTCGTTCCCAAGCCTTGCTGCGCGATGGCCACGCGCTTCAACGGCCGCAGCGACGCCTGCGACAGGTCGACGTCGGCCCGCAGCACGGCGAAGGGCACGGTCATGACGACGCGGTCCCACGTCTCGTCGACGACGCCGCCAGGCGCGTCGAACACGAGCCGGATGCGCCCGTTGGGCAGGGTCGACACGGCCACCAGCTTGTGCTGCAGGCGCGTCTGGTTGGGCAGTCCCGCGGCCAGCCGCTGCACGACCTGCTCGTTGCCGCCGCGCACGCGGAAGCGCTCGTCCGACTCGCCGAACAGCGAGAAGTTGTTCGGGGTGGAGCCGTAGCCCAGGAGGTAGATCAGGTTCAGCGCGCTCTGCTGGCTGCTCGGCGCTCCGTACTCGATGTCGTAGGCCGTCGAGAGCAACCGGCCGAGGCGCGACTGCAGGCCGCCCGGCACGCGCAGCTCGATCCACTCGTCGATGGACGACAAGCCCAGTTGCCGCGCGGTCGGCGTCCAGGAGTCGTAGGTCGTGGGGAAGGGCGCGTGCACGACGTCCTGGTGCAACGCTTGGTACAAGCCGGCGAAGTCCTGCTCGAACTGCGCGAAGGTGGTCGCCTGGCCGGCGAACCAGCCCAGCGCCTGCGTCCCGGCGGGCTCGGCCGCGAGCAAGTCGTCGGTCTCGAGGCCGAGTTGGCGCACGAGCTTGCGCAAGGCTCGGTGGCCGGTGTCGATCAATTCCCCGCCGCGTTCGACCCGCTGGCCTTGCGCGGCGAAGCTCGTCGCGTCCGTCTGCACGCGACCGCCGACGCGCGAGCTGCCGTCGAAGATGGTCGCCGCGATGCCGCGGCTTCTCAGCGTGCGCGCGGCGACGAGTCCCGCCAGTCCCGCTCCGACGACGGCGACTCGCGGTTGGTTGGAGTTGGCGCGCGCGCTGTTCGGCAAGGCGGCCAACGCCGCAGCCGTCGCGGCGCCTTGCACGATGGCGCGCCGCGAGGGCTGGTCGCGTCGCGCTTGCGCGCGCGGTTCGAGCCATGCCTCGGGCGGGAGACCTGCTGCTTGCGCGGCACGGCAGCGGCGGGCGAGCGCGTGGAAGTGGGCGAAGAGGGGGGTGCGTGCCAAGTGCGTGGTCTCCCGCCCGAGGCGAGCGGGCGCAGCCATGAGCCCAGCCGCCGAGGCTCGAACGCGCTGCCCATTCATCGCCAAGCACGCAGGAAGCCGCGTGCGCCACGCCGCGCCATGCGGCTTCCGCCATTGCGACCGGCCACCCGCGCCGGTCTCGGCTGGTCGACGCGCGCGTCCGGCCGTTGCGATAGGGAAAGCAGCGCGGCCACCGGCTGCGCGCCGATGGCCGCTTGCGTCCTCGTGGAGGAGCATTCACGGAGCCGCTTCAGTCCTTCTTGCGCGAAGCGGCCAAGGCCCGTTCGCCGGCGCGCGTGCCCTTCCACTTGTCGGCGAACTCGGCTTGCTTCACCTTGGCCTTGGAAGCGGCCAACTTGGCGATGTCCTTCTGCATCTTCTGGTACGCCTTCGCGGCGTCCAGTTCTTTTGACAGCCCCTTGTCGGCCTTGATGGCTGCGAGTTTGTCGGCGAAGGGCTTGGCTTCACTCGAGTTGCCAAACTCCTTGGCCAGGAGTTCGCAGGTCGAAACGACGCGCACGACATCTCTTTGTTGCAACAACCCGTCGAGCTGCAACTCGAGTTCTTTCAAGTACGAGGTGATCGCGACGGCGTAGTGCTCGGCATCGGTCTTGTCGATGGCCTCGGCCTTCTCGTCGGCAACGACCGCGCGCGCGGCAGCCAAGGCCTTCGCAGGTTTACCGGCAGCGCCCGTATCGGCGATGGCGGAGACGCGTTTGGTGTAGTCGCGCGTCGCCGGCACCGACAGCAAGTTGCCGAGTCCCGTGCCGGGCTTGACGCCCTTCAACGCTTCCTCGATCTGCGCGTCCGTCAGCGAGAACGGGCTGCCTTGCCAAACGATCTTGCCGTCCGGTCCGATGAGGAACGAGTCGGGGATGCCGCGCACGCCGTAGGCATCGCCGGCTTGTGATCCGGCCGAGGTGCGGACGGTGTAGCCGTCCTTCTCGAGGTAGGGGCGCACGACGTCCGGAGCCTCATCCGAGACGGCGAGCACCACCAAGCCCTTGTCGGCGTACTTCTCGTGCAGTTCCTGGAGGTGCGGCCACGCCGCACGGCAGGGGCCTCACCAGGTGGCCCAGAACTCCACGAGCACGGCGTTGCCGCCGAGGTTGTTCTTGTTGATCGTGCGACCGAGGTGGTTGAACCACGTCGGCGCGGTGATGTCCGGCGCGTCGGCGCCGACGGCAGGCTTGTCGACCGTGGCGCGCGCGGCGAAGGGCGCGACCGCGAGGGCCAGCGCGGCTCCGAGGGAAAGCAGTGCGAGCGAAAGCTTCATGGTGTGCATGGCGGACGGCGCCGCCGCGATCCAAGGTACACCCGCCGCGCACTGGACGATAGAGGCGGTGGATTCGAGCCCTCGGGCGGCCCGCTGCGCGCGCCGACGCTCAGCGCGGCGCCAAGTCCGACTTGGCGGCGTCGACGGCGAAGGCCAGCGACCGGAACCAAGGATAGAGGTCCACGTCCACTGCCCGGCTCCACACCGCGACGCAGTCGTCCATCGTGTAGGCGCGGCGGTCCTTGGCGACGAGGGCGCGCTTGGTGGTGAAGTACTTGGCGAGCGCCTCGGGGCCATGGCGTCGTTCGAGCTCCTCGAAGACGTGGTACGACTTGCCCCACACCAAATCGCGCGGCGCGTCGGGTGCGAGAGGATCCACCTTGGTCCAGTCCGGGTCGTGCTTGCGGCCCGCGGCGAGCTGCGCCTCGAGCGTGCGTTGCGCTTCGGGCATGTCGAGGCGCTTGCCGACTTGGATGCCTAGGTAGGTGGCGATCGGCTCGTTCCACAACGGCTCGGGGTGCGGCAAGACCCACGAGTGACCGGCCTCGTGCGCGATCAGCTCGACCATCGGGTAGCGCTGCTTGGGGTAGTCGCCCCACCACGCGGCGATGGCGATGCGCTCGCCACTGGAGAACCCGCCTCCGCCGGTGGGCAGCACCAACAACCGCGCGATCATGCCCGGCGAGGGTTCCACGCCAGTCAACGCCACGAGGTGCGGCCGCACCAAGTCGTACTCCTTGGCGATCGAGTCGGCGTACGGTTGCGTGCCGTCGGTGTATTCGAGCGTCAACGGCCCCACGGCGCGCGCGTGCTCGGCGAAGGCGCCGCGGTGCGGCTTCCGCGGGTCGATGGGCTTGGCCGCGGCCAGCTCGACCAAGAGCGGCGTGACCCACGCCGCGTTGATCGGATCCTTGGCGTCGGGCTGGTGGCCGAACAGGCCGCGGCTGCCGAGCAGGAACCAGCCCTTGCCGTGGCGGCGCTTGGCGAGCAGCGGCTCGCCGTGGGCATCGACCACGATGGGCGTCCAGTCGAGCCCGATCTCGAAGCTGCGACCGCCGCGGTAGTCGATCCTCGGACCGTTCGGCTTGTCGACGGCGAAGCGCGGCGGCGTGGCGGCGCGTCGCGCGTCGAGACGTGCGCCGAAACGCGCGGCGACGGCAGCTCCGGGCGGCATCGTCTCGCCGCCGTCGGCCATCAACAACACCGTGCCGCCTTCGTCGACGAAGCTCTCGATGTGCGCGATGGAGGCCTCGCTGTAGGGCACATGCGCGTCGCCTTCCGACAAGACCAGCAAGTTGGCGTTCGACAAGTCGAGCCGATGCAGCGAGCCCCAGTTGCGCTCGTCCCGTCCGACGCCCTTCAAGTACTGGGCGTGGAAGCGCCCGTCCATGTAGAAGGTGAACTCC
>SXXH01000088.1 GCA_005789645.1 Planctomycetia bacterium
ATCTTCGCCATCCTCGGCCTGCGCTCGCTGTTCTTCGCCGTGGGCGGGCTCCTGCGGTATCTGCACTACCTGAAGTACGGACTTTCGCTGATTCTCGTCTTCGTCGGAATCAAGATGCTGTTGCCGGAGGAGCACAAGATCCCGATCGGCGCGGCGCTGGGAGTCGTGGCGGGGATCCTGGCGCTCGCCACCATCGCTTCGATCGTCCGGGCGAAAGTGGTGACGGAGGACGAGCGGGGGGCGTGATGCATTCGCGCCCCCGGAAGGCGGGTGCGATGACCATCTTGTTCGGCACTGATTTCTCGGCGGCTGCGACCGCCGCGATGCGCGGCGCGGGCGCTTGGGCGCGCAAATTGGGCGAAGACGTGGTTTGCGCCCACTCGGTCGACATCCCCGACATCGCCTGGGCGGCGGCGGCCGAAGCGCCCATCGCGGTGGGCCAATGGTACGAGGCGCAGCGCGAGCACGCGCAGGTGCGCGCGGCACTGATGGTGCAGGAGTTGACGCATGCCGGCGTGCGCGCGCGGGCCGAGATCCTCTCGGGCCACCCCGACGAGCAACTGGTCGACCGCGCACGCGAGCTCAAGGCTTCGTGCATCGCGGTCGGGGCGACGGGGCACCGCGGGATCGCCGCGTGGCGACTCGGCAGCACGGCCGACCGCGTGTCGCAGAAGGCCGAGTTGCCGGTCCTGGTGCTGCGCGATCCCGCGCCGCTGGAGGCGTGGGCCGACGGCGAACCGCTCAAGGTGATGGTGGCGCTCGAGGCGGATGCCGCTTCGGACGCGGCGTTGCGCCATGCGATCGAGTTGCGCCGCTCGGCCGAGATCGAGCTGGTCGTGGCCCATGTGTGGTGGCCGCCCGAGCACGGCGAAGGCGCCGGCTTGGGCGCGACCGGGGACCTCAAGACCCGCGCGGCGTTGGAGAGGGACATCGAACAAGGCCTGCGCAAGCGACTCGTCGATCGCGGCGTCGCCGAAGACGAGGTCAAGCTGCGCCTCGTGCCCGGCTTCGGCAAGCCGGCCGAGCATCTGGCGCAGATCGCCACCGAGGAGAAGGCCGGCCTCGTCTTGCTGGGCACTCACCACCGGCGCGGACTCGCGCGGTTGTGGCATGGCTCGGTGTCGCGCGACGCGCTGGTCGGGTGCCCGACGAACGCCATGGTCGTGCCGAGCTGAGCCTGCGCTGGAACGCGGAGTGTTCCGGCCTCGCCGGGGTGCTCCGTTCCCAGATCGCGCCGTCCGCCTCCGGGTGCTTCCGGGACGGGCGGCGCGACTTCATGTCCCGCGCGGACCTTCCTTGGACTCGATCCAGGCCGCGCACACGAGATCGCCCGTGACGTTCACGACCGTGCGACCCATGTCGAGGATGCGATCGACGCCCAGCACGATGGCGATGCCGTCGGGCGGCAGTCCGACTTGCGCCAACACGGCGACGAGCAAGGGCAGCGAACCGCCCGGCACGCCCGCGGCGCCCACCGCCGTGACGACGCACATGAGGACGAGGATGCCTTGTTGGCCGAGCGTCAAATCGACGCCGAAGACCTGCGCGATGAAGAGCACCAAGGCACCTTCGAACAGCGCCGTGCCGTTCATGTTGAGCGTGGCGCCCAGCGGCAGCACGAAGCCTGCCACCGCGGGTCGCACGCCGAGGCGCTCCTTGGCGACGCGCAGCGAGGTGGGCAGGGTGGCGCTGCTGCTCGAGGTCGAGAGGGCCGTGACCATCACGGGGATGGCGCCGCGCAGGAACTCGAGCGGCGATCGGCGCGCCAGGAACGAAAGCAGCAGCGGATAGAACACGAAGAGCTGCAGCAGGTACGCGCCGAGGATGATGGCGACATAGGCCGCGAGCTTCGCCAGCAGATCCGCGCCGAACTTGGCCACCACGGCGTAGATCAGGCACGCCACCGCGAAGGGCGCGAGCTTCATGGCGAAGCCCACGATGGAGACCATGATCTCGGAGACCGTCTCGAGCCAGCCGACCATCTGTTCGCGGCGTTCGGCGCGCGTGCGCATCAGGAACGCGCCGAAGAGCAGCGCGAACACCACCAACGGCAGCATCTCCATGCGACTGACCGCGCCCAGCACGTTGCGCGGCAGGAACATGTCGAGCCACTTGTTGGCCGCCTCGAGCGTGGTCTTCGTCTCGCTTGCCGCCGCGGTGGCCTGCAACTCGGCCGCATCGCCGCCGAACGAGGACAGCAGTTCCGCGCGCACGCTCGGATCGAAGCCCGCGCCCGGTTGAAGGCTGTCCATGAGGAGCAAGCCGAGCACCGCGCTGAAGCCGGTCGTCAACAGGAAGAAGGCCGCGGTGCGCGCGCCGATGCGGCCGACCTTGCCGAAGTCGCCCAAGGAGGAGACGCCCGTCGCCAGCGAGGCGAAGACCAACGGCACGACCACCAGGAACAAGAGCCGCAGGAAGACTTGTCCGATGGGATGGGCGACGCCGTCGGCGAGGAAACGCACGACCGCCTTGGCGTCCTCGTCGCGCGTCCCCAACCAGTTGCCCAGCAAGCCCAGCAGCGCGCCCACGAGCAGGCCGACGAGCACCTTCGCGTGGAGATTGTCGTCTTGGCGGGCGGCTTCCATGGGAGCAGAAGGTAGCACCTTTCCCGGCGCGTGGCACGCGTCCAGCGTGCTTGACGGGCCATGAAGCGTCCCGCGCATCCAGGCGAGTGTGACGGTTGTTCCCCGCGGGAGTACGGCGTTCGTGGCGCGGCCCCGCGTTCCTCGGCTAGAGTCGCCGGAACGACATGGAACTGAAGCTGCTCGTCCTCGGCGTGCTGGTGCTGCTGGTGCTCGGGCATCGGCTCTTCGGCGCGCGCGTCGCCCGGCGCCTGGGGCTCGACGACGGGCGCCGCACGCCGGCGCACGCCAAGCGCGATGGCGTCGACTTCGTGCCGACGCCGCCCTTCTACTTGTTCGCGCAGCACTTCTCGGCCATCGCCGCCGCTGGCCCGATCGCCGGCCCGATCCTCGCCGCGCAGCAATACGGATGGCTGCCCTGCCTCCTTTGGATCGGCGTCGGAGTCGTCTTCATCGGCGCGGTGCACGACATGACCACGCTGGTCGCCTCGCTGCGCCATGGCGGCGAGTCGATCGCCGCGATGGCCCGCCAGCGCCTCGGCACCGGCGCGGGCCGCGCCATGACGCTGTTCATCCTGCTGGCGCTCGTCTACGTCATCGTGGCCTTCGCCGACATCACCGCGGGCTCGTTCGCGTCCGGTTCGGAGGAACTGGCTGGCGGAACCGCGCGCTTCAATCCCGGCGGCGCGGTGGCGGCCGCGGGCACGGGCTTCCTGCTGCTGGCGTTGCTGCTCGGGTTGGTGGAACGCCTCCTCAAGCCGCCGCTGTGGCTGGTGACCGTGGCGTTCGTGCCGGCCTTGCTGGCGCTGATCCATGGCGCGACCAAGATCTCGCACCTCCTCGTGCTCGACGCGCGCTCGTGGGCGCTCTTGATCTTCGCGTACTGCGCCGTGGCGTCGCTGCTGCCGGTGCGGGTGTTGCTGCAGCCGCGCGGGTACTTGGGCGGGATCGTCTTGTACGCGGCGCTCGGAGTGGCCGTGCTGGGCCTCTTGTTCGGCGACTTCGCCATCCACCAACCGGCCTTCAAGGGCTGGGATGCGGGCGGCGCGGCGACCATGTTCCCGGTCC
>SXXH01000089.1 GCA_005789645.1 Planctomycetia bacterium
ATGGCGAAGGTGCGCCGGCGCGCCGTCTCGCGCGAGAGCACCGGATCGTTCGTCTTGGTCGTCATGGAGTCACGCGCGCAGTCCGCGCGAAGCACACATGATGCCATGGACGCGTCGGCATGCGCATCTGGTTGGCCTTGGGCGCAGGTCCGTCGCGGCCTTCGCCTCACGATCAGCGCGGCGGCAGGAATCTTGGATAGCGATGGGGAGTCGACAAGGCGAGGACGGCCATCGCCGTCTGGTACAGGGGACCTCCGTAGCTCGCACCCCAGCGATCCGGAACGATCCAGCCGCCTCGCCGGCAGGACGCGCCCGAAGCCTGCAGCGACCGCAGCGCGCGCAGGAGCGCGGGGCTCCACGCTGCCCATGCCCGACCACGATCCGCCTCCGTGCCGATCCCGTCGTGGTGCCAAAGCGCGAGGGTGCCCCAATGCCAGTAGTAATAGTCGACGGAGAGTCGCTCTCCGGTGTCGGACTTGGATGCGCCCGCGGTGGGCGGATCCTTGACGAGCTGGCGCGTGGCCGACGCAAGGAAGCCGCCTTGCTGGTCGGGCTCCACGCACATGCGCACGCACATCGCCAGCGCCGACATCGCCGACACGTGGTAGGCGTAGTGGTCGCCCGCTCCGCTGACCGGGGTCCCCGCGAGCCTCGGATCGACGTAGCCCACGAGGCCGTCTTCGCCCGTGGCGTGCTCGATCCAGGCCATGCCGCCCTGCAACGCCTCCTCCGGCACGGAAAGCCCCGCGAGCCTGGCGGAGTGGAGCGCGAGGATGCACCAAGCCGTCGCCGAAGTATCCGCATCGTGGAGCAGGTCCTTGACGGCTTCGCGGTTGGCGACCAGCTCCTGCGCGTGCTGGCGCGCGTCGTAGCGCCAGCCCCACATCCCCTTGCCATCCGGGGCGGGACGCTGGGCGGAGACGAGGAAGTCCACCGCGGCTTGCGCCTTCGCCTTGGCCACGGATCCCGCGCGCATGCCATGGGCTTCGATCAGCGCGCACGCAGCCAGCGCTTCGTTGTACATGAAGGGACGATCGCCGCTGACTCGTCCGCGACGGTCCTGCCGCGCCAGCAGCCAGCTCAATCCAGCCTCGACGACCTGGCCGAAGCTGCGACCCTCGCCGGGCCGCGCGTCGAGCGCGCGCGCCTTGGAGCGCGCGTCGTGGCCATTGGCGAGGAACGCGAGCAGGGCCAAGCCGGTCAAGCCACTCGTGTAGTTGTCGGTGACTACAGACCGCGGATCGACGCACGACGATTCCTCGTCGCAGATCGAGCGCAGGCGACCGTACGTCCAGGAGCCATCGCTTGCCTGATGGCGCGCCAACCACTGCAAGCCCGCGTCGATGGCGCCCGTGGCATCCGAAGCCGCCTCGCCCGGGGCGGACGACCAGGCCGACGCGATGGGACGCCTCGCTCCATAGGGCCCGTTGGCGGCGGGTGCGGGCAAGGGCCGCGGCAAGCGCGCCAGCTCGGAGCTTGCCCGCGGCATCCATGCGATCGGGGTGCCTGCGGAGCGCCGAGGCTCCACGGCGATGGCCGGGGCGCGGCCACCGAGCGCGGCGAGTCGCGCTTCCAGGCGCGCGGCGGCGGCGTCATCGCCGCTCGAGCGGCAAGCTTCGCTGACGACTCCCAGCACCGCGGGCCAGGCAGGAGCGGCCTCGGCGCCGACGACGCGAGCCTCGAAGTCCTCGAGGCCGCGCAGCACCGCCTGCGGCTCGGAGGCGCGCCGCATGTCCAGCTGGTGGAGCAGCACCATGACGAGCGTGTCGCGAGCTTGGCTCGGCAAGTTCCAGCGCCCGGAAGCGTCGGGGTCCCAGCAATCTCGCAGTCCCGCGGCGATGTCGAGCAAGGCGCGCGCGTCCTCGACTTCCCCGCTCGCGCGCGCGAACGCGGATGCGTACACCAGCGCGTCGCATCCCTGCACCAGGTGGTCCAGCCCGTTGGCCACGACCAAGGCTCGATGCCTCGCGGTCTGCAGGTCGAAGCGCCCGGATCCGTCCAACCACCACTCGAGCCACAAGATCCGCAGTTCGTGCAGGCGCGCCTCGGCCAAGGCCGCCTCCACGTCCGCGGCGATCGGCGCGCGCTCGTCCCGCTCGCCGATGGCGACGCGCTCCTCGGCGAGCATCGCCTCGGCCAGCGCGGAACGCTTCAGCGTGGACTCCAGGGCGTCGACCAAGCGGCGGCGCGTTTCGGTCGAGTACACATCCCGCAAGGCCGCCTCGCCCTCAGCCTCCAGCAAGGCCGCGCAGGCTTCGGCCAGCCGCAGGCGCGCCAGCGCTTCGGCGCCGGGAGGCGCGAGGAGCTCGCGGGCCGACACCACCAGCTCGACCACTCGCCCACCGGCCTTGGCTTGCAACCTGTAGGAGAGGCCCTCCACCCCGTTGGAGCGCGACGCCTTGGCCAACTGCAGGCCCGGCACCGACTGGCGCGCGGACTCGACGACCCACGCGGGAACCCGCGCCGGTTCGATCTCGACATGCTTGGAGTCGGCGGCGGGAGCTTGCCTGCGCGCATCGACGCAGGGAGTCGTCATGGCCAGGAAACCAACGACCCACGCCAACATGGACACCCACTTGCTTGCGACCATGGTTGGCCTCCCTTGCCTTCCTCCGGCAACGGACGGTACTTCGCCATGGGCGCTCCGGCAATGCAGGACCACGCGACAAGCGAGCGCGACGCGAGAAGCAAGCTGAACAGCGCCTGCCAGTCGCGCAAGTTGACGACTAGGCGCGATCCGCGCGCCCGCGGCGAGTCGCGTGGCTCCCGCGACCATCCCCGGCCCAGATCGATCGAGCTCAGCGTCGCGCCTTGAAGCGCGCCTCGGCCGCCTGCAGCACCTCGCGCAAGGACAGGGGGTGGTAGCCGTGCCCCTCGCGCCAGCCGAAGCGGATCTCGCCGCCGAAGGCGGGATCGGCGCGGTCGAGGAACTCCTTCAGGCGCGCCACGGCGTTGTCGAGGAAGTAGTTGTCCGAGTCGCCGACGTAGACGTGGATCTTCCCTGCGAGGCGCGGTCCGAGTTCCTTCCAACCCTCCTGCAGGCGCAGGCGCAGGTCGTGGCGCTTCCATGCGCCGCGCGCCGCGTCGTCGATCGCGCCGCTCTTCGGATCCCACAACGCGACGGGCAGGCCGTCGGCGCCGCGCGCTCCATAGGTGGCGTTCCACGCGCCCCACTGCCCGCCCGAGCGCGTCCAGCTGTCGCCGAGGCCCAGAGTGTTCTCCAACTGGCACTCGTGGCGCACGGTGAAGGCCGTGTCGCCATCGATGGTGCGCATCGACGGCCGTTCGAACCCGGCGCGGTTCACGTAGGCGTTCTCGTCCTTGTACACGTCGAGCAGCTGGAAGTGGCGGAAGTCGACGCCATCGGGCGCGAAGGACCAGCAGCCGTTGAAGACGTCGGGATGGTGCACCTGCAACGCCAGCGAGACCCAGCCGCCGGTCGAATGGCCCGTGGTGAAGCGCGCCGCGCCGTCGGGCATGGCGCGGTGGACGCGTTCGATGTGCGGCAGGAGCTCCTCCACCAGCGCGGTGCCCCACGGCCCGTGGTTGTCGGAGTCGACCTGGTACGGATCGCCCAGCGGTCCGGCGCCATCGAGCATCACCAGCAGGAAGCGCGGCATGTCGTCGGCGTTCCACTCGCGCAACGCGCGCGAGCCTTCGGCGTACTGGCGCGCGAGCGATCGACAGCGCTGGCCGTAGCCGCCGATCTCGACCATCACCGGGTAGCGGCGCCGCGGTTCGTCCGCATGGCCCTTGGGCAGCAGCACCGCCGCGCGCACGTGCATCTCGCGCCCGTGGAAGCGCGACAGGTGCTCCGAGCGCAGCTTCACGAACCTCACGGCGCTCGTGTCGGCGGGCAGGTCCTCCACGCCCACGGGCTCGGCCAGTTCGAGGCGCAGCGCTTCCTGCCGGGCGGGATCGAAGCGCACGACGCGCGAGACGCTCTGCAGGTTGCCAGGCGCGTCGAGCACCATCAGGTCGGGGTTGCTGCGCAGGAAGGCCTGCACGCGGTACTCGCCCTGGGGGAGGCGCGCGAAGCTCGCCAGGGGGAACGACGCCGAGTCCGCGTCGATGGTGGCGAGGGCGCCCTTCGTCCAATCGGGCGCGTCGACGCCGAAGAGCGGAGCCGCGTCGAGGCCGGTGTCCCCCACCAGCCGGCGCGGTTCGCGCGACGCGACCGGGGCGAACACCACCAGCACGCGGCCGCCCGCGTGGGCTGGTTGCACCCCCGGCGCCAGGGCCACCTCGACGCGCGCTTGCGCCGAGGCCGCGCCGCCGCACAAGGCGAGGACCAGGGGGACGAGCGCCGAGGCGGCGAGGACCGAAGCGAGCTTGGGGCGCGAGGCGGCGAGGACGAGGCGTGGCGCGGCGGCGAACATGGCGCAGAGGCTAGCGCGCGCGGCCGCCGCGCTCACTTCCTCGCCAGCCAGCGCTCGAAGAGCAGCGTCGTGAAGGGCGGGAAGGCCGAAGCCACGCCCAAGGCGAGCGCCAACGGGCCGAGCCGCAGGTGGCGCACGACCTCCAGCACGCCGAAGAGGTACGCGACGAAGAGCGCGCCGTGGATCGGCCCCATGATCCGCACGCCGATGGGGTTGGCGTGGTCCGAGTACTTGAACCACATGCCGACGAGCAGGCCCGCCCACGAGGCGGCCTCGGCGATGGCGACGACGCGGAAGCGTCCGAGCGGGGTGGCGAGCGAGCGCAGCATGGACGCGGCAGTCTAGCGGCGGCGGGCGTGGATGCGGGCGGGCCCCCCCTTGGCGAGGGACCCGCCCGCCTGTCGCCGCGAACGGCGGATGCTCAGGTGCCGATCAACCCGCCGTCGATGCGGCGGATCGCCAGCGTCGCCGGACGGGGACGCGCGCCGGATCCGTTCGGCCACGAGCTGACCGTCGCCGGGTTGGCGTTGGTGGGCGCGCCGAAGAGCCCGTTCCAGAAGTTGGTGGACTCGCCGGGGTGCTGGATGTTGACGAAGATGGTGCGCTTGTCGGGCGAGAGCACCACGCCG
>SXXH01000090.1 GCA_005789645.1 Planctomycetia bacterium
CGCGCGCTGGCTGCAAGCACGCGGTCGCACCGTCGACTACCTCGCGGTCGCCGCTCCGGCCGACCGCGCCATGGGCCTCCGACGCAAGCTGTCCCTGTCGGCGGCCGTGCTCGCGGCCGGGCGCAAGGGCGCGATCGGCTTGCTGGGCACATCGGACGAGGTGACGACCGACTTCGATGCGGCGCGTGGGGACATCGCCACCAGCCTGGGGCCGCTCGCCAACGGACTCGAGCATCTCTGCCTCGCCGCGGGCCCCGACATGATCCCGATGGCGGTGGTCGCTGGCACTGGCGCCGGCATCGACACGGATCCTCCGTCCGACCTCGAGTACGGCAACATCGACGCCGATCCGTTCGTCGAGCTCGCCGTCGGCCGCTTCGTGGCCGAAGACGCGGCGGCAGGAGCGCTCCTCGCCGCGCGATCTCTAGCCTACGAGCACCTGTTCGCGCCCAAGGCCGGCGGCACGCTGGCACTCGCCGAGTGGGAGCGTGCGTGGGCGCCGCTCTTCGCCAACGTGGGCTTCGCCAAGCCCACTCTGCACGAAGGCGGCAAGCCGTTCACCCAGGACTCGCCCCTCGCCTCCGCGACGGCCATCGTCCACAGCGCCCACTCTTCGTGGCTGCAACTGGGCGAGACCTACATGCACGACTCGCGGGTGCTGCTGGCCCCATGTCTCGTCGAAACAGGTGGCTGCAGCCCCGCCGCGCTCGACTCCGACCCGCAACAGCGCTCCGTCGCGCTGCGCCTCTTGCGCAATGGAGCCGTAGGTTTCGTCGGCAGCGTGCGTCGCGCCGTCGCGCAGCACGAGCTCTACCGAACGGAGTTCTGGAACGCGGTGCTCGCCGGCCGGAGCCTAGGGCAGGCGAATCGTCATGCGCTCAACCGCGCGCTCGTCGCTTGCCTTGCCCGCGACGAGGACAAGCGCGCGGTCCTGCGCTACCAACTGCTCAACGCCGCGTTCTACGGCGACCCGGCGCTCGTGCTGCATCTGCCCTCCAAGCCACGCACGCGAACCGCGTCGGCGGAGATCCGCGGACGCGAGGTGGTCGTGCGCGCACCGGCCGAGTGGTCGCGCGTCGAGCACTACGCGCCACCGGATTGGAAGTACGAAGCATCGCCAGCGATCCACGGCTGGCGCGGCGCGGGTGTTGGCGTCGAGAGCAGCTGGGACGCGGCGAATCGCCGCAACCACGAAGTGCTCGTCTACACCGCCGAAGTGCGCACCGAGCGTGCGGTGACCGGCCTGACGGCGCTCGATCAGCCAGCAGCTCCCACGGGATGGGACGGCCGCTACTTCGTCGACGAACATCCCGACGGCACGCGTTCGGTCTACTTCCGCGTGCAACTGGTCGATTTCGACATGTCGACCGGCAAGGTGCGCGAGAAGCTGGAGCGGTTGCGTCTGCGCCTGCAGTGAGGCGTCTAGACAGCCCGCTCAGCGCGGGCGGCGTGCTTCGAGCGCCGTGATCTTCGCCACGCGCCGCGCGTGGCGGTCGCCGCCAGGCGCGGTGGCGAGGAACACGCGCACGGTGTCGAGCAGCTGCGCTTCGCTCAGCATCTTGGCGCCCAGGCACAGCACGTTGGCGAGGTTGTGCTCGCGCGCGTTGGCGGCGCTCTGCGTGTCCCAGCAAGTCGCGGCGCGGATGCCGGCCAGCTTGTTGGCGGCGATGGCGCTGCCGATGCCGGCGCCGTCGAGGGCGATGCCGAGGTCGGCTTGGCCGCTGGCGACCGCCTCGCCGACGGCGGCGGCGTAGTCCGGGTAGTCGACGGCATTCTCGTCGCGGGTGCCGAGGTCGAACGGCACGTGGCCGAGGCGGCGCAGCTCGTCGAGCAGGACGGCCTTGGCGCGGAACCCGCCGTGGTCGGCGCCCACGGCGACGCGCAGGCGTCCGGAATCCTTGACGGTGGCGCGCTCGACGAGGCGGATGCCGCGCTCGCGCGCCGCGTCGGCGGCGAGCGGCGTCACGACGGCGCCAGGACGCAGCACCAACTCGCCACCGCGCGGGATCTTGGCCAGGTCGTCGACCACCACCAGATCGGCGCCCCGCGCGCGCGCCATCTCGGCGGCGTCTTCGGCGGGACGGGGCGACTCGAAGGCCACGTGCACGCCCGCCGGCCGCGGCGCCGAGGGCGCGAACCCTTCATGGCCCCTCGCCCCCATCGCGCGACCGACGACGCGGCGCACGAGGGCGGACAGTTGCGCGGGATCGACGGCGCTCATGGGCCAGCAGTCTAGCGGCCCAAGCCCCGAACCCGGAGCGCGCTCAGCGCGGGCAGGTGCGCGCCTCGTCGGCGCAGGTCTCGGGCGCGAAGCAATCCGGACCGGGCGGGCAGGTCTTGGCTTCGCCCGCGCAGCTCTCGGGCGCGAAGCACGAGTTGGCCGCGCACGAGGCGGGAGCCGACTCGGCCGTGGCGAGGGACGAACGAGCACCGCCGGCGCAGCCGGCGAGGAGCAGGCAAGGAATGGCGAGGGCGAGGAGCTTCATGGCTTGAAGCCTAGCACGGGGCCGAACGCGCGCAACTTGGCCCGGCCCCGACGCGCGCGTCGACGTGCTTGGGTCGTCGCGCAGGCCGAAAAAGGGCCGTCTCCGGCGCGGCGCCGAGCCGGGGACGGCCGCCCACCGGTTCGTGCCGGGTCATGCATCGAGCAGCACTTCGCGCTGGTATTCCAACTGGGTCAACACGCGATCCGCTCGCGCGGACGCCTGGTCCTCCCAGCCGGGCGCCAGCACATGGACGGCCTCGATGTGGACGCCCTCCGGCGCGGCCTTGAGTTCGTCGATGACCGACGCGGTGTCCTCGTAGTACACGAGGCGCGGGCCGGCGAGTTGCGGCAGCAGGGCGCGCAGTCCCCAGACCTTGCCGTGCTTGCCATCCTTCTGGACGGTTAGCACCATCAGTC
>SXXH01000091.1 GCA_005789645.1 Planctomycetia bacterium
CCGTACCAATTCCCCGAGAAGTTCCTGCCCTTGATGATCGCCAACATCGGCGAGGGGAAGTCGATCCCGGTCTACGGCGACGGTTTGCAGGTGCGCGACTGGCTCTACGTGCGCGATCACTGCGAGGCGATCTTGGCGGTCCTTGAGAAGGGTCGCGTGGGCGAGGCCTACAACATCGGCGGCAACAACGAGATGACGAACATCGCCCTCGTGAAGCGCGTGCTCAAGGAGCTTGCAAAGCCCGAGAGCCTGATCACGTACGTCAAGGATCGCCCGGGGCATGACCGTCGCTACGCGATCGACGCCACCAAGATCCGTCGCGAACTGGGTTGGAGTCCGCGCTACACCTTCGATGCGGCCCTTCCGGAGACCATCCGCTGGTACCACGAGAACGCGCAATGGTTGCAGCGCGTGCGCAGCGGGGCGTACCGTGACTACTACGAGAGCCAGTACGGGACGCACGGCTGAAGTCGAGGCGCCCGAAGGGCTTCCAACCGCCCCGGCCTTAACCTCCGGGTCCGAACTGCCGACAACAGCCACCGAGCACCGCCCGCGCGAGGGCGGCCATCCCCGCATGCTCCAGCACCTCCTCAAGATCTTGTCCTTGGCCGTCCTGCTGCAGGCCGTCGTCGCCTGCAACTCGGCCCCCGACAAGCGCACCCTGCAGTACTTGAACACGCAGGGCTTCGGCAACCGCTACAGCGGCAACGCCGAAGAGGAGAACTGGCTCGCCATCGGCGACCAGCTCGAGATCAACGACAGCTTCAACGACGACCTCAAGGGCGTCGCCGCCACCGTGGACATCGATGGCACCGTGGTGCTGCCGGAGCTGGGCGCGGTGCGCGTGGCGGGGCTCACGCGCACCGGCGTCGAGGCGCTCTTGATGGAGAAGTACTCGCCGTACTACGACCAGCTCGACATCAAGGCGCGCATCACCACGCGCAACAAGAAGTACTTCGTGTTCGGCGAGGTCTCGGCGCAGGGCGAGCAGCCCTTTCCCGGCGACCTGACGCTCTTCCAGGCGGTCACCAAGGCCAATCCCAACGCCTCCACCGCCAACCTCGGACGCGTGCGGCTCATCCGCGCCGACCCCAAGGACCCGTTCGTGCAGACCTACGATCTCGGCGACATGGTCAGCCACGGGTACTCGACCTTCAACGTCCTCGTGCAGGAGGACGACATCATCTACGTTCCGCCCACGCTCATGGCGGAAGTGGGCTACTTCATCGACACGCTGATCTTCCCGGCCAAGCAGGTGCTCACGAGCCTCTCGACGGCCATCTTCTCGCTCAGCTTCTTCACGGGCTCGGGCGCGTTCAGGAACCAGCAGTCGATCTTCTGACGGGATCCAACGATGGCGGTGCAAGTCGAGAGTCAAGGTCAGCTGCAGGAGTTCCTGGGCGTCGTCGCGCGCAGGAAGTGGCAGATCATCCTGCCGGCGCTGATCTTCGCTTCGATCGGCGCCTTCTTCGCGGTGATCACGCCCAAGAAATTCGTCACCAGCACCCAGGTGGAGCTGCGTCCCGTAGTCATGACCCAAGCCTCGAAGGAGCCGGGCAACGCCCCGTTCCAGATCAAGGCCATGGAACGCGTGAAGAAGGTCGTGGGCAAGCTGCAGGACAGCGCCTACCTCGCGCTCCCGCCCGACCAGCAGCGCATGTTCCTCGAGGACGTCCAGGAGGACATCAAGGTCGTCACCAGCTCGCCGACGCCGCAGGGCACGACCTTCGTGACCATCGACTTCGCCGACGTGCGCCGCGAATGGGCCGCCGAGTTCCTCAAGGCGCTGCGCGACGATTGGATCGAGGACGTGGTCGAGCGCGATCGTCGCCGCGGCACGTTCGTGCTGGAGAACCTGCGCGATGAACGGCGGTTGCTCGAGCAACAGCTCAAGGCCAAGGAACAGGCCCTCACCGACCTGCGGCGCCAGCATGGCTTGTCGGCCACCCAGCCCGCCGGCGGCGGCAAGAACGAGCGCGCCGAGGATCCGGTCTACGCGCGGCTCGCCTCCAACGAGGCGGAGCGCGACCGCTCCGAGCGCAAGCTCGCCGCGCTGGATGTCGAGGTGGCGGAACTCGAGGCGGCGTTGCAAGCCCTGCCGCCGACCATCGCCATGACCGACGTGCTGCCGGGCGAGAGCAACGCGGCGCTGCTCGACGACGTCGACCTGCAGATCGGCGCGGCGCAAGCCAAGTTGCGCGGCATCAAGCCCAGCCACAGCCAATACATCCGCACGCAGGACGAGATCCGCGCGCTCGAGGAGCGTCGCGACCAGCTGCTGCGCCAAGCCACCAAGGCCCAGGTCGTGGCCGGCTCGCGGCCCAACCCGGCGATCGAGCCGGCGCGCGCCGTCGTCGAGGAGAAGCGCCGCGAGCGCGCCGTGATGCAAGCCTCGATCACGAGGCTCGAAGTCGACATCGGCCGCGACCGCCTGCGCGCCGAGGAGCTGCAGGACGTCTACCGCGACGAGCGCGAGCAGATGGGGGACATCGAGCGCCTGGTCGGCAAGCTCGCCGCCATCGACGGCAAGCTGCTCGACAAGTCGCAGGAGGTCGAGACGCTGCTGAGCCCCCTCTCCAACCCGTTCTCGATCACCGCCGAGGTCTACACGCCGCTGGAGCCCACGGAGCCCAACCCGTGGATGATCTTCAGCTTCGGCATCGTCGTCGGCCTGCTGGTCGGCGTCGGCTCGGCCCTGCTCGGCGAGTTCAGCAAGAGCGCCTTCCGCGGCGTGGCCGACATCGGTCGCGTGATGGTCGTGCCCGTCCTTGGCGCCGTCGATCGCATCATGACGCGCTCCGAGGCGCGCGGGCGCGCGCTCAAGCGCGGCGTCGCCGGCCTGTCCGGCCTCGCCATCGCGGGCGTCGTCTCCTTCGTGACCTGGGCTTGGGCCCACGACGCGCAGCTCCTGTCGCCCGACCTGCGCCACGCCATCGAGGTCCTGCGCGAGGCCCTGCGCTGAGGGCCGCGAGCCCGAGCGCCGCGGGGGTGGGAAGCTAGGCCATGCGCGACCTCCTGGTGGCGGCCTTCATCCTGCTGGCGCTGCCGGTCTGCTTCCGCCGACCGTTCATCGGCCTCTTGGTGTTCACCTTGCTGGCCTACATGCGCCTGCAGGACCTGACTTGGGGCTTCGCGCGCTTCGAGCGCTGGTCCTTCTACGTGGCCGTCGTGACCTTCGCCGGCTTCGTGCTGCACAAGGGCGATCGCAAGTTCATGAGCGGCGACTTGCGCAATTGGATCATGATCGCGCTCGCCGGAGTCGTGGGCATCTCGCTGCTCGCCTCCGGCCGATTGGACGCGCGGGACATCGCGAGCTACAGCGAGTACGTCAAGATCATCGGCGTGGCGCTCTTCACCACGGGCGTCGTCGTCAACCGCGAGTACCTGCGCATCCTCGTCTACGTCATCGCGCTGAGCTTCGCGTTCTACGGCGTCAAGAACGGCTTGGCGTTCCTCCTGTCGGGCGGCTCGCTGGTCGTCATCGACGGTCCGGGCGGGATGCTCGCCGACAACAACGACTTCGCGTTGGCGCTGGTGATGGGCATCCCCATGGTGCTGCACCTCGGCCTCGCCGAGGAACGCAAGCTCCTGCGTCGTTCGCTGCTCCTGTGCGTGCCGCTGATGGTCATGGCCATCGTGGCCACGCACTCGCGCGGGGCCTTCGTGTCGCTCGGAGCGATGACGCTGGTGCTGGCGTGGCGGGCGCGCAATCGCGTGGCGTCCTTCTCCGTCATCGGCCTCGCGGTGCTGGCCGGCCTCATCGCCGCGCCATCCACCTACGTCGAGCGTCTCGGCACGATCACGGACTACGAGGAGGACGGCTCCGCCCAGGGACGCCTGGCGGCGTGGAAGGTCGCCGGCGCGATGATCGTTGACAAGCCGCTGTTCGGGGTCGGCTTCGACAAGTTCCAGCGCAACTACCGCGACTACGACGAGAACGTCACCACGACCTCCGACGCCCAGGCGGCCCCGACTGGAACCCGCGTGGCGCACAACAGCTACCTGCAGGTGTGGGCCGAGTGCGGCAGCATCGCCTTCGGGATGTACATGACGCTGCTCTTGTACAGCCTGTGGGATGTCGGCCGCGTGCGACGAGCCGCGCGGGAGCGCTACCACACGAGCTGGATCCTCTCCTACGCGACGATGTTCGAGGCCGCGCTGGTGGCCTTCGCGGTGGGCTCCATGTTCCTCAATCGCGCCCACTTCGACCTCTTCTACCACTTCGTGGCGATCATCTCGGTCTTCAGCGCCATCGCGCGGGCCGAGATCGCCGGCGCGCCCGAGCGCTCGCCGGCGAAGGGCTCGTCGCGCCCGGCGTTGCGCGCGGCGTCCGCCGTGGGCTTCGGGCCGCGTGCGCGCCTCGGAGGCTTCGGCCAAGTCGCGCGGCGCCTCGGATTCGCGCGCGCGGCGACGGGACGCGGCTGATCGATGTGCGGCTTCGCCGGCCTCGTGCTCGATGATCCGCGCGCGCGCGTGGACGAAGAGTTGCTGCGCCGCATGGCGCGCACGCTCGAGCACCGCGGCCCCGACGACGAGCAGTTCTGGATCGACGGCGCGGCCGGGCTCGCCTTCCGACGCCTGTCGATCATCGACGCCGCCGGCGGCCGCCAGCCGCTGCGCTCGGAGGACGGCCTGTGCACGCTGGTCGCCAATGGCGAGATCTACAACCATCGCGAACTGCGCGCGCGCCTCTTGGCGCTCTGCCACCGCTTCGCGACGGGCTCGGATGTCGAGGTGCTGCTGCACGGCATGGAGGAGCGCGGCGCGTCCTTCGTCGAGGAGGCGGTCGGCATGTGGGCCTCGGCCCTCGTCGATCGACGCGGTCCGACGACGCGCCTCGTCCTGTCGCGCGATCGCCTCGGCTTGAAGCCGCTCTACTACGCCAGGCTCGAGGACGGCTGGGCCTTCGCCTCCGAGCCCAAGGCGCTCTTGGCGCATCCGGGGATCGGGCGCGAGGTGCGCGCCGAGTCGCTGCTCGACTACTTCGTGCAGGGCTGGACGGGCGGGCCGCGTTCCATCTGGGACGGCATCCGCCGCCTGCCGCCGGGGCACGTGGCGCGCATCGAGGGCGCGCGCATCGAGTCGCGCCGCTACTGGGACGCGCCGCACGACGGCTTGCGCGAGCCGGCGAGCAGCGAGGAGATCCTCGGCGCCCTCGACATGGTGGTGGCCGACCATCTCGAGTCGGATGTGCCGCTGGGCGCCTTCTTGTCGGGAGGAGTCGACTCCAACGCGGTCTGCGACTCGATGGCGCGCGCGCGCGCGCGCGGCGGCGGCGCGGCGAGCTCGCTGCGCGAAGGGCTGGTGCTGTGCACCGTGGCCTTCGACGATCCGAAGAACGACGAGAGCGCCTTGGCGCGCCGCGCGGCGCAGCGCTTGTCCGCCACGCACCACGTGCGCACGCTGTCCCCCGATCCCGGACAGCTCGACGGCGACCTGCCATGGTTCTTCGACGAGCCGCTGGCCGACAACTCGACGCTGCCCACGCTGCTCGTCTCGCGCATGGCGCGCGAGCATGTGACCGTGGCGTTGTCGGGCGATGGCGGCGACGAGGTGTTCGCGGGCTATCGCCGCCAAGTTTGGGATGTGCGCGAGCACCAGTTGCGCCGGATCCTCGGTCGTCCGGGATGCGCCCTCGCCGGAGCGCTAGGTCGCGTCTGGCCCAAGGCCGATTGGCTGCCGCGGCCCCTGCGCGCGCAGAGCTTGCTGCGCGATCTGGGCCGCGACCCGGCGGCCGCCTACCACGCCAGCACCACGCAGCTCTCCCGCGTGCAGGCCCTCGCGCTCTTCAAGGACGACATCGCGGCCGAGTTGCTGCACCACGATCCGCTCGACGCCTGGCGCGAGCACTACGAGCGGCCGCGCGGCGTGGATCCGCTGCACCGCGCGCAATACGCCGACCTGCATTCCTTCCTTCCCGACAGGATCCTCGTCAAGGCGGATCGCGCCTCGATGGGGGCCTCGCTCGAGGCGCGGCCGCCGATGCTGGACCATCGCTTCGTGGAACGCTTCATCCACTTGCCCGCGGCCGAGAAGGTGCGCGGCGGTCGGGGCAAGCACGCGCTGCGCGAGGCGCTGCGCGGCCGACTGCCCACCGAGATCCTCGACGGAACCAAGCGGGGCTTCGGCATCCCAGCCGCCGAGTGGTTGCGCGGACCGCTCTTCGCGCGCGCCACGCTCGCCATCGAGGACTTGTCGCGCGACTGGATCGACGGCGCGCGCGCGCGCGACCTGCAGGCGGCCCACCAGCGCGGCGTGGTCGACGCGACGGCGCAATTGTGGAGCCTCGTGGTGCTCGACGCGTGGCGCAAGCGCCATTCGCCCGGCGCCTTGCGGCTAGGAGGTGGCGCATGAAGCACGGCGTGCTGCACTCGATCTCCTTCGACGTGGAGGAGTGGTACATGGTGGCGAACTTCCGCCACGCCTTCACGACGGCCGATTGGAGCCGCGCGGAACAGCGCCTGGACATCGGCATGGGGCGCATCTTCGACGCGCTCGATCGACATGGCGCCAAAGCCACTTTCTTCTACCTGGGATGGGTGGCGGAACGCCGGCCCGACCTCGTGCAGGAGACGTTGCGTCGCGGCCACGAGGTGGGCAGCCACGGCTTCGGCCACGAGTTCTTGTGGGACATCGGCCCCGCCGGCCTGGACGCCGAGTTGGCGCGCACCGAGGAGGCCTTGGCCAAGGCCGGCTCCCCGCCACCCGTCGGCTTTCGGGCCTCGACCTTCACGCTCACGCGCCGCACTTGGTGGGCCTTCGAAGTGCTGGCGCGCCGCGGCTACTTGTACGACTCGAGCGTCCATCCCATCGCGCACCCGACCTACGGCGTGCCCGACTTCGAGGCCGGCATCAGCGTGGTGGAGAGCCCCGCCGGCGCCGTCGTCGAGTTCCCCGTCGCCACCGTGCGCGCCTTCGGCCGCAACTGGCCGGTGGGGGGCGGTGGCTACTTCCGGCTGCTCCCCGTGGCGTGCACCATCGCGGGGTTGCGACGCTTGGAGCGCGAGGGGCGACGCGCGGCGTTCTACCTGCACCCGTGGGAGTTCGATCCGGACCAACCGCGCGTGCCGGGGTCTTGGAGCCGGCGCTTCCGGCACTACTTGAACTTGTCCCGCACCGAGGCGCGCCTCGATCGCCTGTTGGCGAGCTTTCGCTTCGGATCCATGCGCGCCGTGCTGGAGGACGCGGGCGAGCTGCCGCGTCCCTCCTCGGCAGGCTGAAGGCGCCGCGCGGCTGGCGTCAAGTTTACTTGATAGCCCGCCTCCGACTCAGGAGTCGATCGCACCCGCCCTGGCGAGACCGGCGAGCATGCGCGTCAACGCCAGATCCAGCGCGCCTGCGAGTTGCGCCGATTCGGCCGCGAAGGCCGCCGATCGGCCGGCGGCTTCCGAGCCGCCCGCCTGCGCGCTGGCGCGCAGGCCGACCAGCAACCATTCGGCTCGCAGCGCGGGCCTGGTCGCCACGTGCGGACGCAGCAATTCGACCAGCTGGCCGGCGTGCGCCGAACCTCGTGGTCCGATGTTGGCGTAGGCCTCCGCCGCCAACAAGACGATCTCGGGTTCGGCCCCGGGCGTGCCTTCGCGCGCGGGGACATCGCGCAGGGCGTCTTCGATCGCGGCCTCGGCCATCTCCCCGCGCGCCGACCAGCGGAAGGCCTCGCGCGCCATGCGCTCGCCGGGCGCCAACTGGTCTGCGAGCAGCGCCGCCTTGGCGGCTTCCGCGTGGCGCTGCAGCCGACCCAGCACGCCGGGGCGCTGGATCCAAGGTGCGAGCTGCGCCGGCTGGATCGCCAGTTCGGCATCGAGGAAGCGCAAGGCCTGTTCGGGATCGAGCGCGAGGTGGAATTCGGTCCAAGCCGCGATGGAGCCCGTCGACAACTCGTCCAAGCCCTTGTCGCGATGGGCTTGCCTGAAGCGGTCGAGTCGCGCGTGGGCGCGCGCGACGCCCACCGCGGGATTGCGCGCGTCGATGTGCAAGTCTAGTTGCGCGGCGGCGAGCGTGCACCACGGATCGTCGGGCAAGGCCGCGGCCAGATCGTCAGACAAGGAGCGATGCCGCGCCGCCAAGGGCGAACCTGTGCGCGCCAGATGCACCGCGCGCGCGGCCACCCGTCGGACGAGCTCGGCCCGCTCCGCGAGCGTCAGGGCGTCGACCGTGTCGACGCGAGGGCTCAACGCCGGCCGCGCCTCTTCGAGCAGACGCTCATCGTCGACCAACTTCGAGCTGGCGAGCGCCGCCAACCGGTTGGCGCGCACCGAGGCCGGCTGGGCCTCGCGCGTCTCCATGGCGAGCTGCAGAGCCCTTTCCGCCGACCCGTCCAGCAACTGGTAGACGCCCTCGAGCAGCTTGCGCTCCCACGGTTCGCAGGCGAGGGCGCCGAGCGCTTCCATGCGACGCAGCGCGAAGCGCGCCTCGGCGCGCTCGTCGGCGTCGCGCGGAAGTCCGATGTCGCGCAAGAGGTTCCAGCCCGGACCGAAGTCCGGCGCGGCAGCGACCAAGTCTTCCGCCGAGGCGCGCGCGAGGTCGGTCCGTCCTTCGCCGGTCAGCAACTTGGTCCAAAGCCAGCGGTCCCAGGCCTCCTTGGGCGCCTCCGCGCCGTTGGCGAGGCGACGCTTCAAGGTCGACGCCGCCAGCGGATCTTCCATGGCCATCATCCAAGCCACGACCTCGCGCGGGTCGCGTTGCGTGCCCTGCCCGAGGATGTGCAGGCGCGCATGGCGCAGATCGTCGGAGCCGAACCATTGCGCTTGCGTCGGACGACGCTTGCGCAGGAGATCGGTCGCCACGGCCGCCAGATGACGCGCGGGGTCGCGGTCCGCCAAGCCTTCGGGTGGCAGCTTGGCGAGTTCCAGCGCAGCGGCGTCGGCGTCCAAGCGCAGCAAGGCCAATTGCGCCGCCAGCAGCGGATTGCGCTTGGCCTGCGGTCGCAGCATGTCGATCTGGTCCGCCAGCAGGGAATCGTCCTTCTGCGCCAAGGCGGCGAGGATCCCGAGGCGTGCCGAACGGCCCGTGGCATCGAAGGCTTCGAGCCTCTCCAAGGTCTCCAGCGCGACCTCCTGCTTGCCGAGCGCCAGTTGGCAAGCCAAGAGCCGCAACAGGACCTCCGGGCCGCGTGTCTCCTTGCGCGCATCCAGTCGTGTGGCGAGCAACAAGGCCGAGGCGGCCTCGCCGCGCCGCAAAAGCGAGTCGCAGATGGCCAGCGAACGCTTGGGGGCGAGCCTTGCGCCGTGGCGTTGCAGCAGCTTGAGCGCGTCTTCGGAGCGGTTGGCCGCAGCCAGGGCGTCGAGCGCCAGCTCCAACGCGCCGGGAGTCGTGTCGAGCGCCGCTTCCGCGGGCAACACCAGTTCGGCGGCCAATTCCGGCTCTCCGCGCTCCAACCGCAGTCGCGCCGCCACGAGGCGCGCTTCGTCGGTCCAGCTGTCGGCGGCCAGCGCCTCGAGTCCGGCCAGCGCCTGCACGGTCTTGCCGCGCCGCAAGAGCTCGTCCGCGATTTGCAGGCGCCCATTGTGCATGGGGTCCGCCTGGATCAAGGCCAGGCGCGTCTTGGCCGGCAGGCTTTCGGGCGCAAGCGTCGCGAGCACCGCGTCCGTGCGCGCGGTGCGACCGCCGACCTCCACGCGCGCTGCGATGGCCTCGGCCACGGCGCGTCCTCCGCCTTGCGCCTGCGCCAAGTCGATGGCGAGGTCGAGCGCGGGCAAGAACGTCGGCAACTGCGCGAGCAGTCGCCGATTGGCGGCGATGGCGCGCGGCAGCTCTCCGCGCCGCAGCCATTCCGAGGCGCGTCGATGCAGTTCGTAGCTCGATGGGCCCAGCGGACCACGCTCGCCCTCGTCGGGGTTGTTGGCGTCGAAGCCCACCAGTTGGAGGTGGCGCTCGCCCCATTCGGTCCAGGCCGGCACGAGCTCGTCCATGCGCGCCGGAAGCAGCGCGATGGCGCGAGCCTGATGGTCGACCGGCATGCGCCAGCCCCCGTGGTCGCCCTCGGCCGACAACTGCGCCAAGCGCGCCCATGCATCGCCGTCGCCTTCCGGCCACAGTTGCACCACGCCACGCAGGTGCTCGAGCTCCTCGCCGACCCGTCCGGCCGAGCGGGCGCAGGCCGCCAGTTCGCGGTGCGCGATGGCGCGCGCGTGGGGAAGCGGATCGATCGCGTCGTCGACGCGCAGGAAGCCCGCGAGGAAGCGCGTGGCGTCGCCGCAGTAGCCCGAGCGCGACAGGGACAGGCCGAGCCAGAAGTCGGCTTCGACCATGTCGAGGAAGCCGGTGCTGCCGCGCAGGCCGACGGCCGCGCCATGCAGGGCGTCGTGCCGTCCAGCTTCGTGCAACGTGATGCAGGCCGCGCGCCAGAAGTCCGCGGGCCAATCCGCACGCAGAGGCATCCACGCTTGCGCCAGATCTGCTGCGAGCAGCGTGCGTCCTTGGGCGCGCAGCGCATGGAGGAGCAGCAAGGCGCGGCGCGAGTCGGCGCGCGAAGCCGGGATCTTTTCGGCCGCCAGGCCCAGCGCCACCAAGCGGTCCAGGTCTTGCGCCTCGCGCGCGAGCTCCATGGACAGCACCAGCGCATCGACGTCGGCGCCGAGTTCGACGGCGCGAGCGGCGGCCTCCAGCGCCGCGTGGTTGCAAGCTGCGGCGGCGTCGAGGAGCTTGAGGATGCGGGCGCCGTCGGTTTCGCCATTGGCTTCCAGATCCGCTTGGAGGCGCGCGTAGAGCGCAGGGCGACGCGCGTCGTCCTTGGCGATGGCCGCGGCCAAGCGCGAGCGTCGACGCTGGAGGCGTGCTTCCTCGACAGCGAAGCGGCGAGCGTGCTCCGCGTCGCAAGCTTCCAGGTGGGACTCGGCCTCGAGGCGCCAAGCTCGCGCCAGGGTGCTCCACAGCAGCGCGGATTCGGGCGAGGCGGACAGGCTGGCGTCGATGCGCTTGCGGGCGCTTTCGAACGAGCCTGCCGCTAGTTCCAGTTCGACGAGCGCGCGGGCCACGTCGGCGTCCGACGGCCGCAGGTTGGCCACGAGGGTCAGGTCGGCGCGGGCGCGATCGAAGGCGCCCAATTCGACCAGCAATTGCCCGCGTTCGCGCCGAATGTCGGCGGCGAGCTCCGCGTCGCCCTCGTCCTCGGCCTGCCTCAGGCACTGGTCGAGGTTCATCAAGGCCTGCTCGCGGTCGAGCACGCCTTGCGACGCGCGCGCCTTGACGAGCGCGTAGTTCTCGGCTGCGCTGGTGGACGACTGGCGCGTCACCATGGCGGCGACGCCGAACAACAGCGTCAGCGACAACGCGAACAGGATCCAGCTGCTCCACTTCATCGGGGTAGTCCTCGTGTCCTTGCGGGGGGCGCGGTCCGGGCGCCGACTCTAGCCTGCTTGCCGTCCGAACTCCACCAAGCCATGGCGGCGGAGCTTGTTGAACAGCGTGGTGCGGTCGATGCCCAGCATGCGGGCCGTCTCGCTCTTGTTGCCGGCGCAATGCAGCAACGCGGACCGCAGGATGCAACGCTCCTGCGCGTCCATCAGTTCGCGCAACCGCTGGCCGGGGCGGAACCCGTCGGCCGCGGCGCGCAGGGCCTCGGGCGCGACCTCGAGTTCGAGGTCGTCGGGTTCGATGCGTTCGCCGCGAGCGTAGAAGAGCGCGGCTTGCAGCACATGCTCGAGCTCGCGCACGTTTCCAGGCCAATCGTGGGCGCAGACGAGCTCCAGCGCGGCGCTCGACAGGGGCTTGGGCTCGAGTCCGTGCTCGGCCGCCAGCTTGAGCAGGAGCCGCGCGGCGAGGAGCGGCAGGTCGCCGCGGCGTTCGCGCAGGGAGGGCAGCGTCAAGTGCGCTTGGCGCAGGCGCCAGTACAAGTCTTGGCGGAAGCGTCCGGCGGCCACTTCCTCCTTCAGCGGCGAGTTGCTGGCAGCGATGATCCGCACATCCACCTTGCGCGTGGCGTCGTCGCCCACGCGGTCGTAGACCATGTCCTGCAGGACGCGCAGCAGCGTC
>SXXH01000092.1 GCA_005789645.1 Planctomycetia bacterium
CACTGGCCTTTGTTTGTTTTTGCTGCGCGCGACGCAACAGGGGCAGGATTTGAACCTGCGGCGCTTGTTGGCGCGGGCTTGCGCCCGCGCGGGGTTCGAATCCTGCCCCCGCCAATCGGCTTTGTTCGATTGGAATTGGGCATGGCATGGGAGGTTTGTGGTGTTCGGTGGTGCTCGATGAGCTCGATGAGCGGGTACTTTGGACCGGGGTGGGTGCGCGGATGTGCGCATGGGCGGGGTGGGTGGGGGTGGGGCACAGTTCGGGGGTCATGTGCCAGCGATCGAACTCCAACTCCTGTGGTCGTGATGTAGGGGCTTGTTGCGGACGCCTGTCGGGGCAGAGGCCGACGCGGCCCGAGGTCGAACCGGTGCCGCACGAGCCGGCCATTCCCGTGCCCGCGTCGCCTGCGACGCCCAAGCCCGAAGTCGCGCCGCCCTTCGAGCCGCTGCCGAGCGCGCCGCGTCCCGAGATCGAGCAACCGCGCTGAGGTGGCGCGACTGCGCACTGCGTGGGCGCGCTTGCCGCACTTCGTCCCAGCGGCGCGGCGCGAGCTCTCTGGCAAGTTGCACGCTCGTCGCGTGCTACCTCGCACGCAGCCAAATCCGTGAACAGGAGCATGACCATGCACGCCTTGGAGCTCGTCACCGCAGCCGACTTGATGGAGACCGAAGTGCTCGCCTTTCGACCGAGCGATGCAGTGGAGCAGGCGCTGCTCGAACTCGAGGACTCGGGCCACGGCGCGGCTCCGGTGGTCGACGTCGGCGGCCGAGTGCGCGGCATGTTCTCCTTGAGCGATGTGGCGCGCCTCGAAGCGGCGCGCTTGGAAAGCCTCCCGGGTGGCGGCGGGGGAGCGACCATGCTTGGCAACGCGGCTGGCGTAGAGGTCCTCGAGATCGAACAGGAAGACGAAGTCCTCGCGATGGAGGGCTGGAATTCGGACGACGGCCGCGGACCGACCGTGGGCGAGTGGATGAGCACCGAAGTCGTCTACGTGTCGCCCGAGGCGAGCCTCGCGCGCGTGTGCAAGGCCATGTCCGACCATCAAGTGCACCGCGTGCTGGTGCTCGAGCGTGGTCGCTTGCGCGGCATCGTCTCGACGATGGACGTGGCGGCCTGCCTCGCCGAGCAGCTGCGAGCGGACACCCAGGCGCGATGAACCTGACAACGACGAACCAAGGAGCGAGCTCATGACCAGGAAGTGGCGGACGATCGTCCCGCGCGCGCCGCGCGAGCGTTCCATGGATGGCAAGGAACGACCGGAGGCGGGCCTGCCCGTTTCGTTCTCGGGCATGGAGCGCGACGAGCGCCTCGAGCGCATGTGCATGCGCGAACTGGCGAAGCTCGCGCGCTACGCGCCGCGCCTAGTGGGCTGCCGCGTGGTCGTGGCGCGCGCCAACCATCGGCACGCGCGCGGCGAGCGCTACGAGGTCCGCATCCGCGCCACTGCTCCGCGCATCTTGGTGGCGGTGACGCGCACTCCTACCGCCCACGGCGCGGCCGAAGCCGTGGACCTCGCCGTGCGCGAGGCCTTCGATCGGGCCCGCAGGCGCTTGCAGGATGCCCTGCGCAAGCTGCGTGGCGACGTGAAGAAGAAGCCCAAGCCGCGCCTCGGGCGCAAGGGCGCCGCCTTGCGCGGGACTTGAGTTCCTGCGCGGGCGCGCGAGCCATGGCCGGCGCAAGACGCCCGTCTGGCTCGGCGCGTCGAGCATCGTCAAGCATATTGGACAGGTCCCTCGATGCCGCGGTGGCGCGCCCCGGGGCGCCTCCGCTGCCGGTTCGGCCCGTTGGACTGGCGTCGCGGGCCGCGAGGGGCTATCATCTCCTGCTCGAACTTCGGCGCGCGCAGACTCGAAGGAGTGGATCGGTCCCTCGCGGACGCTTCCACCAAGAGCCATGGGCGCGACGGCGGAGGTGCGCGGCGAGGACGCCGCGGCGGGGCGCGACCCCGCATGCGCCCCGTCGGCTCCCGCCCGGCTTCCGATCCGGGCAAGGCTCCAGCATCCGACTCCACGCCCGCCCGCATCCGGACGGTTCGTCTCCGACCGGCTCGCATCCGAGCCGTTCCAGGCCGATCCATTCGCGGCGCGGCGGCCCACCTGCGGCCCGCGCGTCTTCGCGACGCACGACAGGGGACCTCCGTGTCCGCCTGCAGGGCCAGATCCATGCACCACATGACGACCGATCAAGTTTCCAAGCACGGCTTCTCCCGCGAACAACAGCGTTCGACGAACCCCGACCAGCATCCCCACCGACAGCACCCAGCGGCGGCCTCCAAGGACCGTCACTCGCAGCAGCGCGCACCCGATCACGGTCGTGACGATCATGACGGCGACGATCACGACGGCGACGATCACGACACGGACGCGAGCGACGCCCCGCGCGGCGCGGATGGCTTCGACCAACTCGGCCTCGGTGCCGCCTTGCTGCGCGCAGTGGCGGACAAGGGTTACTCGACGCCCACGCCCATCCAAACCCAGGCCATCCCGCCGGTGCTCGCCGGCCGCGATGTGCTTGGGTGCGCGCAGACAGGCACGGGCAAGACCGCGGCCTTCGCGTTGCCGATCCTGCAGCGCCTGTGGCGCGAGAAGGGCGCACGCACGCGTCGTCCGCCGGTGCGCTGCCTCGTGTTGTGCCCCACGCGCGAACTCGCCACCCAGATCGGCGAGAGCTTCGGCGCGTATGGCAAGCACTCGGGGCTGTCAGGCACGGTGGTGTTCGGAGGCGTGGGCTATGGCCCGCAGCGCGCCGACTTTGAGCGCGGGGTCGACATCGTCGTCGCCACGCCGGGACGCTTGATCGACCACATGCGCGAGGGAATCGTGCGCTTCGACGCGCTCGAGGTGCTGGTGCTCGACGAGGCCGA
>SXXH01000093.1 GCA_005789645.1 Planctomycetia bacterium
GCTCGGTGCAGACCCTCGCGCCCGTGCCGGGCGAGCGCAACGACGAGTACAAGGACGAGAACGGCAACGGCCGCCACGACGCGTGGGAGCCCTTGACCAAGGACCACAACGGCAACGGCGAGTTCGACTACGCGCCGCGCGCGCGGTTGACGATCGCCAAGTACCTGCTGCCTTCGGGCCGCTCC
The DNA here is from genome assembly GCA_005789645.1 of Planctomycetia bacterium. GTDB lineage: Bacteria > Planctomycetota > UBA1135 > UBA1135 > SXXH01. The sequence goes on from SXXH01000093.1 coordinate 186, forward strand.
ATCCATCGCGAGTTGGACGAGGAGGGCAAGCTCGCCAGCGAAGGCGGCGTGGTGCCCGACGAGAAGGTGGATCCCGAGCGCTTCGACGCCACCATCATCGAGGAGATGCGCAAGGTGCGCCAAGCGCGCAAGCTGCGCGAGTGGCTCGACCGGCGCTGGAAGGACGATCCCGCGCTGTACACGCGCCTCGCCGAATGCGACGAGGACCGCCCCGAGAGCTGGCCGGGCTTCGACGAGTTGTACTCGTCCCTGGACACCACGCTCGACCGCGACTCCGTGCGCTACTTGCTGCGCCTCGAGGCCCGCGGACGCGCGCAGGACAATCGCGGCGCGGCCTTCCCGGATGGCGACTACCAGGAGGATCCGCAGCTGCAAAAAGCCATCGAGCTGGTCCTCTCGAAGCTTGGAACCAAGCCGGCCGACATCCCGCAGTACGCCGCCACCTTCGACGAGGTCGGCGCCAAGTCGAAGAAGCCGCTGGCGTTGGCGCTCTCCGACGACGAGCGCAGCAACCTGCAGGACAGCCTGCTGTGGCTCGAAGGCGAGCGCGCCAGGTCCGCCAGCGCCGATCCGCGCCTGGACGGCCTGACCAAGGCCTTGAAGAAGCTGCTCGACCGCTGATCTTGAGATTCGGCGGGTGCCACAACCCCGCCGGGCGATCCGTCCGGCGGCGCGCCGCGCGCACCGTGCCTCCACGATGCGCGCGCCGCCGTGCTTGGCGAGCGACCCGATCCCGCGTCTTCAGCCCACGCGAGTCATTCGCTCCAAGTGATCTGCCACGACACGGGACCTTGCGCCTCGCGCGAGCGCTCGATCGGGATCGTCAGCGTCGCCGTGGAGCCTTCGCTCTCGCCGCGCGCCCCGCGCACGCGCACGCCAGCGAGGCCCTGGCTGACGACGCTTGCGGGCAACTCGACCACGAGCTTGAACTCGGCTCCGATGCTGCGCGCGCGTGGGTCGCTGGTGAAGGCCGAAACAGTGTCGAGCCGCGCCGCTTCCTCGAGCGGCACGAACTGGCGCTGCCAACGCGCCTGCGCTCCTTGCGGGACCTGCACCTCGAGCCAACGCAGCGAACCACCGCTCGAGCCGGCCTTGAAGGTGATGTCCCCCACCTTGAGCGCGTTGATGTCGGCGTAGCGGCCGCGGGCGACGACGATGGCCGCGCGGCGCGTCTCCGCCACGCCGGCGAGCGAGGCCTCGACCACGCCCGCCTCGGCGGGCACCGCCAGACTGGAGGCGTGCAGCACGCCGCCGCCCCCTGAATCGAGACGCAACCGCACGCTGGCGGCGTCGTCCTCGTCGCAGGCGCACAACAAAGCGAGCAACAGGGCGGGTACGCAGGAAGTGGAGCGCATGATGGACCTCGCCAGCGAGGCTAGCGCCTCCACCGCGCTGGATCCACCGGCGACCGGCTGGCGCGCTCTGGAACCGTGGCCCGCGGTGTGCTTCGCTCCTGCGCATGCCCGGCGCAAGGCACGACCCGCAAGCCCTTGGGCGCTCCGACCGCGACGCGTCGGTCGCCGCACCGCTGGCGTGGGACAACGTGCGCTGCGCCGGCCCGCGCGAGTTGCACGCGGCGCTCCTCGACGCCTTGCGCCGCCACAAGCAAGCGGTGCGCGCCGAGCCGCGCCTGCTCGGCCGCTCGCTGCTGGTCGTGGTCCCGAGCAGGCACCTCGCGACCCAGGTCCAGGCGCTGCTCGCGCGCGAAGGATCGGTCGGCGTCCAAGTCGCCACCGCCGCGCAGGCGGCGCGCCTCGTGCTCGGGCTGGCGGGCGAGAGCGAGCTTGCCGGTGGAGAGTGGTTCGACGCCGTGCTGCGCCGACGCCTGCGCGGACGCGCATCCCTCGAGCGAAGGATCGTGCACGGCGAGGGTTCGTGGGCGCAGGTGGCCGCGACCGTCGGCGACCTGCTGGACGCGGGTCTCGACGAGGACTGCGCCGAGGCGGCGCGCGAGTGCCTGGCCGCGGGCGGTTCGGAAGACGAGCGCGAACTGCTCGAGCTCGCCATCGATGTGGAACGCGGCCTGCGCAGCGCGCGCGTCGGCCGCGTGCATGCGCGCCACGCGCTCGCGGCGCGGTTGCTCGGCGACGCAAGCGGCCCGACCACGCGTCTGTTGCGGGAGCGCATCCTCGGCGTGGTGCTGTGCGGCTTCGCCGACGCCACCGGACACTTGGCGTCCTTCCTCGAGGCACTGCGCGCGCGGCTCGCCTGCGCCGTGCTGTGGGACTCGACGCAGTCGGGCCTCGCCGGAGCCAACGAACGCCACGGCCGCGCGCTGCGCGAAGCCCTGGGCGTCGGTTTGCGCGCCGTGGAAGGCGAGGCGCGACCGCGCTTGGCGCGCGCGGGTTCGCGCGACAAGGAGGCGCGCCACCTCGCCGCGGAGATCCGCGCGCTGCTCGACGCGGGTACGCAACCCGAGTCCATCGCCATCGTCGTGCGCCAGCACGACCACCATTCGGCGCGCATCGAGCAACACCTGCGCGATCTCGGCGTGCCCGTGGCCTCGAGCGCCCCGAGACGCGACGGCGCCACGCGTCCGCTCTTGGCGCTGGCGGAATGCTGGGACCTGGGAGCGGAGGCGACGCTGCGCGCCGCCTGCGCCGCGTTCGGCGCGACCGGGCCGCAGGTGCGCCTGGGCTTGGCGGTGCTGGGCTTGCGGACCTTGGGGGAACTGGCCTGCGAGAGCTTGCTCGAGCGCGTGCCGCCAGAAGGCGTGCGCCTGCCCACGCGGCTCTTCGGCGCCGCGCGTGGAGAGGAATCCGACTCCCGCGGCGGCTCGGACGAGTCCGAGTCGGAATCCGAAGCGGAAGAGCCCGTGCAGGAGGAGCGCGGGGACGAACCAGACGACGGTCGGCGCTTGCCGCGCGAAGTGGTCGTGCGCCTGTCGCTGGCGGCGCGCGCGCTGCTCGACGCGTGGCGGCCACGCGCGACGCCACCGGAGACGCTGGCGGCCTGGTCGATGTTCCTGGCGACGCGCGTGGAAGCCACGCTGGACGCGCTCGACGGCGGCGCGACGGACTCTCGCCTCTCGGCCCGCCTACGCGTGGAGTCGCTGCTGCAAGCCCTCGCCCGGCACCTGCCCGACGAGCCGTTGGAGGCCGAGGATCTGCGGCGCGCCATCTGCGACGCGCTGCGGCGCGCCGCCGAACCGCCCGCGCTGGAAGGCGGCGGCGTCGTGCTCGCCTCCGCGTCGCAACTGCGCTCGTGCGCCTTCCGTCGCCTGCATCTGCCCTCCTGCGAGCACGGTCGCTGGCCGCGCTCGCCGCAGGAGGACCCGCTCCTCTCCGACGCGGCGCGCGGCCTGCTGCAGGCGGTCCTGCCGGCGTTGTCAAGAAAACTTGACGGCCGCGAGGAGGAGGACGGCTTGCGTCGCTCGCTGGTCCTGGCCGCCGACGAGGTGGTGGTCTCCCACGCGAAGCTGGACGAGTCCGGCAAGGAAGTGCGCGCGTCCGCCTGGTTCGAGGACTGGGCCGCCGGCGGGGCCGTCGAGGATTGGCGCGGCGACGAGGCCGCCGACCGGGCGGTGCCGCGCACTCCGCGCGACTGGGCGCTGCGCACCGCCTTGGAGCTGCGCCTCTCGCGCCCGCGGGACCTGCAAGCGGTGGACGCCATCCAGTTGCGCGCCGCGCGCGTGCGCCACGGCCTGCCGGTCGAGGACGCCGAGGAGACCCATCTCGCCGCGCAAGCCAGGTCGGCGTGGTTGGCGGAGTGCGAAGCTCCGCCCCGGGGCTTGCGCGGTTCCTCGCCGCTCTTGGGCGCCGACTGCTCGATCTCGCTCGGGGCCGTGCACGCAACGCTTGTCGAACGCTTCGTCGTGTGCCCGTGGCAGACGCTGCTCCAACGCGGTCTGCGCTTGCGTCCGCCGCTCGACCCGGAGGCGGAGCTGCCCACGATCGACGCGCGACTCGTGGGCATCGCGTTGCACGAGGCGGCCCGACTGTGCGCGCCGCGCTCGGGCGGCAAGCTCGACGCGCTGCGCGAGTCCGAGGGACACGCGCCAGCGCGGACCGGCTTGGCCGAGATCGTGCGCACGGCGACGCGCACCACGCTCGAAGCGCACAGCTTGGCGGGCCGCGGTCTCGAGCCACTGCTCGAGCGCCGCGTCGGTGATTTGCTGCGCATCGCGCTCGAATACTCGGCGCCGGCCCTGCACGCAGGCGATGGCTGGGTCGCCGCCGAAGTCGATGGGGCGTGGGACAGCGGGCTGCCGCGCCTCGGCGTCCTGCGCTTCCGCGCCGACCGGGTGGAACGCGTGGCAGGCGTGCCGCAGCTGGTCGATCTCAAGACGGGCAAGCCGGTGCACGGCTCGACCTCGCCGAAGCTCGACAACGTGCAGAAGGCCGTCTTCAAGCACATCCGCTCGGCCCGCATCGTGCAGGGCGCGTTGTACTCCCTCGCCAGCGGCCAGCCGGCCCGCTACGACCACGTGCGCGACGAAGCGCCCGCCCCGAACGACAACAGCCGCTACTACGTCGATCTGTCGCGCGCCGAGACGCGCGCGGACTTCCTCGCGGCGCTCGCGACCGTCGACGCGGCGCTGCATGGAGGTCATTGGCCGCCGCGGCTCCTCGACCACACGCTGTTGAAGCGCAACGCGGAATGCGCGCGCTGCGAAGTCTCGCTGGCCTGCCGACAGGACGACTCGGCGGCCACGCGCCGCCTGCGCGCCACGATCGAGCACGCACGCGCGGCTGGCGACGCCCCAGCGTTGCTCGCCTTGTGGGATCTGCCGCGTGCGGGGATGGCGAAGCCATGAACACGAGCTCCTCCGCGACCCCCGCGCTCCTTCGCGATCGCGCCGGCCGTCGAGCGGCCGTGCTCGAGTTCGTGCAACCCGTGTACTTGCGCGCCGGCGCGGGCACGGGCAAGACGACCACCTTGGTGGCGCGCATCCTGGCTTGGACCACCGGCCCGGGTTGGGAGGCCGCGCGCGCAGAGGACCCCGCGCGCGACGACGCGCAATTGGCGCAGGCCGCGTTGTCCGGCCTGGTGGCCATGACCTTCACCGAAGCCGCCGCGGCCGACATGGACCGCAAGGTGCGCCTCGAGTTGCAGAAGCTCGCCGACGACGCGCGGGTCCTCGGCCTCGAGCCAGGCGATCTCGCGCCCGAAGCCGCGTCGCGCGCCCGCCGACTGCTGGCGGCCCTGCAATCGCCGCTGTGCACGACCATCCACGCCTGGTGCCGCGGTTTGCTGCTGCGTCGCCACGCGGCGGCCGGGCTCGACCCGCGCTTCGAGATCGACGGCGAGGGCGAGGCGTTGCGCGCCGTGCTGCAAGAAGCCGTGCGAGCCGACCTGCAGGAGCAGTCCACGCGCGGAGGCGGCGAGTGGACGATCCTCTGCGCGCAAGGCACCTGGCCCGACGCGGTGGCCGAAGCGGTGGCGCGCATGCACGAAGAGGGCGTGCGAGCCGTCGATCTCGCGGCGGATCCATGGAACGACGAGTCGCAGCGCGCGTGGCTGGACATCGCCAAGGAGCGCCTGGCGCGACTCCTGTCGTTCGACGCGCAAGCCAAGGCTCGCAAGGGACGGGCGCATTCCTGGGTCGAGGGCTTGAGCTGCGCGGCGGATCTGGCCTCGACGCTGGCAACCAAGCTCGAGCCGAAGCAGGTCATCGCCGCGGCCGCCAAGGAATGCGTCGGTCGGCTGCAGGAAATGCTCGACAAGAAGGAGCTCCCGGCGCTGTTCGCCGGCGAACTCGGGTCGGAAGCCGAGCCGTTCCTGGAGGCCTTGCGGGACTTGAGGGAAGTCCTCGCGGACCTGCCGCGGATGGACCCCGAGTCGCACCGCGCTTCGCGCGTGCTGCTGGCGCGCCTCATGGGGCGCGTCGAGGAAGGACTGCGGCGACGCTCGACCGTGTCGCAGTCGGAGCTGCTGCGCGCGGCCTGCCATCTCGTGTCGCGCGACGAGCACGTCCGCGCCGCCGAGCGCAAGCGCATTCGCCAGATGCTGCTCGACGAGGTGCAGGACACCGACCCTCTGCAGTACGAGCTCGTGCGCCAACTGTGCCTCGGCGACGGCGGCGCGCGACGGCCCGGCTTGTTCATCGTGGGCGACCCCAAGCAGTCGATCTACGGCTGGCGCAACGCGGACCTTGCCGCGCTGGAACGCTTCGAGCGCGAGTTGGTCGAACACCACGGCGCGCAGGTGCACGACTTGGTGCTCAACTTCCGCAGCACGCGCGCCATCCTCGACACGGTGAACCTCGCCGTGGCGCCGGTCATGCGCGCCGAACCCGGCTTGCAGCCGCGCTTCGAGGCGCTCGTCCCCCACCGCGAACAACGAGGGTCGAAGCCGCGCGTGCTCGTGCCTTGGCAGGTGGATCCCGCCAAGCCCGCCACGCTGGACGGCAACACGACGCAGGTGGAAGGCGCGCGGCTGCTCGAAGCACCCGAGCTGGCGCGCGAGCTGCGTCGCCGCATCGAGTCGGGCGCCAAGCCCTCGAGCATCGGCGTGCTGTGCGCCTACACGCGCGGCTTGGCGCGCCATCTCGAGGCCCTGCGCGAGGTGGGAGTGCCCTTCGAATTCGCCTCGGATCGCAGCTACTACCGGCGGCGCGAGGTGCTCGACGCCGTGGCCTTGCTCACCTGCGTGGTCGATCCATCCGACGCCCTGGCCTTCGTCGCCGCGCTCAAGACCTCGGTATGCGCCGTGTCCGACAGCCGCTTGGCGGAGTTGATGCAGCACGGACTGCACGCGCTGGCGGCGCGCCACGCGCGCCACGAGCCCGAGGCCGCCGCGGAGCTTCGTCGCCTGTGCCGCGCGACGCCTTCGAGGGCGCCGCTGGCATCCGACGCGGCGCTCGTGCACGCGATCGAATCGCTGTGGCGGCTGCGGCAACTGCTGGCGCAGGGCGACGTCGAACGCTTCCTCGCGGCCTTGCGCGAACTCTCCGGACTCGAGGCGCTCGAAGCGGCGCGGCATCTGGGCGAATGGCGCGCCGCCAACCTCGCGCGCTTCTTCGAGATCCTGCGCGCGCACCTGCACGAGAAGGGCGGCGACGCCCTGGCGCTGCTCGCCCTGCTGCGCGACTGCGTCGAACGCGGTCGGCGCGAAGGCGACGCGCCCGCGGGTGAATCGGTGGAAGCCGTGCGCGTGATGACGGTGCACTCGTCCAAGGGCCTCGACTTCGAGCATGTGTTCCTCGTCGACACGGCGAAGAAGCCCAACCAACGCGAGCAACCGACCAGCTGCGATCCGCAGGCGGGACAATCCAAGCTGTTCGGCAGTCCGTCGCCCCTGTGGTTCCGCGTGCGCGCCGCGCGCAAGCGCCGCGAAGAGGCCGAGCGAGTGCGCCTCTGGTATGTCGCCTTGACGCGCGCCAAGGACCACCTGTGGGTCTCGTCGCCGCTGCCCGCGCGCACCGCGACCGAAGGCGCGGCCCACTTCCGCGACTTGATGGCGCGCACGCTGCCCGCCGACGCGGATCTGTCGGCTCCGGTGCGCGAGCACTGGACGGCGCGCGCCGCCGGAGCGGAGGTGGACGCGCCGCGCTTGGAAACCGACGCGTGGTCCATCGAGTACGCCATGGAACCCGGACCCGAGCTGGAAGCGCCCAATCGGCCCGTGGTCGTCGAGCCGCAGCTCGCCCGCGTGCTCGCCGACTCCGAGGACCTGCGCGCCGCGCAAGCACAGGCGCGCGAACGCGAAGCTCGACGTCTCTTCCACGCCGCTTCCGTCGCCACCAAGGACGAGGCGCCAGAAGGGGATGAAGCCCAAGACGCGGACGAGGCGGAGTTCGAAGCGGACTACGCCGGCGGCGTGGAGCCGCGCTCCAGGGGTCGCGCCAGCGGAGGCGATCAAGCCGAAGCGGAGCGCGCAGGACGCGTGGCCTCCTTGGCGGGCAAGGTGGTGCACCTCGCCTTCGAGGAGCTTCCGCTCGAAGTCGACCCGCGCGAGTCGCTCGCCGCTCTCGGCGATGAGGAACTCGCGCGACTCGTCGAGCGCGCCTTGGCGGGACATCCGCAAGAGGCGCAACTGGGCGTCGACGTGCTCGACTCCGCGCGGGCGATCCTGCGCGACTTCCGCGCCTCGGAGTTGCCCGAGCGCCTCGCCGCGTTGTGGCCCAAGGTGGTGGCGCGCGAGCTTCCGATTCTCGCTCCTCCTTCTGAAGGCGACCATGGCGCCCCGATCCATGGCTTGCGGGGACTCATCGACCTCGTCTGGCGCGACGACGATGGCGGCTTCGTCGTGGTGGATTGGAAGACCGGCCGCGCCGGAGAGCTCGACGAGCTGGTCGAGCGACACGGCCGGCAATTGGCCGCCTATGCTCGCGCACTGCGGTTCGCCTTGTCCTTGCCGAGCGAGCCGCGACGCGAACTGTGGTTCGTGGCGCGCGGCGAGGTGCGCGCGTGGTGAACCAAGCCCCCGAGCGCAACGCGGGACTCGACGCCGCCCGTGGACTGGCGATGGGCTTGATGGTCCTCGTCAACAACGCCGGCGACTGGAGCCATGTCTACGCGCAGTTGCGCCACGCCGAGTGGCACGGCTTCACGCTGGCGGATCTCGTCTTCCCGCTGTTCTTGTGGGTCTCGGGCGCGGCCGCGGCTTGGTCCTTGGCGCGCGTGCGCGCCGCGCGCGCCGCCGGCGAGCCCGCGCCCGGCTCGTGGAGCAGGACACTGCGCCGCGCAGGCGTGTTGTTCGGACTCGGGCTGGTCCTGAACTTCCTGCCCGCCTGCGATCCATCGACCTTGCGCATCATGGGCGTGCTGCAGAGGATCGCCCTGGTGGCGCTCTTCCTCCACGCCTGGGCGCGGATGGTGCCGGCACGCCACGATCTCAAGGGCGCGGTGCTGTTGCTCGCCGTCTGGAGCCTGTTGCTCGCACTCCCCGCTGGAGGACTGGAGCCCGCCACCAACCTCGGTGCGCGGCTCGATCGCCTGGTGTTCAGCACGGCGCACCTCTACCGCGGAGCCGAGTTCGACCCCGAGGGCTTGCTCTCGACCTTGGGAGCGTGCGCCACGGGACTGCTCGGCCTGATGGCCGGCGAGGCGCTGCGCCGCGACGCGGCTCCGACCGCGCGTCGCCGCAGCTTGACCTCGGGCGCCGCGCTGCTGGCGCTTGGATTGGCGCTGGCGACATGGGTCCCGGTCAACAAGCCCCTGTGGACCAGTTCCTACGTGCTGGTGGCCGCGGGATCGTGCGCGTGGATCCTCGCCCTGCTTGATGTCGCCTCGTCTTGGCGTCCGTGGCGGATGCCGCAGCGCGTGTTGTCGGCCATGGGGCGCAACGCCTTGCTCTTGTACGTGGGTTCCGGCCTGCTGGCACGGCTGCTGGCTTGGTGGCGGCCGTCGGGGGCGGAAGGGCCGAGCGCGCGCGCAGCGCTGCACGAAGCCTTGTTCGCCGGCATGGCCGACCCGCGCCTCGGCAGCCTGCTCTTCGCCGCCGCCAACCTGCTCATCTGGTGCCCGCTGCTGCTCTGGCTCGATCGTCGCGGCTGGCGCTGGTCGGCCTGAAGCGGCGCGTTGTCAAATTGAAATGACATCCGCGCCCCCGCGGCGCGGGGCTGGAACTTCCTTCCAGCTCCGCGCCGCCGTCATTTCCCGACTTCCTTCAAGCACGGCCGCGGGAAGCACCGAAGCGGTGTGGGTCCCCGGACGCGTGCCACTGCGGGTCTCCACCCCGCGACGCGCCGAGGCCCACCACCTTCGCGGGCCACCACCCCGCACCCGCCCATGCGCGCCACCACCGCGTCCCTCTGCGCCATCCTCGCCTGCGCCTCGTGCGCGCAACTCGAACCGAGGTCCTCGGCCTCGCTCACCGCCTCGAGCAACTACCTCGGACGTGGCGTCCTCGTGCACGACGGCGCGGTGCTGCAACCATCCGTCGATCTGGCCGTCGACGCGGGAGCGGGCACGCTGACGACGAGCCTGTGGGCGAACGTCGACGCCAGCCAAGTGGCCGACTCCTTCGGCGCGACGACCGAGCTCGACCTCATCGTCGATTGGAGCACGTCGAGCGGTGCATGGAACGCGTCGGTGGGAGCACTGCAATACTCCTTCCCGCACTCGGGCGCCGCACCCACGAGCGAACTCTACGCCAGCCTTCAAGCGGCGGAAGCGCCGCTCACGCCGGCCTTGACGATCTACTGGGACATGGTCGAAGCCGACGGCCTCTACGCCACGCTCGGCGCTGGACACACCTTCGATCTATCGCCTGATTGGGCGCTGACGCTGGGTGGTTCCCTCGGCTGGATGTCGAGCGGCATGGCGGCCTTCAACTACGGAGTCGACAAGGACGCCGCCAGCGACTGGCAGGCGAGCGCCAACCTGGCCTGGTCGGCTTCCGAGGGTCTCGGCTGGAACTTGCTGCTGCTGCACTCCTCCGTCGTCGACGCGAGCTTGCGCGAAGCCGTCGAGGAGCCGGACAACGCCGGCGTCTCGCTGGGCGCGACCTTCTCCTTCTGACCATTGTCCGGCCATGCGGCGTACAGCATCCTGTGCGCCATGTGGACGATCGCGGACGGGGTGTTGTGGCCGTGGCCGCGGCGCGTGGTGCCCCTCGCGGGCGAGCGGATGCTGCGTTCCGGCGGCGTCGTGTGGATCGGCGACGAACGACTCGCCGACCTCGCGCTCGACTTCGTGGACGAATTGCGCTCGCGCGGACTGCACTTGCGCGTCTGCGCGGCGCGCAGCGGTCCGCTCGAACCCGAGGTCAGTCTCGTGCTGGACGAGTCGTCGCACCTGCGACCCCAAGGCTACGCGCTCGTCGTCGATGGCGAAGGAGCGCGCATCGAGTGTCGCGATCTGGATGGGGCGCGCCACGCCTTGGCGACCTTGCTGCAGTGGATCGACGGCGCGCTCGAGCTGTCGGGCGCCCCGCGCCTGCCGTGCGCGGCCGTCGAGGACTGGCCCTCGTTCGTCGAACGCGGCGCCATGCTCGATGTGTCGCGCACGCGCATCCCGCTCGACGAGACGCTCTTCGATTGCGCGCGACGCATGGCGGGCATGAAGACCAACCGCTGGCAGTTGTACTTCGAGCATGTCTTCGCCTACGCGGGCCATGAAGAGGTCTGGCGCGACAGCTCGGCCTACGACGGCGACGACATCCTGCGCCTCGACGCGCACCTGCGCGCGCTGGGCGTCGAGCTCGTGCCCAACCAACAAAGCTTCGGCCACATGCACCGCTGGTTGATCCACGAGCGGTATCGGGAGCTGGCCGAGGTGCCCGAGGGCGTCGAGCACGCGTTCTCGATCCACAAGGAGCCCTTCGCGCTGTGCCCCTCGGATCCGCGCGCACTCGAGCTCGTCGAGGATCTGTGGGACCAGCTCGTGCCGCACTTCCGGAGCCGCACGCTCAACATCGGCGGCGACGAGACCTTCGACCTCGGCCTCGGCCGCAGCAAGGCGGAGGTCGAGCGGCGCGGCGTGGGTCGCGTGTACTTGGACCATGTGCTGCGCTTGCACGAGCGCGCCAGCGCGCGCGGACTCTCGCTGCAGTTGTGGGGCGACATCGTGGTGCAGCATCCCGAGCTGGTCGCCGAGCTGCCGCGCGACCTCGTGCTCATGGAATGGGGCTACGACGCCGGCCACCCGTTCGCCGACCACGCCCGACGCTTCGCCGAGACCGGCATCCCCTTCCACGTCTGCCCGGGCACCTCGTCGTGGCAGAGCATCTCCGGTCGCGCGACGAACGCGCTCTTGAACCTCAAGGAAGCCGCGTTGCAGGGTGAACGAGCCGGTGCGCGCGGCTGGTTGGCGACCGATTGGGGCGACCGCGGACATCTGCAGCCGCGCAGCGCGTCGTGGTTCGGCTTCGTCGCGGCCGCTGGACTCGCTTGGAACCCCGACAGCGCGCGCGACCTCGACGATCGGCTGTGGGCGCGCGTCCTCTCGCGACGCGCCTACGACGACGCCTCGGGACGCTCGGGCGCGCTGCAACTCGCTCTCGCGCGCGCCCACGAGGCCTGCGGCGCCACCAGCACGAATGGCTCGCCGCTCTTCTTCACGCTGGCCTTCGCCGACAAGGAGTGGCCGCATGCGCGCGTGAAGGACCCCTCGCGGACCGGCTTCATGGCCACGCGCGACCGCCTGCTCGAACTGCGCCGCGCGATCGACATGTCGGGGAGCCGTCGCTCGGACGCGGGGCGCATCGCCGACGAGTGGCGATTCACCTGCGATCTGCTGGCCACTTGCTGCGAGCTGGGAGCGGCGCGCTGCTCCGCTCCTGCGGGCAACCCGATCGGGGCGTTGCCGAGCAGCCTGCGCAAGCACCTCGCCGAGCTCTTGCGCGAGCACGAGTCCGAACACAGGCGCTTGTGGCTGCAAGCGGAGCGACCAGGCGGACTGGACGAGTCTTGCGGCTGGATCGCTCGGCCGAGAACGCTGCTGGAAGCCGGGGCTTGAAGCGCGGGTCGGGGCTGCTTGGTCGGCTACACGCCTTCCAATCGGCGACGCACGGCCTCGCGGCGGTGATCGAAGATCCGGTCGACGAGAGCCCGCGTGTACAAGTGGTGCGCGATCGAGCCCAACGGCCCGAGTGGTTCCTTGTAGTCGACGCGATCGAGCATCCACGTGCCGCGCGGGTGCTTGCGGAACTCGTGCAGGTGGATCCAGCGCGCGAACGGCCCGTGCTTCTGCTCGTCGACGAAGGCGCGCGGCGGATCGTGGCGCGTGATCTGGGTGCGCCAACGCACCGGGATGCCATGCAGCCTCAGTCTGTAGTCGATCCAGGCGTCTGCGTGCATAGGCACGGGCCGAGGCGTGAGGATCTCGAAGCGCAGGAAGTCGGGCGTGATTCCTTCGAGGTTCTCCGGCCGCTCGAAGAAGCTCCAGACCTCCTCGAGGGGGCGGGCGATGACCTGCGTGCGCTCGAGGCGCCACCCGTCCGCGTGCGGCGCGAGCCGCCGCAGCCCATCGACGAGAGGGGGCAGATCGACCGAGAGGCTGGCGCTGCTCATCGGCTTGGCTTACGCCGAATGACCATGCCCGGATGCATCCGCCAAGGCCCTTGGAGCGGACGCTCCCTTCAAGCAAACTGCCCCGTGTCATGCCCGCCACCGTCCAAGCCCCGCCGCTCGTCCTCGTGCGCGGTGCCACCAAGATCCACGCCAAGGACAAGGCACCTGTCGTGGCCCTCGCGAGCGTCGACCTCGAGGGCCAACCTGGCGAGTTCGTCGCGCTGGTCGGACCCTCC
>SXXH01000094.1 GCA_005789645.1 Planctomycetia bacterium
AGCTGTTCTTCTCGAACCACTTCGTCGGTCGCGTCGGCGCCGCGCGCGTGGGCCTCGCCGCCGTCGAATTCGCCTTGTGGGACATCGCCTGCAAGGCGGCGGGCGTGCCGCTGTGGAAGCACCTCGGCGCGTTCCGCGCCAAGGTCAAGGCCTACTCCACCGACGGCGGCTGGCTGACGTGGAGCGTCGAAGACCTGATTCGCGACGCCAACGCGCTGGTCGCGCGCGGCTTCGACGCGGTCAAGATCAAGCTTGGCCGGCCCGACCCGCGCGAGGACCTCGCCCGCATCGCCGCCGTGCGCAAGAGCATCGGCCCGGGCATCGACATCATGACCGACGTCAACTGCGCCTGGCGCCTGCCGACCGCCATCCAGTGGGGCTCGCGGCTCGCCGAGCACGACGTCTACTGGCTCGAGGAGCCGATGTGGCCGGAGGACGTGAAGGCGCACGCCGAGCTCGCCCGCTCGATCACCACGCCTGTCGCCGTGGGCGAGACCATCTACACCAAGGAGGCCTTCCGCGACTACATCGAGTCGCGCGGGGCGCGCATCGTGCAGGCCGACGCCACCAAGCTCGCCGGCATCGACGAGTGGCTGCAGGTCGCGGCCATGGCCGACTGCCACGGCGTGCCGGTGGTGCCGCACACGAACGTGCAGCAGAAGCTGCACGTGCAGCTCGCCGCCGCCACGCCCAACGCGATCCTCGTGGAGAACTGCTACGAGTCGATCCAGGACATCTGGGAGGAGCCGATCAAGGTCGTCGACGGGCACTACCCGCTGCCCCAGGAACCCGGCGTCGGCTTGAAGCTGACGAAGCAGACCATCGAGCGCTGCCGCATCGGATGATCGACGCGCACGTCCACTTGTGGCGCTACGCGCCCGCCACCCACGGCTGGATCGGCCCGGGCATGGAGGCGCTCAAGCGCGACTTCCTGCCCGCGGACCTCGACGCGCAGTGCGGCGCCCTGGGACTCGACGGCGTCGTCGCGGTGCAGGCGGCGCAGACCCTCGACGAGAACCAGTTCCTGTTCGCCTGCGCCGAGCGCAGCGCGCGCATCCTCGGGGTCGTGGGCTGGATCGACTTGCGCGCCGCGGACGTGGACGAGCGGCTCGACGAGTTCGCCGCGCACCGCTTGTCCGTCGGCGTGCGCCACATCGCGCAGGACGAGCCCGACGACGGCTTCCTCGCCCGGCCCGACTTCGCGCGCGGAGTGCGGCGGCTGGCGCCGCGCGACCTCGCCTACGACCTGCTCGTCCATTCGCGCCAGTTGCCTGCCGCCATCGCGCTCGTGGACCAGTGCCCAGACCAGGTCTTCGTGCTCGACCATCTCGGCAAGCCGGGCCTCCGTGCGGGCGAGTTCGAGCCGTGGGCGGGCCGGATCGCCGAGCTCGCGCGCCGACCCAACGTGGTGGCGAAGCTCTCGGGGCTGGCGACGGAGGACGACCATCGCGCCTGGTCGCGGGATCGCGTGGCGCGCGCCATCGACCATGCGCTCGCGTGCTTCGGCCCGCAGCGGCTGATGCTGGGAAGCGACTGGCCGGTGTGCCTCCTGGCCGCGCCCCAGGGCGAGATCCTCGACCACGCGCGTTCGCGCCTGTCGGCGCTTTCGGATGCGGAACGCGCCGCGATCGAGTCGGCGGTCGCGCGGCGCGCCTATCGGCTGGCGGGCGCCTGATGGACGAGGGGCGCGGCGCGGCGGTAGCCTCGTCGTCGTGATCCGCGAACACCACGCCCGCCCGGCCACCTTCGTGGCCCTCGTCCTCGCCTCGGTCCACGCCGAGGCGCAGGTGCGCCTCGATCCCATCTGGCAGAGCCGCATGGTGCTGCAGCGCGACACCACGGTCGTCGTTGGCGGCAGCGCCAAGCCGCAGGCGCTCGTGCGCATCGTCGGCGAGTGGGGTGGCTCGGGCGAGACGCGCGCCGGGGCCGACGGGCGCTTCGCGCTCGAGCTTCCGACGGGTCCGGCGGGCGGACCGCACCAGGTGCGCGTGGTCGAGGACGCGGGCGCCGGGGCGTCGAGCTTCCAGCTCGACGATGTCTGGCTGGGAGACGTGTGGATCGCCTCGGGCCAGTCGAACATGGAGATGCCGATGGGTCATCTCCACGCCGGCTATCCGGGCGTCGTCGATTGGGAGGCCGAGGTCGCGGCCGCGTCGAACCCGATGGTGCGGCTGTGCACCGTCGAGAACCGCGTCTCCGCATCGCCGCTCGTCGCCATGGATGGCGCGTGGCTGCCGGCCACGCCCGAGTCCGTGCGGAACTTCAGCGCCGTGGGCTGGTACTTCGCGCAGCGCCTGCAAGCCGAGGCGCACGTGCCCATCGGCATCGTCGCCGCCGACTGGGGCGGCACGCCCATCGAGGCCTGGATGCCGGCCAAGGCCCTCCGGGAAGTGGGCGGCTTCGGCGAGCAGTTGGACGAGCTGCAATCGATGGTCGACGATCCGGCGGCGCGCGCCGAGGTCGAGGCGCGGCAGTTGGCGCAGTGGCGCGCCGGGTTCGAGGAGAAGGAGGCGGGCGTGCGCGCCGCCTGGCAGGCGCCGCTCTTCGACGATTCGCAGTGGCGCGAGGTGCAGGTGCCCGCTCCGTTGCCGCTCGGCTACGGCGAGCACGATGGCACCGTGTGGCTGCGCCGCGTGGTCGACATCCCCGAGCATTGGGCCGGATCGGCGCTCAGGCTCGAGTTCGGCGCCATCGACGACTGCGACACGACGTGGTGGAACGGCGTGCAGGTGGGCGAGACGATGGAGCCGGGCAGCTGGAACTCGCCGCGGCGCTACGCGCTGCCTCCGGATCTTGTCAAGGCGGGCCGCGCCGTAGTCGCCGTGCGCGTGCTGGACACCGCCGGCGCGGGCGGCATCACGGGGCACTGGAGCTCGTGCAAGCTCGTCAAGGAAGACAGCGGCGAGGAGCGTCGCCTGCACGGCTTCTGGAAGGTCGCCATCGGCTCGGCCCTCGCCGACCTGCCTCCGCGGCCGAGCAGGCTGGAGCTGGGTCCGTGGACGCCCTCCGCGTTGTACAACGGCATGCTCGCGCCGCTCGCCGGACTGCGCCCGCGCGGCGCCATCTGGTACCAAGGTGAATCGAACCGCGCTCGCGCGGACCAGTACAGGCGCCTCTTCCCGGCGCTGGTGCGTTCGTGGCGCGAGGCCATGTCATCGGACCTGGCCTTCTACGCCGTGCAGATCGCGCCGTTCGGCTACGGCGGCGACAAGGGCGAGACGGGCGAACTGCGCGACGCGCAGCGCTCCATCCTCAACTTGCCGCGCACGGGGTTGGCGTCGACGCTCGACGTGGGCGATCCGGCCGACATCCATCCCAAGCGGAAGCGGGAGGTGGGCGAGCGCTTGGCCCGCATGGCGCTGGTGGACCTCCACGGCTTGAAGGGCGTCTCGCGCGGCGGACCCGTCCCGGTCGACTGCCTGCGCAAGATCGACGAGATCGCGGTGCGCTTCGCGCAGGCCGAAGGGGGACTCAAGGCCAAGTCGGCCATGATCGCGGGCTTCGAGGGGCAATGCGACGACGGCAAGTGGCGGCCGCTCGAGGGCGAGATCGCCGGCGACGAGATCCTCCTGCATGGCGCGAGCCTGCCGAGCGGCGTGGTGGCGGTGCGCTACGGCTTCGGTCCGGTCGACGTCGCCACGTTCACCAACCAGGAGGGCTGGCCTTCGATCGCCTTCCGCATGGCGGTGCAGCCGTGACCGGCCTAGGCCCCAAGCGCCGCGACGCGCGCTGGTGCATCGCGCTCGCCATCGGCCTCGCGGCGTGCTCGTCCACGCCCAAGGCGCCGGCGCCCGCGCCTTCCGGCGCGCAGGCCGCTCCCTCCGACCTCGCCGCGCTCGTCGCCGCGACGGACGCCGCCACTCGGCCGATCGAGGCGCACCGCAAGCTCGCCGCGCTGGCGGGCGAGTGGACGCTCGTCTCGGTCGCGCTCGACGACCAAGGGCGCACCATCGGCAAGCCCCACGAGGGACGCGCCGAGCTGACGATGATCCTTGGCGGTCGCTACCTGCAATGGCGCGAGGTGCAGGACCTGCCGGGCGGTCCCCGCGAGTCGCTGGGCTTCTTCGCCTACGACAAGGTGGCGCGCGAGTGGCAGTGGTCGATGGCGACCGACCTGTCGACCGGCGTCGGGCTCGCGCGAGGCGAGGGCTCGCTCGACAGCGGGGTGCGCTTCGTGCTGGAGGTCGTCGACGGACAGGACGGCACCGTGCTGCGTTCGCGCAGCCGATTGCGCGCCCTGCAGCCGGGCGAACTGCTGCTGGAGCGCTTCGGCGTGGCCAAGGACGGCAGCGAGGTCGTCGTGCGCCGCGTGCTGTACCAGCGCGTCCAAAGGTCCGCCGCCGGTGGCGCCGGCGGCTAGGCGGGCAGTTCGAACTGGCGGCGCGCGAGCCGCCACGCGCCCGCGGCGGAGGCGCAGGCCACGACCAGGGCGAGCACCAGCCCCGAGTCGAACAGTGGATTCCACTCGGTCGCGCCGAAGCCGTCGATGCGCTGCCACGCGTCGTCGCCGGTGCCCGCCACCAGGCTGCGCAGGTGGTATTGGATGGTCAGCAGTTGGTTGCGACCCGGCAGGTTCGAGAGGAATCCTTCGATGGTGAAGGAGTACGCCAGGCCGACGATCATGGCGTGCTTGACCCACACGCCCAGCGCCGCGTGCAGCGTGGTGTAGGTCGCGACTCCGGCGCAGGCGGCGAGTAGCAGCGGCAGGCGCACGCCGTCCGAGACGCCGGCGTCCGAACCACGCGCGGTCGCGGCGGCGGCGACCAGCAGGGCCGTGCCCACGGCGCTGCACGCGCACAACCACAGCACCGCGGGCGCGAGGCGCCCGACGAAGAGCGCCGCGCGCGGGATCGGCCGCAGCAGCAAGTAGGTGATCGTGCGGTCTTCGACCTCCTCGGCCACTACGGCGACGCCCAGCAGCAGGGAGGCGAGCGGCACGGAGACGCCGAGCAGCGCGTACCAGCCGAGCATGGTCGACAAGCCCGAGGGGGTCACCTTGGCGTTGGCCGCCGCGACAAGCCACGCGATGATCGCCGGCAGCAGGAGCAGGCACGCGGCCGCCCAGGCGCGACGCGAGCGCGCCAAGAGCCCGAGCTGCGTCGTGGCGATCAGCAAGCTGGCGCGCCAGAAGCCGGTGGTCACGTCGAACCTCCCATCAGGTAGTCGAACACCGCCTCGAGCCCTTCGTCGCGCGACTCGAAGGCGCCGATGCCGGCGCGCGCGGCGCTGGCGATGGCGGGCAACGCCTCCAGCAGGCGTTCGGGTTGGCGGGTCTCCACCACGAGCATGCCGCCTTCGGCGATGCGCACCGCTTCGACCCCTTCGAGCTCCACGAGCTCGCGCGCCAAGCGCCGCGGCTCGCGCGCCTGGATCGAGTAGCGCCGCGGGTGGCGATCGAGCAGGGCGCGGATGGCCGGGACCTCGCCGCGCGCCAAGAGGCGTCCGCGATGGAGCAGCACGACGTTCGTGGTCAGCGCCTCGACCTCGTGCAGCACGTGCGTGGAGAACAGCACGCTGGCGCCTTCCGCCGCCAGTTGCCGGAAGAGCTCCAGCGTGGCGTGGCGGGCGAGCGGATCGAGGCCGGTCAGCGGCTCGTCGAGCACCACCAGTTGGGGCTCGTGGGCGATGGACTGGGCGATGCGCGCGCGCTGCCGCATGCCCTTGCTGAAGCCGCCGAGGCGCCGGTCCTTGGCGTCGACGAGCTGCACGCGCTCCAGCGCGACGAGGGCCGCCTTCCGCGCCCTCGCGGGCTCGAAGCCCGACAAGCGCAGCAGGAACTCGACGAATTCCAGCGCCGTCATGTCGTCCCACAACGCGTCCTGCTGCGGGCAGAAGCCGAGGCGCGAGTGCACCGCGGGGTTGGCGAAGGGCGGCGCGCCCAGCACCTCGATCGAGCCGCGCGAAGGCTTGAGCTCGCCGGCGAGCAGCTTGAGGAAGGTCGACTTGCCGGCGCCGGTGGGGCCGAGCAGCCCGACCGTGCCGGGCGGGATGTCGACCGTCAGGTCGCACACGCCGACGACGTCGCCGTAGAAGCGCGCGAGGTCCTTGGCGCGCACGACGGGCGCGGGCGAGGCGTGCGTCACACGACCTCCAGGCGTCGCGTGCGCCACCAGATGATGGTCCACGAGAGCGCGACCACCAGTCCCCAGGCCGTCCAGGCCAGCGGCGTGTTCCAGTCGCGCACGCCGAGGCGCATGTCGAAGAGGTCTTCGGCGATCCGCACGCCGCACTGCACGGGCGAGAGGGCCAGCCAGTCGCGGTCCTTCAGCAGCCGCGACAGGAGCAGCGCGGTGGCGCCGCTGAACATGAACCACGCGAACACTCCGGCGAGGGCGTAGCTCTTGCGCGTCGACAGCGAGGAAACCGCCAGCACCAGCGACGACACGACCAGCGTCCACGCGCCGCCGAACAAGAGGGTCTTCCACACGACCGAGCCCTCCTGCTGGAGGAAGCTCCAGTCCGGGCTGGCGGCCACCGCGACGGAGATGATCACGAGGCCGGGCAGGATCGATCCCAGCACGCCGAAGGCGGCCACGATGCAGAACTTGCCCAGCAAGTAGTCGAAGCGCGTCAAGGGCCGCGCGAAGTAGAGGAGGTGCGCGCCGCTCTTCCTGTCGTCGGCCAGGAGCCCCGCGCCGAACCAGGCCATCAGCAGCACGGAGAAGAAGTCGGTCGACAAGTGGAAGCCGACGATCATCTCGCGCACGCGCACGAGCTGCTTGACGATGTCTCCCGCGCCGCCTGCGCCACCCATCGCCTGGCCCATGGCGCCGCCCGCGCCACCGAGGCCCGCCGGCGCCATGCCTTGCGCCAGCGCGGCCACCGTGTAGACGACGAAGCTGAAGATGATGGTCGCGACGACCGGCGGCAGGAACAGGAGCACGAGCGGCAGCTTCTTGCGCAAGGCGATGCGCAACCCCGCGCGCACGATGGGCGCGGCGCGCAGGCGCGAGGGGCGTCGCTCGCCGCTCCAGGGACGCCACGCGCCGCCGTGCATCTCGGCCCGATTCGCGGGCGCGGCCTCGGTGCCGGGATTCACGCGCGCGCCTCCTGCGCGGCCAGGGCCTCGAGGAAGGTCTGCTCGAGGCTGTCTCGGCGCGGCTCCACGGCGAGGAGCAGCGCGCCGGTGGCGCGCGCGGCCTCGAACAAGCAGTCGGCGTCCTCGCCCGACAAGGCCACGAGGAGTCGCCCGTCGGCGAGCGGAGTGCAGGCGTGGCCGAGGCGCTCCAGCTCGACCGCCAAGGCGCGCGCGTCGCCGCGCACGGAGACGCGCACGCTGCGGCGGTCTTCGCCGACCATCGAGGTCGTCGGGGCCGAACTGAGCACGCGGCCGCCCGACAGCGCGACGACATGGTCGCAGGTGCGCTCGATGTCGGCGAGCAGGTGCGTGCAGACGAGGAGGCTCTTCTGGCGCGCGCGCCCCAGGTCGGCCACGAGGTCCAGCATGTGGCGGCGTCCGGCCGGATCCAGTCCGTTCGTCGGTTCGTCGAGCAGGAGCAGTTCGGGGTCGTGCACGAGCGCCTGCGCCAGCTTCAAGCGCTGCTTCATGCCCGTCGACCAGCCCTCGACGGGGCGGTAGCGGGCCTCCTCGAGGCCCACGTAGTCGAGCACCTCGTGCGTCCGCGACAGGGCGTCCTTCTCCGACAAGCCCGAGAGGCGCGCCAGGAGCACCATCGTCTCGACCCCGGTCTGGCCGGGGATCAGGCAGTCGCTCTCGGGCATGTAGCCGACCAGCTGGCGCAGGCGCAG
>SXXH01000095.1 GCA_005789645.1 Planctomycetia bacterium
GCTCGCCGGAGCGGGCAAGGGCGCGCGCTGGTGCGTGGTCGGAGTCGCCACGCACGGCGGGCGCCTGCCCGATCCATTGCGACGCAGCCTGCTCGAGGCCGCCGAGTCGGGTCTGTCGATCGTCAACGGCTTGCACGAGCTCGCCGGCGACGACGACAGGATCGCCGCCGCCTGCGCACGCCATGGCGCGCGCATCGTGGACATCAGGAGGCCGCGGCCGGTGCGCGAACTGGCCTTCTGGACCGGCGCTTCGACGCGCCTCGCCGTGCCGCGCGTGGCGGTGCTGGGCACCGATTGCGCGCTGGGCAAGCGCACGACCACGCAGTTCCTCGTCGCCGAATGCCGCCGGCGCGGCTTGCGCGCGGCGATGGTGCACACCGGCCAGACGGGTTGGATGCAGGGCGTCAAGCACGGCTTCATCCTCGACACGACGCCCAACGACTTCGTCTCGGGCGAGCTCGAGCGCGCCCTGCTGGCCTGCGTGGCGGACGAGGATCCGCAGGTCGTCTTCCTCGAGGGCCAATCGGCCTTGCGCAATCCCGCCGGTCCCTGCGGGGCCGAGTTGCTCTTGTCGGGTGGGGCGCGGCAAGTCGTGCTGCAGCACGCGCCCGCGCGCCGCTTCTACGACGGCACGGAACAGTGGGGCTGCGCCATCCCGCCGGTGGCCGACGAGATCGACTTGATCGCGCGCTACGGCGCCGAGGTCGTGGGAATCGCGCTCAATCCAGAGGGGCTGGCGCCCGACGAGGCGCGCGCCGCGGCGCGCCGGCTCGAGGTCGAATTGGGCCGACCGGTGGTGCTGCCCGTCGAGGATGGCGTGGGCCGGCTGGTCGAGCGGATCGCCGTCAAGGAAAGTTGACACCATCCATGCGCGTCGACGCTGGCGAACTGTGGTCGGAGCGCGCGCCGCTGACGCGGCCCTACTCCATCGCGTACGAGACCGTGGACGCCGTCGAGCTGTGCTACGTGCGCCTCGTCTCTGGTCGCCACGCAGGCCACGGTTGCGCCTCGCCCATTCCGGAAGTCACGGGCGAGGATGTCCCCGCCTGCCGCGCCGCGCTCGACGGCGCGCTCGCCGAACTGCGCGCGGGCCACGATCCCGCCGCGGCGCTCGCCGCTCGCCCGGCGGCGGCCGCCGCCATCGACATGGCGCTCCACGACCTGCGCGCTCGCGCCGCGGGCAAGCCGCTCGCCGAGTTGCTCGGCCGCGTGCACGGGCCGCTCCCCACCTCGGTCACCATCGGCATCAAGCCGACCTTGGCCGAGGTGCTCGACGAGGCGCGCGAGTTCCTCGGCCGAGGCTTCCGCTCCATCAAGGTCAAGATCGGACACGATCTCGACGACGATCTCGAGCGCCTCGCGCGGCTGCGCGAACTGGTGGGTGCGCGCGCGACGCTCACCATCGACGCCAACCAGGGCTTCGGGCCCACGGACTTGCCGCGGCTCTTCCGCGCCCTTGACGAGCTCGACATCGCCTTCCTCGAGCAACCCATGCCTCCCGCCTTCGACGACGAGTGCGCCCTGCTCGCGGCCCGCGATCGCGCGCGCCTCGCCCTCGACGAGAGCCTGCTGTCCCCCGCCGACGCACGAGCGCACGCTGCCGCGGGCCGCGCCGGCATCTTCAACATCAAGCTGATGAAGTGCGGCGGTCCCACCCCCGCCTTGGAGATCGCCCACGTGGCGCGAGAGCACGGCCTCGCGGCGATGTGGGGCTGTTCCGACGAGAGCCGCCTCGGAATCGCCGCCGCGTTGCACGCGGCGCTAGCCTCGCCGGCCACGCGCTACCTGGACCTCGACGGCCATCTGGACTTGGCGCGCGATCGCGGTCGAGGCGGTTTCGAGATCGTCGATGGACTGATGGTGCCTTCCGACGAGCCGGGACTCGGCGTCGAGGTGGAGGCCTGGTCGTGAAGCCCATCGGACGCCGCGCCTTCCTGGCGCTCGCGGGCGCTGGTTTCGCCTCGTGCGCCTTGTCGCGTCGCATGGCGCGCTTCGACTGCGTGCTTTCCGGAGCCACCATCCTCGATGGACTGGGTTCGCCACCGCGCGTGGCGGATGTGGGCCTCGTCGGCGACGACATCGCGCATGTCGGCTCCATCGATCCGGAGCAAGCACGCGCACGCATCGACTTGCGCGGCCTTTGCCTGGCGCCGGGCTTCATCGACATCCACACGCACTCCGACGAGGACATCTTCCGCTACCCCGACGACGAAAGCCGCGTGTTCCAAGGCGTCACGACCGAAGTGACGGGCAACTGCGGCGGTTCGGCGGCCCCCGTGGCGCCCGAGGACGCCGCGGAGCTCGCCGCCGAGTTGCAGCAGGACGGCATCGACGAGCGTTGGAGCGACGTGGCCTCGTACTTCCGCGCGTTGGAGTCGCGTCGCGTGGCCACCAACCAGGTGCTGCTCGTGGGCCAGGGCACATTGCGTCGCGCGGTGGCGGGCCTCGCCAACCGACCGCTCGCGGCGAGCGAGCTGGCGCGCGTCGAACGGATGTTGGAGGAGGCTCTGGAGCAGGGAGCCGCCGGGCTCTCGAGCGGGCTGGAGTACACGCCTGGCCGCTACACGCCCACGGAGGAGCTGGTCGCGCTGGCGCGCATCCTCGCGCGGCGCGGACGCCTGTACGCCTCGCACATCAGGAACGAGGAGTCGGGGCTCTTCGACTCGGTGCGCGAGGCCTTGCGCATCGGCGTCGAGGGCGGCGCGCGCGTGCAAGTCAGCCACCTCAAGGCCTGCGGACGGCCCAACTGGCCGCAGCTCGAGCCCTCCATCGCCGCCATCGAAGCGGCGCGCGCGGCGGGACTCGACGTGCTGGCGGACGCCTATCCCTATACGGCCTATTCGACCGGCTTGACGATCTTCCTGTCGGACGCGACGCGCGAAGGTGGCGCGCAAGCGATCCTCGCACGCCTCGCCGATCGCTCCGAACGCGCGCGCATCGCCGCGGAATTGGATCCGCGCGTGGAAAGCGACCCCGGCGGCTACGAGTTGATCGTGATCGCCGCGACCATCGCGTCCGACAAGTCGGTCGTGGGCGCCAGCATCGCCGACATCGCCGCGCGCCGCGGCATCGCGCCGCGCGAGGCGCTGCTGCAAGTGCTCGAGGAAGGCCGCGCCAGCGCGAGCTTCGTCGGCCACGCCATGGACGAGACGCAGGTCGCGCGCGTCCTGCGCCACCCATTGGTCATGGTGGCCTCCGACGGCTACGCCATGGCGCCGCGCGGCGCGGCGCTCGAGCGCCGACCGCATCCGCGCAGCTACGGCACCTTCGCGCGCGTGCTGCACAAGCACGTGCGCGAAGAAGGCCTGCTGACCCTCGCCGAAGCCGTGAAGAAGATGACCTCCATGCCAGCCGACCAGCTGCGGCTCGGCGACCGTGGCCGCCTGGTCGCCGGTTGCAAGGCCGATCTGGTGGCCTTCGACGCCGCTCGCGTGCGCGAGGAGGCCACTTTCGCCGAGCCGCATCGCCTGGCGAGCGGCTTCGAGCACGTGTGGGTCGCCGGCGAGCGCGTGCTGGCGGATGGGCGCTCGACGGGCGCAAGGCCCGGTCGCGCGTTGCGCGCCTAGGCGCGGCGACGCAACACCTGCACGGTGAAGGCGTCGGTGCCGTGGCGATGCGGCAAGAGGCGCAACGCGGGCTTGTCCAAATCGCACGACAAGGCGCGCAGCGCTTGCGGCAACCAATCGCGCTGCGCGAGCAACTCGAGTCCCTCGAGCTCGGCCAAGCGCGAGGCGACCGCCTCGTTTTCCGCGACGAGCGGCGTGCAGGTGGCGTAGACCAGCCACCCGCCAGGCCGCAGCCAGCGCACGGCGTCGCGCGCGATGGACAGTTGCTGGGCCGGCAGTCGTTCGAGCAGCGCGGCATCGACGCGGCGCGCCAAGTCGGGCTTCCTGCGCAGGGCTCCCAGTCCACTGCAAGGCGCGTCGACGAGGACGCGCGAAGCAGCGCCCTCGAGCGGGGCCAAGGCGGGCACGAGCACGGCGCCCGGCGCCGGGGCTTCCTGCACGAGCAGGTTGTACGCCTTGGCGCGCGCGGCGCGCCGCGCCAGTTCCTTGAGTCGCCGCGTGTCGCGATCGAGCGCCAGCACGCGCCCCCGCCCGCCTAGTTGCGCGCACAAGGCGAGCGTCTTGCCACCCGAACCCGCGCAAGCATCGACCACCGGATGCGAGCGCGAAGGCGCCACCAGCAGCGACACCAACTGCGAAGCTTCGTCCTGCACCTCGTACCACCCGTCCTCGAAGGCGGGGCCCGGCGCGGGCGGCGTCGAGTCCTCGAGCACCAGCGCCAACGGACTCCAGCGACCGTCGCGCACGCGCCAGCCCTCGCCCTCGAGCCGCGCGCGCAGCTCCTCGCGCGTGGCCAAGAGGGCATTGGCGCGCACGCACAACGGCGCGGCAGTCCACAACGCCCGCAAGCACTCCTCGGCCTCCGAGCCCAGATCCGCCAGCATGGCGCGCGCGATCGCCATGGGCACCGAGGCGCGCTGCGCCAAGGCCGCCACAGGATCCTCTCCGTCGCGCAGCGCCGCGTGGCGCGCCTGCAGGAGCTCGGCATCCACGCCGGCGCGAGAGAGCTCCTGCACCGCGCGGCCGCGCGCCGCGTCCGGCAAGGCCTCGTCGAGGACGCGCGCGGCCTGCATCAACAACCATGGCGAGCGCAGATCCGGCATCGCATGCCGCACGCGCGCCTCGCCCGACAACGCCTGCCGCAGATCGGCGAGCAGCGGTCCGCGCATGGCTCCGGAGTGGCCGGCCGCTTCGCAGGCGCTCGACAAGGAAGCGCCGTGCTCGATCGCGCTCCACGCGACTTCCAAGGCGCGACGACTCAAGGACGAAGCTCCAGGTCGAGCACGATCTCCATGTGGGCGGTGTGCGGGAACATGTCGACGAGATCCACGCGCGTGCAGACCCAGCCGGCGCGCACGAGCGCACCCGCGTCGCGCGCCAGCGTCGCCGCGTCGCAGGAGACATGGCGCAGGACGCGCGGCCTGAGTCGGACGAGTTCGCGCACGACAGCCTCGCCGAGTCCGGTCCGAGGCGGATCGACCAACACGACCGGCGGGATGCGCGCGCTCTCCGCCAACCAAGCCCTCGCGTCGGCGACCTCGACGCGCGCGGAATCGAGGCCGAGGCGCGTCGCGTTGGAGCGCGCGGCGCGCACCGCCGCGCGGTCTGCCTCCACCCCCAGCAGGAGCGCTCCTTCGGCGGCCAAGGTCAAGGCGAACAGCCCGCTGCCGCAATACAGGTCGAGCACCTCGCCGCCCTCCGCGCGCGCCGCCGGGAGGAGGCCGTCGACGACCCGCGCCACGAAGCGCTCGAGCAAGTCGCCGTTGCCCTGTTGGAACCCGAGCAGCGGGAACTCCATTTCGACGCCCGCCACTCGTCGACGCACGACCCGCGCGCCATCGCGCGCGTCGAGTGGTTCGCCCGCGGGACCATGGGCGCTGAAGGCGGCCGCGCCGCCCTCGTCGACGCAAGCTTGCACGGAACGAGCCTGGCGCGGAAGCGCCCGCGCGCCACCGCGCATGTCCGCCAACAGCTCCTGCAGCGCGGGCGCGAGGATCGGACATCGCTCGACCTCGACGAGGTCGTGGCTCTTCGGCGCGCGGTAGCCGAGCACCGCGCCAGAGCGCCACGCTCCCGCCAGCCACTCGACGCGCGTGCGCCAACCGAGCCCCTCGCCCGCCAGGAGCCCGATCGTCGGCCATTCCTCGACCTTTCCGAGGCGCCGCAATTGGTCCGCGAGGAGCTCGAGCTTGGCGCGCCGCTGCGCGGCGAGGTCCCAGTGCATCCACGGACACCCGCCGCAACGCTCGGCGTGGAGGCAAGGCGGGGCTACGCGCTCCGGCGAGGGCTCCAGCACCTCGACCACGTCCGCGCGCGACCAGCGCTCCTTGCCCGGAGCGAGCCGCGCCAGCACGCGCTCGCCCGGCAAGGCGCGCGGCACGAAGACCACCCGCCCGTCGAGCCGCGCCACCGCGTCGCCACCCGGGGCGACGCGTTCGATCCGCAAGTCCACGAGGTTCGACATTGGCCGCGCAGTCTAGCAGGCCGCTCGGTCGCGACGGCACGACGAAGGCGCGTCGCTCGCTACAGGGTCAAGGCAGGACGCCCGCCCCGGCGGTCGCCGAGGCGGGCGTCTCGCGCCGCAGGCCGTCAAATTTGCTTGACAGCCGCGCCCGGAGCGCTCAGGGCTGCCAGGTCAACCACCAGCCGTTGGTCAGGTTGAAGGTCGAGGCCGAGCAGAAGGCCGCGGCGTTCCTGTACCAGACTTGGTAGCCGCGGCTGGCGCCCACCGTGGCGGAACCACGCACCGAGACGCTCGGATCGCCGACGGCGGGGTAGCTGGAGGCGCCGGCGGAGTTGCTCTTGGTGCCGAGGCGGATCACCGTGCCCGACGCGCAGCGCAAGCCGTCGCCGAAGACCGTGCCCGCGCCCGCGCTCGCCTGCGCCGTGCCTTGGAAGTACAGCGCCGAGCTGTTCGGCATCTGCGAGCCGCCGAGCACCAGCGTGTCGTTGGCGATGCTGGGGACGCCGGTGGCCAACAGGCGCCCACCCGAGCCCAGCGAGCTCAAGCAACCGACATTGGCTCCGACCGCCGAGTTGTTGCCGCACGGGCAGGCCGTGCCGCTGCCGTCGCCGAAGCAATACGCGGCGCTGCTGACGGGACCGCTGGGCACTTCGATCGCCACCACGACCGAACCCGGGGAGCCCGCGCGCCACAGGCCGATCGAGGCGTTGCCCGTGGTCGGAGCCGTGTTCGCCACGAAGCGGAAGTTGTAGGTCGATCCCCAGCGCAACGCGTTGGCGTTGGCGTTGGTGGCCTCGGGCGTCGTGGCCCACGTGGCGTTGCCGCCCGCGACCGTGCTGGTCCAATCAAGGCCGTCGCGGTTGAGGTTGGACTCGCCATCGCCATTGCGGTAGTCGACATCGTGGAAGCCGACGTTCGTGACCGTCGCGCCGCCGACCGGCACGGTGAACGAGCCGGCCGAGCGGTGGCTGTTCATGTTGTAGACGGCGTACTCGTAGTGCCAAGTGCCGTTGCCGAGGTTGGTCACCTTCCAGCCGACCTTGAACAAGCCTTCGCCCGGCACCTGCGCGTTGACGACTTGCGCGCCCGGCTCGACGACCGGCCAAGCTTCGATCGCGGCGGTGGAACGCACCGTGGCGCCCAGCAGCGTGAAGTTGGCGCCGTCGGAGGTGGCGAGCTCGCGGTAGCTGGAGTTGTTGTTCTGGTTGCCGGCGGCGGAGTCGTCCGGCGTCACGTATTGGGCCTCGCCGAAGTAGCGCGTGCCGGCGGGTTGGCCATTGACGTCGCTGCTGAGGACCTGGAGGCGCCGCGCAGTAGCTCCCGACCATGACGGATTGGCGGGCGGATAGTTGAACGCCCCGTTGAAGGCGTTGACCTGCCAGCGCGGGCCGAGGCCGGATTGCGAACCATTGAGGCTCGAACCGTAGGGGTCGGAGCAGCCGACGCCCAACAGCGAACCAGTGCCGGGGCTGTTGCACGGGCAGCAGAGGTTCTGCGCCAGCGCGGTGAAGCCGTGCTTGAGCCAGCTCATGCCGATCTGCTCGAAGCGACCGGCGCCGCCGACCACCGAGTAACGGTACAGGTTGCCGCCGATGACCGGGTGCTGGTTCGTGTTGGCGATCCACAGCAAGGTCGTGTCGCCGATGTTGCACGAGTCGGTGCCGAGGCTGATCGCGTCCACGCCCCCGGAAGCGGCGTAGTTGGAGATGTCGGGGATGTTGCCCACGATCACGTCCGGGCCGGTCGTCTGGGTCGGGCAGCCGCCGCCGCCGGGCGTGCCGACGGCAATGTTGAAGGTGCCCGCGCCGCCCGCGCCGCCGTTGTAGGAGCCGATGCGGATCAGGTATTGCGCGCCGGCGGTCGCGTTGAAGCTCGCGGAGCTTTGCAGGTTGCAGTTGTCGTCGTTGCAGGCGAGGAAGGCCTGCGAGGCCGTCGGGCAAGCAGCTCCCGCGTAGATGGCGACCACCGTGTCGAAGCTCGCGCCTCCGCAGGTGCTGACCGCGAAGGTGCCGGTCGAGGGGGCGGTCCACGTCCAGAACAGGTCGCGTCCCATGGTGCCGCAGGTGTTGCCTGCACCGGTCGTGTTCGTGGCGGCGGCGTTGTTGAAGTTGAAGGTGGCGAGGCCGCTGATCGGCGTCGGGTTGGTGCAGGTGTCGGTGCCTTGGGCGGCGGCGTGGCCGGCGAGGAAGGCGGTGGCGAGTACCGTGGTGAGGAAGCGCATGGTCGTGATCCAGGGATGATGCGTGCCGGGCGGAGTGGCGCGGGGCACGCAGGAACTTCCGGCGCGGGAGCCAGCCCGCGTCGCGACAAGGAAAAGGCTACCACCTCGGCCGCCTGGAGGGGGTGCGGAGCACGCGCGAATGGCGGTTTTCCCGCTCTTGGCGCGCCCCACGTGGTATGGCGGATCCGCGCCTCGGACCCTCGGAGGAGTCGCGTCCGCGCGACGATGGACTGCGCTTGGCGACGTTCCGGCCGGGTGGCCGATCCGCTCCCGACGAGGTGCCGCGCCAAGCGCACGAGGCGCCCGAGCCGTCCAGTCGTCTTGACCACCCCCGCTCGCGAGGCTGAACTAGGTCGCATGCGGCCTCCGCCCCCCCTCGTCGCGGCTCTCTGCTTCTTCGTCGCGTGCCTGCTCGTCGCCACTCCGGACGCGCGCGGCCAAGCACCGGCCTTGCCGGAACGCGTGCTGGTCGATGGCAAGGATGTGCAACGCATCCGCTACGAGGGAGCGCCGTGGATGCGCACCAAGGACGGGCTGGCCTCCTCCGGCGATCCGCTGTGGGCGGACGAGTTGCTGACGGTTTCGGACGGCGGCGTCAAGCTCAAGCTCTCGCTCGAGGCCTTCGATGGCAGCGGCGCGGCGCTCAAGGTCGGCGGCGCCTACATCATCCTCGACGGGCCCGATGGCCACTTCGCCGTCGACGGCGAGTGGTATGGATCCAAGCAGCAGAAGCTCGCGCCCATCGCCAAGCATGCCACGCCAGGCAAGCCCTTCGAGGTGCAGGTCGTGCGCGTGGACAGCACCCTCTCCTTGCTCGTCGGCGGCGCGACCTTGTCGACGATCGACATCGCGCGCGCTTCGCTGGGCGAGGTGGGGATCATCCCCGGGCGCGCGCGGCTCTCCGTCGAACGCTTCGCGCTCTTGGGCGAAACCGCGCCGCCGATCTTGATGGCGCGCGACCCGGTGCTGCAAGGCCAGGTCGAAGCGGCCATCGAACGCGGCCTGCAGTGGCTCTTGAAGAACCAGATGGCCGATGGCACCTGGGGCATGATGCAGAAGCCGCGCGGCGGCGGCTTCCACGGCGGCACGACGGCGCTGTGCGCCTACACCTTGCTGCGCGCGGGACTGCCCTACGAACATCCGAGCGTGCAACGCGCCTTCGCCGCGTTGGATGTGCTGCCCTACAACGAGACCTACACCGCCGGCTTGATGCTGACGGCCTACGAGGCGACGCGCGAAGCCAAGTACATCCCGCGCATGAAGGCCATCACGGCCAAGCTCTTGAAGGACAGCCGCGGCGGCTTGTGGGGCTATCCGAACACTTGGGAGGGCGATTGGGACAAGTGGAACAAGGATCCCACGCCGCCCGACCTGTCGAACACGCAATACGCGGTGCTGGGCCTGCGAGCCGCGCACCACGCGGGCATCGACATCCCCGAGAAGGCCTGGCTCGACACGCTCGACGCCGTGCTCGACTTGCAGGAAGATCCCTTCCCGATCGAGGCGCCCGTGCGGCGCGAAGGCGGCGCCGACGAGGACAGCCTCGGCACGGGAGCCAAGGGCGGAGCAGGCGGCAAGGCCATGGCTGCCGGCTTCGGCTACCACGGCAACACCGACATCCGACCTGCGATGGTGGCGGCAGGCGTGTCGGTGCTGGCGATCGGACGCGAATGCCTCGGCAACCGCATCAAGGGCGAACTGGGCACGCGCTCCTTCGAGGGGATCCAATGGGGCGCCGCATGGCTCGGCGACCAGTTCCCGTTCAAGGAAGCCGACAACTTGGCCGCCATCTGGGGTGGTTGGCCGCTTTACTACGCCTACGGGATCGAGCGCGTGGGATCGCTGCTGGGCACCGAGTTGCTCGGCGACCACGAATGGTACGCGGAGGGCGCCAAGTGGATCCTCGCGCGCCAGAAGCCGAACGGCGACTGGCAACTCAACAACTTCTACGGCGGCGCGCATCCCGGCAGCACTTCCGACACGAGCTTCGCCATCCTGTTCCTCAAGCGCGCCTCGCGTCCGACCGTCAAGACGCGCGACTTCTTCGCGCAACCCGTGGTCGCCGACGACCCCAACGAGGCCGTGCGCCTCAAGAGCTCCGGCGGCTCGGCTTGCGCCATGTGGGTCGCCAGCTTGTCGGAACGCACCTTGAGGAAGTACGGCAACGAGGAGCTTGGCGGCGTGCGCGTGTTGAAGGTCGAGTACTTCGTCGATGGACGCATCGTGAAGTCCATCGACCTCGACGGCGCCAACGCCTGGAAGGGCGAGCCCTTCCCCTACCGGCACTTCTTGCCGATGGCCGGGTCGTACAAGCTCAAGGTGCGTTTGACGGTGCTGGGCGCCGACGCCGCCGCCGGTGCGAAGGAACCGACGGGCACGATCGAGTCGAAGGAGCGCGTGGTCGCCTCGGAAGGATCGCTGCAGAACTGGATGCTCGAGGCCTGCACTTGGCGCAATCGCCAGGCGGCGCCGGTGGAGTCGGTGGTGCTCTCGGCCAGCTCGGAGTACTCGAACTTCGACAAGGCCGCCAACGGACTCGACGGGACTTTCATGACGCGCTGGATGTGCGCGAAGGACGACCAGGCGCCCATGCTGGCCGTCGAGTGCGCCCAACCCTTGAAGTTCGACCGCATCGTCCTGCATCCCGCGCAGCGCAGCGCTGCCGACATCGGCACCAGCGACCGGCTCGTCAAGCTCTCGGTCAAGGTGGGCAAGGACAAGCCGCTCGAGATCGCCTGCCCCGAGAACGAGCTCGAGCCGGTGGTCGTGCGCTTCGAGAAGCCGCAGTCGAACAAGCGCATCGAGATCCGCATCCTCGAGCGTGCGCCTGGCGGCAGCCTGCGCGGCGGGGCTGGGTTCTCGGAGATCATCTTCGAGAAGCCAAGCAAGAAGGACTAGCCGTCAGCTCCGCCGTGTCCGCGCGCGTGGACAGTGGCCTCGCTCGTGGCCGCGGCTCCGGGCGCAGCGGCTGCAGGGCGAGCCCGGCGCTGCTCGAGGCGCCACTGGCGGACTTGGCACGCCCTTCGCAACGCAGTCGCGCGCGAGCCGCCCCATGGTGGCGACCGGCGCGAGGAGCGGCAGACCGCCGACTCCCGCAGTCCCCGGCGCCCGTGCTCGCGACGCATGCCCACGCCCGCTCGTCGCTGCCCCGCAGTCCCCCTCCGACTCGTCGGCCAGGCCTTCCTCGGCGTCGCGCTGCTCGCGCTCGCAGGCGAGGTCTCGGCCAACCCCGGAGGCGATCGCTGGCGCGTCGAACTCTCGCCCAAGTCGGCGCGCGTCGCGTCGTGCGGTGGCACCCGTCCGGTCGACTGGCGCGTGGCTGCTGGCCATGGCCGCTGCGAGGAGCGTGTTTGGATCGACGGACGGCACGAAGAGCGCCTCGAGAAGGTCTGGGTCGAGGCGCGCGAAGAGCGCGTGTGGGTGCCCGCCGAGCACCGCATCGTGCGCGATCCTTGCGGCCGCGAACGCCAGATGCTCGTGCGCCCCGGGCATTGGCGCGTGCTGTGCATCCCCGGGCACCACGAGACGGTCGTGCGCCGCGTGTGGGTGCCTGGCCGGTGGGAGTTGCGCCAAAGGCCGTGGCGGGTGGGCGCGGAGTTGCGCTTCTAGGATTCCGTCGGCTCCGCCAGCAGCGCGCGCCAGGCGGCCAACTCGCGCTCCGGCGCGAAGCGCGCCGCCAGCGCGCGGCTTCGATCGGCCAGCTCCCGCACGAAGTGCTCGTCGCGCGCCAAGCGCTCCAACAAGCTCGCCAAGTGCTGCTCGTCGCCCGGCTCGAAGAGACCGGGATGATCGGGCCCAAGCATGCCGGTCGCGCCTCCCGTGCGCGAAGCGAGGATCGGGCGGCCCAGCAAGGCCGCTTCGGCCAGCACGCTGGGACCGCCTTCGCTGCGACTCGTGAGCACCAAGGCCCGGGCGCGCGCCACGCGCCGCAACGCCACGCAGCGCGGACGTTCGCCGATCCAGCGCCAGCGTTCGCTCGCCCGTTCCGCGCAGGCGCGCGCCAGCTCGGCGTCCAAGCTGGCGCCGATGTGCACGGCCGAGAGCGCGACGTCGGTCGGCAGGCGCTGCATGGCGCGCGCGAGCAACAACGGGTCCTTCACCTCTCGCAGATGGGACAACGCCACGATCCCGCCCGCGATCTCGGGCGCGGAGCTCGCCGCCACGAGGCGCGCGCAACGCGGCAATTGCGCCGACTGCACGATCACGCGCACTCGCGCCGCGTGGCGCCGCGGCACCCGCGCGGCCGCGTCCTCCTGCAACGCGACGATGCGCCAAGCCGAAGCCAAGCTGCGCTCGAGCACGACGGCTTGGCGCGGATCGCCCCCGTAGATGTCCGTGCCCGTCAGCACGACGACCAGTCGCGCGCCCTTGCGACGGCGCGCCCACGCCTCGATCGAGGCGCCGGAACGGACCGCGTGCAGCGCGATCAACACCTCGGCCCGGCCGTGGGTCCAGCGACGACGCAAGCGCGTCTCGTGCAACCCCGCGAACAAGCGACGCAGGCGCTCTGCCGTGGTGCGGTTGCCCGTGGCGGCCACCTTGGCGATCGGCAGCACGATGTCGATGCGCATGCGGGAAGCAGGATGCCAGACGCCGCCGCCCACGACCACACGCTAGGCTGGCGCGCGATGATCCGCGCCACCTACCCGTTCTGGCTCGCTTCCAAGGCCGTGCACGCCAACACCGACCTCGTCGTGCGCGACAAGCACAGCCTCGAGATCGCCAGCCGCGTGGCGCAGGCCGACGACTCCCACA
>SXXH01000096.1 GCA_005789645.1 Planctomycetia bacterium
CGCCGCCTCGTCGACGCGCGCGCGCAGCTCGCCGACGACGGTCACCTCCGTGCCCGCGCGCGCGGCCGCGAGCAAGGCTTCCACGAGCGGCGAGTCGGCGCCCGTGCGGTAGAGCGTCTGCTTGATCGCGAGCGTGCTCGGGTCGGCGGCCGCGGCGCGCACGAGCTCGACGATCGGCGTGAACGACTCGAAGGGATGATGCAGCAGCACGTCTCCGCGCGCGATGGCGTCGAACAGCGTATCCGACTGCTGCAAGCGTCGCGGCACCGCGGGCAGGAAGGGCGGGTACTTGAGTTCGGGTTGCTCGACCATCTCCCAGATGGCCACGAGCCGGTGCAGGTTGACCGGCCCCGGCACCCGGTACAGGTCGCCCGCGCCGAGCTGGAACTTCTCCAAGAGGAAGCGCGCCATCTCTTCGCTGGTGTCCTGCGCGACCTCGAGTCGCACGGCGTCGCCGTAGTTGCGCGAGGAGAGCTCGCCCTTCAGGGCGTGCATGAGGTCGTCGACCTCTTCCTCGTCGACCCACACGTCGCTGTTGCGCGTGACGCGGAACTGGTGGCACGAGAGGACCTTCATGCCCGGGAAGATGTCCTCGACCTGGCTGTGCACGATCGACGACAACAGCACGAAGTCGTGCGTCCCCTCGGCGATCTCGTTCGGCAACGCGATCAACCTGGGCAGCGAGCGCGGCACCTGCACGACGGCCACGCCCGCGTCGCGACCGAAGGCGTCGGCGCCCTCCAGCTGCAGCACGAAGTTGAGAGACTTGTTGAGGATCCGCGGGAAGGGGTGTGCGGGATCGAGGCCCATCGGCGTCAGTACCGGCGCGACCTCCTGCTGGAAGTAGCGCTTGATCCAGCGAGCCTGCTTGGGCGTCCATAGCGCCCGCTTCAACACTCGGATGCCGTGCCCCTCCAGTTCAGGCAACAGCACTTCGTTGAGCACGCGGTACTGCTCGGCGACGAGTTCGTGCGCCTCCGCCGAGACCTTCGCCAGCGCCTCGTGCGGCAACAGCCCATCGGGGCCGCATTGCGTCGAACGGAACGACACTTGGTGCTTGAGGCCCGAGACGCGGATCTCGAAGAACTCGTCGAGGTTCGTCGAGCAGATCGTCAAGAAGCGCAGGCGCTCGAGCAGCGGCGTGCGCTCGTCCTTGGCCTGCTCGAGCACACGGCGGTTGAAGGCCACCAACGAGAGCTCGCGGTTGATGTACAACGCGGGGTCCTTGAGGTCGGGTTCGACGGTGCGGTCCCGTTCGGGTGCGGAGGGCGGCTGGGTCATGGCGCGAGGGGGGACTTGGATT
Organism: Planctomycetia bacterium; assembly: GCA_005789645.1. Taxonomy (GTDB): domain Bacteria; phylum Planctomycetota; class UBA1135; order UBA1135; genus SXXH01. The sequence continues at coordinate 1,304 of SXXH01000096.1, forward strand.
GTCGCCCCGCCCTACCTTGCACGCCAGCTTGACGGCCCGCGGAACTGGCCCGGGTTTGCAAAGACCAGCACACTCCCGAAGAAACCGTAGGATATCGCAGTCCTTCCCATGCTTGATGCAGCACACAAGGCGGCAGCGCTCGGCCCTGCGCTGGATGAAGGCCTGCCGTTGGCTGGCTTGGCCGATGCGCTGCGTCGTGCGCGCACCGAAAGCTCGCCGGAGTCCATCCACGCCCTGCGCACGCTCGCTGCGAAGCTCGAGGCGCGCCTGCGCCTGTGCGGCCGTCGTGCGCTGCGCGACGACCTGCGTGCCCTGCGCCGCGCCTGCGCCCATCTGCGCGACCTCGACGCCTGCCCGCCTCGCTCGCTTGCGGAAGAGGAGGTGCGTGCTCGTCGCGCCGCACAAGTCGCGAGGCTCGCTCGCGACCTCTCCTCGCACGATCTCGAGGCCTTGTGCGCCGGCCTCTCCTTCGTGCCCAGAGCCGAATTGTCCAACTTGCTCGAGCGACTCGCCGCGTGGCAGCGCAAGTTCGTGGTCCAAGGTCGCGCGGCTTGGCGCGAGGAAGCATCCATCGCCCTGCACGCCTTGCGGCGACGCGCGCGCCGCATCCGTCATGCACGCGAGTGGCTGGGCCTCGACGCCACCGACTTCGCGCGCGCGCACTCGGCGCTGGGACGCTGGCACGACCTGCAGGTCTCCGGCGAGACGGACAAGTCGCCACTGGAGGAGTCCCTGCGCGTCGCCAAGCTGGCGTGGCGCGCGGCCGCCAAGTCGGTCCTCGAGGAAGGAGGCTCGAAGTGAAGCTCTGGCTCGTGCGCCACGCCATCGCGCTGGAGGCGGCTGAAGGCCGACCAGACGCCGTGCGCCCACTCTCGGAGCGCGGCCGGGAGCGCTTGGCGAGCGCGCGACGCGGCCTGCGCGAGCTCGGAGCGCGCTTCGACGAGTTGCGCTTCAGCCCGCTGCTGCGGGCGCAGGAAACGGCCGACCTCCTCGCTCCCTTGTGCGACGGCCCGCTGGTCGTCGAGGGCGGCCTCGCCCGCGAGGCGGACGAGGCGCTGCTTGGCCGACTGCGCGGACAGAGCGTCGCGCTCGTGGGCCACGAGCCGCACCTTTCGCGCCTCGCGCTTTGGCTCGTCTGCGGCTGGGAGGCACTCGACGCCCGCGCGGGACTGCGCTTGGGCAAGGGCGGCGCGCTCCTGCTCGAAGGCGAGCCGCGTCCCGGCGCCATGCATCTGGTGCACTTGCTCCAGCCGCGCATATTGCGGCGACTAGGCCGCTAGGCTGCCCCGGCCGCACGCAACGTGCGACGCATCGACCACGCGCTCCACAAGAGGATCGCGGCCGTGGCGGCGAAGACACCGCGAATGCCGATGTGCGTGCTGGCCCAGCCCCCCGCGATCGACGACACCGCGATCGACATGGTGCGCACGCCGAACACGATGCCGAAGGCGCCGCCGCGGCGTTCGACAGGCACTTCGTTGGCCGCGAGACCAAAGCTGCAGGGCGCGCTGCCCGCCATGGTCACCCCGAAGACCCAGCGCGCCGCCACCAGCAACGCGACCCATCCCGCCATGGCGTGCGCGAACAAGGCCAGAGCGCTCGCCGCGGCGCAGGCCACCAGTGCTTGCGCATGCCCGTGCTTGTCGCCCCAACGCCCCCATGCCGGCATCGCCAGCATGTGCAGCAGCGCGCTGCCGCTGAACAGCAAGCTCGTCCACGTCGGCCACCGCGCCGGGTCGTCGACTAGATCGCGCACATGCAGCTCCAGGATCGGATTGGTGGCGCCCAACCCGAACTGCACGAAGAAGACGATGGCCAGCGCCGCGCGCAAGCGAGGACTCTCCAGCGTCGCGCCCAAGTCCGTTTTCAGCCCGTCCCACGCCGCCCCGATCCCGCGCCACGGACGCGCCGGAGCGCGCTGCCCGTGCTCCTCGTGCGCCAGCGCCACGACCACGATCGCCGACGCCAAGGACAACGCGGACACGACGAGGAACACATCCGCGCACCCGACCCACGGCACCAAAATCGCCCCGAGCACCGGCCCGAGCACGGTCCCGGCCGCCATCGCCGTCTGCAACGCCCCCGACAACCTGCCTTGCTCTCCCAACGGCGCCCCCACGGAGACCAGCGTCAGGCTAGGCGCCGCGAATCCACTGAACGCCCCCTGCAGCACCCGCAACACGAGCAGCTGCATCGGCGTGCGCGCGAAGTACATCAAGCCCACGAAGACCGTGATGGCGAGCAACGACCTCACCACCATGATCTTCCTCCCCACCCGATCCCCGAGCACCCCCCACAATGGCGAGGTCAACGCAGCGCTGAACGGCGCAGCGCCGTAGCAGAACCCGGCCCACAGGGCGATCTCATCGCGATCGGCCATGCCCAGCGCTTCGAGGTGCGTGGGGAAGTAGGGAAGGAAGCTCATCATGCCGACGGCGGTGATGAGGTTGGCGGTCCAGACGGACCACCAGGTCAGTTTCCAGCGGGGCACGGGGGGAGACTAGCAGCTTCCGATGCTGGCCCCGTTCGTTGTGCTCGAAATCGCGCCAGCCTGCTGCATCGCCTGCGGTCCCGAGCGTCAGTGAGTTGGAGGGCCATGTCGTCGCTGCGCGCCGCCGGCCCGCCCCGCGCGGCAGCTTCCGCGCGGTCCTC